>NZ_JAAITI010000095.1 GCF_013304735.1 Blautia luti
TGATTTACCGGTTCCACATAATAGACCGCTTTGTAAGTGTCCGCATGATCTGTCGTAAAATCCTCATCCTTGTCATTCTTTGCTTCCTCAAATGTGACTTTGACCTTGTTATCATCCTTGATTTCCAGTCCCGTGTAATCTGATTTCACATCAAATACACTGCCTGTTTCAATTTCATAATCTTTGGCAGTCACCACCTCATCTTCATCCAGAAGGTCTTTCACTTCCTCATAAAGTGGAGGTTTTTCCTCTGGCTGGATCTCCGCTGCATATGCCGTCATCGGAGACAGCACTGTACTAAGCATTGTCATGCCTGCCAGCAAGCCAGATACTACTTTTCTAAAATTACCTTTTTTCTTCATGCTAAGGTCCTCTCTTTCATATATTTGTATTAAAACAGACAGTCCTTAGACTGCCTGCAATACACTACTTATCGTTGTGGAAAAATAAGATTGAACTGTACATTTCCCTCTCCGGGATCGACCATCTCCACAGTTGCTTCATACTGTCTCCCTGTTTTTCTTGATACCAGATCCTTATAATGGATTTTTCCTTTAGACAGGAACTTCTTTGCTGCC
>NZ_JAAITI010000096.1 GCF_013304735.1 Blautia luti
TGTATCATAGAAGAACCTTATAAACATTATTTTACAGAAAAAGTTTCATACTCTCTATAAAAGTAACTCATAAATTTTACCCACCTGTATCCTCCGAAGAAATTCAGTTATTTGAAAAATATTTTCCCAACATGAAACTTCCCGCTTCGTATAAAGCCTTTTTATCTTGTTCAAATGGAATGGAGCTTTTTTGTGGAGAAGAGGGTAGTTCTCTAGTCAGCTGTACCATCTACTCTTTAAAAGAAGCTCTTAATCAAAAAGAGGTTTGGAATAATACACCCATTTTATCTGATCCAGAATTCACCTATCATCTTCCCATTCTTTTTCTGCAAGATATAGGTGATATAACCATGGATTTACAAGCTGTATTAGAAGGTAGAGACGATTATTTATGTTATCCAGCTCCTGACACCGATCGTTTTAACCTTCCTTTTAATGAGTGGTTGGAGCGCTATATTGTATGCCAGGGACATGAATTTTGGTTTTTCTTAAATCCGTAACTACCAAAATACTTTCTCTACTACAATATATTTATGGTTAATATCCCTTACAGCCAGTAAGGAATTATCCA
>NZ_JAAITI010000097.1 GCF_013304735.1 Blautia luti
CAGTGGCTTTCGGAACTGAATGAAAGACTGGATGCACTGGCAGAAGCCTATGAAGAAAATCATTCTATTATGCGTTTCCATCATTATAATCCTATAAATATCTCAAAGCAGTTTCAAAAGTTTGCGGATGAGGTGATTCCTTATCAGGTTAGGGACGGCTTTGCCTGGAAAGAACATCCGATGTTCATTACACAGGATGAGATTGATGCTTATCTTGCAGGAGGTGGAGCGTATTCGCAGGGCAGGCTTAGGACGTATTCCTTTTATCTACTTCATGAAGATGAAAGATCGAGGACAGGTTTTATCAAGGAACAGTATGGGATCGGTGGAAGCAGTCATGCACTGTCTGGTGCCGATGATTCACACGCAAACTATGATGGAAAAGGCTTGTTTCTTGCAAGAGGTGCTTATGGGAATCCATATACGTCAATTTTATTATCCTGGAATAAAGTTGCAAATAGAGTAGCTTATCTGATCAAGAATGACCAGTTCCTGCAGGCAGAAGATTATGCTCGTATGCCGGAATATGAACGGGAGCAGATGGCAAATAAGGTACTCCG
>NZ_JAAITI010000098.1 GCF_013304735.1 Blautia luti
GTCGTAACAAGGTAGCCGTATCGGAAGGTGCGGCTGGATCACCTCCTTTCTAAGGAAAAAAGTAGAGAAGATGTGTTTTACTGTTGAGTTATCAAGCTAAGATATTTCTGGTGCCGATGCGGTTGGGGGAAACACCCGTTCCCATCCCGAACACGACGGTTAAGACCCAATCGGCCGATGGTACTGCACTGGAGACGGTGTGGGAGAGCAGGTGGGCGCCAGATCAAAAGAAAGAAGAACAGGGAAACCTGATGTGATAGATGCTGGTTTTACCAGTGATCTGAGAGAAAAAGCAATTTTCCTTTCAGATGGCTGATAAAACATCAGTCAGCATTGTACCTTGAAAACTGCATACATGAAATTTGATTAAGTTAATCAAATATCCTTAAACGCAAAGTATTAAGAAATTAATGCAAACGCAAAGATAGGAAGACATCGATTTATCTGTTATGAACAGAGTAATCAAACACCGTTGTAAAACGCGAGAGCGTGATACAACAGAGAATCAAGAGACCGCATCACCTACGCTAGGGTGATGAAGCGAAAGGTCAAGCA
>NZ_JAAITI010000099.1 GCF_013304735.1 Blautia luti
TCAAACAGCTGAAAACAGGTTTTCCAAGGTTCAAATCAAAAAAGCGGAATAAAAACAGCTATTCTACGGTCTGCATCAATGGGAACATAACGATATCTAACGGATATTTGAAATTGCCTAAGATTGGACAAGTCCGCTTAAAACAGCACAGGATTATTCCAGAGGAATATAGACTGAAATCAGTAACAGTAAGTCAGACACCAAGCGGAAAATACTATGCAAGTATTCTTTTTGAGTATGAAGATCAAGTACAGGAAAGGGAAATGCAAAAGTTTTTAGGTATGGATTTTTCCATGCACGAATTGTATCGTGACAGTAACGGTAAGGAGCCAGCCTATCCGAAGTATTACAGAAATGCGGAGAAAAAATTAGCGAGAGAACAACGCAGGCTTTCCAAAATGCAGAAAGGTTCAAGCAATCGTAATAAGCAGAGGATTAAGGTGACAAAACTTCATGAAAAGGTTTCCAATCAAAGAAAAGACTTCCTGCATAAGCAGTCAAGGCAGATAGCCAATGCTTATGATTGTGTATGTATAGAAGAT
>NZ_JAAITI010000100.1 GCF_013304735.1 Blautia luti
AATTGTTACACTTAAAAAAGCGGAATTTCACCATCATAGTTTTCTGCTTTTTCCAATAGCGGTCCTTTAGCTCCCATCGTAAACGCGATGTCGCTACTGCGGATAGAGAGCAGCTCCATTCCGGGTCTCACCTTCAAAAAATCCATCATTTTCTTCGTAAGAAGAATTTGCCCCTCCTGTGAAATCTCTACCCAGCAGTAGGAACGCCCCTTGTATTTGATGAATTCGCCAGAACCTGCTGAGTAGTCAAGCAACGGTGGAGTATCGTCCAAAATGTGACCAAGTTTCGACGGATGCAAAAGGCCTTTCCGGGTGACGCAGAAGCCACCGGTAATCTTACTTCCGGTAAAAAGATATACTTTTCCTTCATCTGCAATGTGATATTCTTCCATTGCCTGCGGTGGAATCCGCAATGTTCCATCCGTCCGAATGAGTGATTTCCCGAAAATAAATTTTCCTCCCTTATTCATTTGTGGCATAAAAACACCTCCTGAAATTCCGATTTTA
>NZ_JAAITI010000101.1 GCF_013304735.1 Blautia luti
TTTCCTTTAAATTTAACCATTCCGGTTCCTCAATGGATGCCCTGTCCCTTTTCTGGAAAAACAAAATATCAGAAACAACACTGGTATTGGCATTTCTCTGGAACGCATTATTCGGTAATCGGATGGCTCCAAGCAGTTCTGCCCGATTTGCGATATACTGTCTCACTGCCGGATTCTGCTTATCCATCGTTCCACTGGAAGTTACCACAGCCACTACGCCACCGGGACGCACCAGATCAAGGGATTTTGCAATAAAATAATCATGGATCATAAAATGATGCCGGTCATATCTGCGGTCACTGACCTGATACGCCCCAAATGGAACATTGCCTATCACACAGTCAAAAAAGCTGTCCGGATAACTGGTTTCCTCAAATCCCTGTACTGCAATCTTGTTTTTCTGGTAAAGCTGTTTTGCGATTCTTCCCGAAACCGGGTCGAGTTCCACACCGTACATATTGGCTTTGCCCATACTCTCCGGGATCAGTCCCATAAAGTTACCGAC
>NZ_JAAITI010000010.1 GCF_013304735.1 Blautia luti
TAAGCACGCCGCCAGCGTTCATCCTGAGCCAGGATCAAACTCTCTGATAAAATGTTTGATTCGTTTACTCAAGACAACCGTTTGGCTATCTCTCGTTTTTACTGCTTTTGGTTTGTTAAAACCGTTCTTTAAAATGTAAAGAAATTTTCGAGAATCGTATGTGTTTCACTGTTTAGTTATCAAGGTTTTTCGTTCTGTCTCTCAGACAGCTCATTTATTTTATCTCATCTCAAATCATTTGTCAAGTACTTTTTCAACTTTTTTCAAATTCTTTTTTGATGAATTTCTGTCTCGCTGACAGCTTGTTTACTTTATCATGTTTGCAAGCGTTTGTCAACAAGTTTTTTCATTTTTTTGAAAAGTTTATTTTTTTCAAAAAAATAACGGAGAAGGAGGGATTTGAACCCTCGCGCCGCGTTAGCGACCTATACCCTTAGCAGGGGCACCTCTTCGGCCTCTTGAGTACTTCTCCAGACTCCGAACTCATAATTTCTTATTAAATTGGAGTGCATTTCTTCTGTCTTTTCATCCGAAACGCAGGTTTAATTATAGCGGAAGGCGATATGCTTTGTCAACACCTTTTTTTATTTTTTTACATTAATTTTATTGTATTGCGATAGATGGGGAATAACAAAGGATGTATACTGTTGTTTATTGCCTTATTGCATAGGGCTACGCGGGTCGCATTTTCAATGCGGGAGATGCAGGGGGAAGGCCATCTCAGAGTTCCGTAAGCCCGAAGGCCCTCCCCCTGCACCCCCCACCCTCTTGGGCACGGAAACCAGTGTTACATCTTCGATGTGTAACACAGTTGACTCTTGTCTGTATTCTTCGGTATTCAGGATGTAGCTCTTTGCCGATCCAATCTTCTGTATGCTACGATATTCAAAATGGTTCTCTTTGCCGATCTAGTTTTCTATATGCCACTCTATTTCAAAATACTTCCCTTCACCAATTTAATCCATATACACTATAAGAAACTCCACACAACCAGGACAGGGCGCCACAGCGCCCGCCTCCGTCCCTCTGCAGGCTTGTTTTCTCCTTTCCGGCCTGAATGCACAGCCAAGGCTCAGGATACTGGCTGGCTCTGCTTCTACAGGAGGGGTGCGCTTCTTAGATGGCGGGAATCTGCGTTGTTTTTCAAAAGTTCGCTGTTTGAGCGAAGCGAGTTCGGACTTTTGGAAAACGGTTTTAGCAGATTTTCGGCATCTTAGAAGCCAGCCCCCGACGAAGCCGCAGACCGGACAGTATCCTGAGCCTCGGCGTCCCGTCAGCCACCAAACCGTCCAATCACCAACAACCTCCCGCAGAAGCCCACCCTCCCAGCCATCCAGCGCAGCGCTGATGGCTCAACAACCTTCAAATTCAACAAAAAAAGAGACTGCACACCCATGCAGCCTCTTAATGTTATTGATACAGTTTTTCGTTAGATCATCCAGAAATTATCCGTGCAGACAATCTTCCTATAAGTCTCAAACTTAAACCACTTATTATGAAACTCCGACTTATTATCAGCCCCCTTAAACTCCTCCAGGAACTGCTGATAATCATCATTACTGCGGATCTCCAGCGCAAAACCTCTCTCATCTACAACAGGAAGTCCCATAAAGGCATACTTATCCAGCGGAATAATATCCAGCACCTTCTTATCACGAATAAGAACAGCTGCATTGTCCTCCAGGGATACAATATCAAAATAACCCGGATACTCGAAGCTATCACCCTCTGTAGGTACAGTATCCCCTACATGATAAGTCTTGACCTCTTTATCCGCTTTGGAAAGCAGCGCATTCTCAAGGTTAAAATAGAACTCCTCAAAAACATAACCGCCAACCTTCACATCATCCTTCTGGAAATAAGGCTTCTCACCCTCAGTATCCACAGACTCCACAACACCACAAGCCGAAGTCATATGACTCACACGGTCGATCAGAATCAGTTCCCCAAGAGTCTTATTCTTCTTAAACTCATCCAACACAACCTTATCAGAAAGCCCGATCTTACACAAAGCAATCTCATTCTTCACAATCGTATCCGCAGGCAGATGCTCCCCGGTATTCACGTCAGTCTTAAACTCAATACTCTTAACCACACCTGCGATCTTCTTGGTACCAAGCTTCACAAGATATTCCTTGCCCACTTCAAGTCTGGAATCATCCATCCAGAGAAGCGTAGCCTCAAAACCTTTAGCCACCGGAATCTCATTATTATTGGTAAGAACACAGCCACGGCTGACATCCACCTCTTTATCCAGCTGAATGGTAACAGCCTGGCCTGCAACAGCCTCCTCACGGTTATCACTGCCCACCAGGATCGTCTTAACAGCCGCTGTCTCGTTGCTGGGGAGCGTAGTGATGGTATCGCCTACATGAACCCGGCCACTCTCGATCTGGCCCTGGAAACCACGGAATTCATGGTTTGGACGGGAAACTCGCTGGACAGGAAGATAAAACTCGCTGACATTCTCAGCCTCTGAAACATCCACAGTCTCAAGATGCTCCAGAAGAGCTTTCCCCGTATACCAGGGCATATTCGGAGACTTCTTCGTTACGTTATCACCCTCTGTAGCACTGACAGGAATAATCACAACATCCTGAAGACCCAGAGTCTCAGAAAGCTCATTGATATCCTTCACGATCTCGTTAAAACGGCTCTCACTGTAACCAACAAGATCCGTCTTATTAACAGCAAATACAAAATGATGGATACCCATCAGAGCGCAGATACGCGCATGACGTCTTGTCTGCACCAGAACACCCTGTTTTGCATCCACAAGAATAATGGAAAGCTGGGCAAAAGAAGCGCCAACTGCCATGTTTCTTGTATACTCCTCATGACCAGGAGTATCTGCAACAATAAAACTTCTCTTATCCGTTGTAAAATAACGGTATGCAACATCAATGGTGATACCCTGCTCACGCTCAGCCATCAGACCATCCAGAAGAAGAGAATAATCAATGGCACCACCTCTGGAACCTACCTTGCTGTCCAGAAGAAGGGCTTTTTCCTGGTCTGCATATAAAAGCTTGGAATCATAAAGAATATGGCCGATCAGTGTAGACTTTCCATCATCCACACTTCCGCAAGTGATAAATTTCAGTAATCCGCTCATCCTAGAAGTACCCCTCTCTCTTTCTTTTTTCCATGCTGGCAGCTCCGCCGTCGGAATCGATAACACGTGTAGTTCTCTCAGATTCCACAGAGCTTAAAGTCTCGTCAATGATCTCGTCCAGTGTTTCTGCGTCAGACTCGATACCACCTGTCAGAGGATAGCATCCAAGAGTACGGAAACGAACTTTTTTCATCTGCGGCTCCTCACCCGGGTTCAGACGCATTCTGTCGTCATCCACCATAATGATGTTGCCGTCTCTGTATACAACCGGACGCTCTTTTGCAAAATACAGCGGAACGATCGGGATATTTTCTCTCTTAATGTACTGCCAGATATCAGTCTCAGTCCAGTTGGAGATTGGGAAAACACGGATGCTTTCACCTTTGTTGATCTCAGTATTGTAAAGCTTCCACATCTCCGGACGCTGGTTCTTCGGATCCCAGGCCTGCTCTGCGTTACGGAAGGAGAAGATACGCTCTTTTGCACGGCTTTTCTCCTCATCACGACGGCCGCCGCCAAATGCAGCTGTGAAACCATATTTTTTAAGAGCCTGTTTCAGGGCCTGTGTTTTCATGATATCTGTATATGCGGAACCACTGTCAAAAGGATTGATTCCCTGTTTCACACCGTCCTGGTTAATGTACTCAAGCATTTCAATCCCGAGATCTTTTGCAGTCTTGTCACGGAATTCGATCATCTCTTTAAATTTCCAGGTTGTATTTACATGAAGAAACGGGAATGGCGGTTTCTCCGGGTAAAAAGCTTTCATCGCAAGATGAAGCATTACAGAACTGTCTTTTCCTATAGAATAAAGCATTACCGGCTTTTCGCACTCTGCTGCAACTTCACGGATGATGTAAATTGCCTCCGCTTCCAGCTCATCCAAATGTGATAATCCACTCATATCTGATCTCATCCTCCTGTTCCGGCCGCCAAAACCGGCAGCACCTGTTTTCTAGTATTTATTCGAATTTCGTCGATCCACATCGATCACGGATGTGGAACCGTCTGTTTTTGTAATGATCCAGTGAAGGATATCACCTTCGCTTTTTACATTCATGATACTTCCGTTACCACCGATATCCGCACCAAGGAAAAAGTCAATGGCGCCGGCTTTACATTCCTTTACACAGGAAACACAGCCCCAGCAGTTTTTCGGATATTTCATCACGGCTTTTTTGTCTTCCATGACAATCAGGGTTCCCGGACATACTTCACTGCACTTTCTGCAGCCAACACATTTTTTCTGATCAATTCGTATGCTCATATGTGTCCTCCTTTACAATGTCACGGAAAATGATCTTGATCTCGCCGTTTTCCAGTTTCGAATTTACATATTTATAAAATTTCTCATCGGTTTCCGGATGATCCAGATTTTCGTTGAAAGAATGCCATCTGGTCTCTTTTCGGTTTTTCAGATGAGCGATCAGTGAACGGCACACAATGAGACGCTCACGAAGTTCGTATGCAAACATCAGCTCATGCATATCTGCTGCCGCTGTTTTTTCGGCAAGAGCCTGAAGCTTAAGGATCTTTTCATCTGCAAGATCCAGCTGTTTCTCATTGAACTGATAATTGGAAGCAATTCCTCCCGCATACTCGTCCATGACTTTCTGCATGGCTTCCTCAAGCTCCTCAACGGAAAATGCCGGTGCATCTTCATTACGGAACTTTTCGTACTGAGAAAGGATTTTTTCTTCCTGAACTTTGATCTCCGCTTCTGTGGTAATATCCGCTTCTTTCAGAGATCCTGCGGAAAACTGTTTCACCATATCCAGTGCTGCAAGTTTTCCTTCTGCAAGTGCCCCTGTTACATATTTCTGGGGACATCCGCCTGCAACATCACCTGCTGCATAAAGACCTTTCACAGTAGTCTCACGGCCTGTGTTTACCCAGTAGCCGCTAGCTGTATGGCCGCCTACGATATAGGGCTCTGTTCCCTGGATCTCCACATCCTGCTCACTTGGGTTTTTTCCACTTTCGATCCATTTCAGAGTCTGGCTTGGTGCCATGTTCAGATAAGCTTTCAGAAGATCTTCATCCTGCTCTTTCGTGATCCCTGTAGTCTTCAGGTAACACGGGCCATGGCCAAGCTGATTTTCCCGGACTGTTCCGTAAACTCGCTCGCTTGTGGTCAGACCGTATTTTGTCTCGTAGATCTCGCCTGCCGCATTGATCTGTTTTGCGCCGACACCCTGTGCGATGGTTCCTGTAGGAGCGATGGTGTCCTTGCAGCGAAGAGCAATAAAACGCATCTCAAAAGATGTCATCTCCGCGCCTGCCAGGATTCCCATTGCGTATCCGGCACCTGTGTTAAATGGCGGATACCACATCTTATGTCTGGAAAATCCCGGATTGTTTGGTTTATAGAGACCAGCTGCACCTCCGGTCGCAACAAGAATTGCTTTTGCCCGGATAATGTATGCTGTTTCTTCCATAATAGAGAAGCCAACCGCTCCGTAAACCTGTCCATCTTTTACAAGAAGGTCTGTGATGTTTACATAATTCAGAACGTCTACATTTTCTGCTTCATGAACGGCATCAGCAAGAAGCGGTTTAAAATTCTCACCATTGATCTTGATGTTACGGTTTCCTCTGGCTACATAATCGCCATTTTCGTCCTTCAGGATCACAAGGCCAAGTTTCTCCATCTTCGCGGTAACTTCGTTGAAGTTCTCTGCAGCTGTGAGAAGAAGATCCTGCCTTACGATTCCTGCGGCATCTTTTGTGGCATAATCTACATAGTCCTGAGGTTTGCGGCCTTTTACAATGTAGGCATTGATGGCGTTGACACCTGCTGCAAGACAGCCGCTTCGTTTGATATTTGCTTTTTCTGCGATCAGCACCTTGCCGGCTTTCTGTTCTGAGAGAACCAGCGCCGCATAGCAACCTGCGGTACCTCCGCCTATGATCAGCACAT
Source organism: Blautia luti (assembly GCF_013304735.1). GTDB lineage: Bacteria > Bacillota > Clostridia > Lachnospirales > Lachnospiraceae > Blautia_A. Next base: position 6,036 of record NZ_JAAITI010000010.1, read on the forward strand.
CGGTTGTAATTTCTTTTGTGTTTAATCTGTTTTTCATACTCATCACTCTGTTATCTGAATCTCATGTACAGTTACATTTTTTTCTTTGTCTACGCCGAAGGCCTTCAGCACCGGGTTTTCTGCATCCATAAGGGAGAGGATCAGATATTCGATGTTCGGGTCAAAAGCAAGTCGTTTGTCTTCTTCGGAAGGCCTTGACGGAGACTCCGGATGAGAATGAAAGTTTCCGATCATCTGATATCCGTTCTGACGGATATCTTTGATCGCGCTCAGCTGTTCTTTCGGGTCCATGGAAAAGTGCTCGTTACTCTCGTCGATATTTGTCAGTAAATACACCTTCTCGATGGTTTTTACATCGCCCTCAATGGTCCCGCCCAGAAGGCCGCAGGACTCATTGGGAAGTCCCTTTCTGCAATGGTCTAATATTTTTTCGTAATCTTCTTTTTTTAATTTCAGCATTATCTTCGCAGCCTCCAATGGGTTTCTATACTTATTTATACTGCCTGCACCAGCAGACACTTTTGACTTCTATATGATCAGTGTTTCAGCTCGCACACAGCCTGCTCGTAATCGATCAGCTCTGTGATGGTCGGATTGTCGCCGCATACCGGGCAGTGATGGTTCTTCGGAAGTTTTACGGTACGGAATGTCATCTTCAGCGCATCGTAGGTAAGAAGTCTTCCTGTAAGAAGGTCACCCTGTCCGATGATGTACTTGATGGCTTCCATTGCCTGAAGGCTTCCGATCACGCCGCCCATGGCTCCGATAACACCAGCCTGCTTACAGGTCGGTACGGCATCCTTTGGTGGCGGGCTCTGGAATGCACATCTGTAGCATGGTCCCTGTCCCGGAACGTAAGTCATCAGCTGTCCCTGGAAACGGATGATACCTGCATGTGAAAACGGTTTCTCAGCCATTACACAGGCATCGTTGATAAGGAATTTTGCAGGGAAGTTGTCCGTTCCATCCAGAATGAAATCGTAATCTTTGATCAGATCCATAATGTTGCTGGAATCTACAAATGTATGATATGTATTTACGGTAACGTCCGGGTTGATGGCTTTCATAGTCTCAGCCGCAGACTCTACTTTCAGTTTGCCAACATCTGCAGTTGTGTGGATGACCTGTCTCTGAAGATTGGAAAGATCTACCTCATCTGCATCTACGATTCCGATTGTTCCCACACCTGCTGCTGCAAGGTAAAGGGCTGCCGGTGCTCCAAGTCCGCCGGCTCCGATGATAAGAACCTTGGCATTCAGAAGCTTTTTCTGGCCTTTTACTCCCACCTCTTTCAGGATGATGTGGCGGGAGTAACGCTCAAGCTGCTCATTTGTAAAAGCCATTATCTTGCGCCTCCTCCCATGTAGTACAGGAACTCAACAACATCACCGTCTTTTACAACTGTGTTCGGAACGTCTTCTTTGCTGATGAATTCATCGTTGATGGTTACGGTTACATACTCAGGACTTTCGATATCCTCTTTCTCAATAAGCTCTGTAAGTTTCAGTCCGTCTTCGTATTCTTTTTTATTTCCTGCAACTGTGATTGTCATTTCTCTGTTCTCCTATTCTTCAACTTTTCTTACGATCAGTGTATAAGTTCCATCTTCATTATCTTCAAGTTTCAGGATCTGATGTCCTTCTTCTTTTACGCTTCTCGGTACATTCTGTACTGGCTCGCCATCGTTCATTTTGATCGCCAGGATCTGTCCGTCGTCTAGCTCCTCAAGTGCTACTTTTGCTTTTACAAAAGTTACCGGGCAAACTACATCGGTAATATCTACTGTATCATCAATTTTAATATCAGCCATTGTATGCTCCTTTCAAAACTTCCTGAAGTTTTTCAGCGCCTACCCAGTCGATGGTAAATTTAAAACGCTCTCCCGGATTTGCATAGTCATCAAAGAACTGGATCGCTGCATCGGTCACTCTGAAAAGCTGTTCTTCAGAGGTGATCAGCGGAAGGAATTCCTGTCCCTTGCTGATGTGATTTCCAAACGTTCCGCCAAAGGAAACGATAAATGCTTCGTTTACATACCATGCATCTACAGGACAGGATTTTGCACATCTGCCGCAGTAGTTACATTTCTCTGTGTCGATCACCAGCTTGTCATCTTTAAAGGAGATGGCGTTTTCTCTACAGGCTTTTTCACAGACTCCACAGTGGATACATGTATCTTCTTTCCAGCTGACCTGTGCTGCTCCTTTGATTCCTACATCGTTCTCCTCTGCTTTCAGACAGTTGTTCTGACATCCGGTAACACCGAATTTGAATTTATGAGGAAGCTCTCTTCCAAAATATCTCTCATTTAATTTCACCGCAATGTCATAGCTGTTGATGTTTCCGCTTGGACAGACTGCATTACCCTGGCAGGCTGTAACTGTACGGACTCTCGGTCCGCAGACACCAGGTTTGCATCCGCCTTTCGCAAGATCATCTTTTACATCATCAATATCATCTAATTTAATGAACGGGATCTCAACTCCCTGTCTGGAAGTAAGATGTACATATCCGTCACCATATTTCTCAGCTACTTCTGCGATTTTCTTAAGGTTTTCTGCTGTAAGCGTACCGCCTACACAGGCAAGACGAAGAGAAAAATTATTTTTCTGCTTCTGTCTCATGAAACCACCTTTTTTTAATGTAGCGTAATCTACTTTTGCCATAACGAACTCTCCATTTCTCTGCCGTGCAGCTATCGATTTTATCTGTTACTCTCTATCGCTTCTTTAAAATCTCTCTTTAAATCTTCAATATCTTCAATTCCCACACTGATACGGATCAGGTCTTCGAATACTCCTGACTGCAATTTCTCTTCATCGGAAATGTGTGCCGCGATAGTGGATTCAGGATGAATGACCAGTGTCTTCGTGTCTCCGATGTTGGAGATGATCAGCGGAATCTTCAATGAATTAATAATGGAAAAAGCCTTCTCCTTGCTTCCGGTTCTTACGGTTACGATAGCTCCGTAGCCATTCCTGAACTGCTTTTTCGCAATTTCGTGATAAGGGCTTTCTTCCAGTCCCGGATAATTTACTTCAATGTCACCACCCAGGCTTTGTAAAAATCTGGCAAGTTCCAGTGCGTTGTCACACTGTCTCTGCATTCGAAGCCCCAGGGTTTCCAGTCCCAGATTATTAAGGAAAGCATTCTGCGGAGCAAGACACGCGCCAGTGTTCCGGAAAAGTCCGTTTCGAAGTTTGGCGATGTATGCAAATGGTCCGAATTTCCGGTATGGAGCAAGTCCCGGATATCGGTCAGGGTCCCATTTCAGACCCTTACCACAGACAAGAATGCCGCTGATTGCATCGCTGCTTCCATTGATATATTTGGAAGAGGAATGAACCACGATGTCAGCTCCAAGCTTCAGTGGCTGGATCAGATACGGGGTTGCTACCGTGTTGTCTACGATCAGTGGTACGTCATGCTTATGTGCCACTTCTGCAACCGCCTGGATATCGGTAACGTCCAGCTTGGGGTTTCCGATAGTTTCCGCAAAAACAAGTCTCGTTTTCTCTGTGATCTCTGCCTCAAAAGCTTCCGGCTTATTCTCACTTACGTACTTTACGGAGATCCCGAAAGGCTTCAAATCATCAAACAGTTCCACAGTTCCGCCGTACAGTCCGCAGGCTGCCACGATCTCGTCTCCTGCCTGCAGAATGTTCAGAAACGCATTGGTCAGCGCCGCCATTCCGGAAGCACATGCTACACTGCCGATTCCATCCTCCAGCATAGTCACTCTTTTCTCAAAGGACTCTACCGTAGGATTGTTGATCCTTGTATAGGAGAAGCCCATTTTTTTATTATCAAAAATTTTCTCCAGGTCTTCCGCGCTGTCATGTCGGAATGCGCTGCTCTGATAGATTGGAACCTGTGTGGCACCCTGCGGATATTTCTCATTGGTGCCGTGGAGCAGCCCTGTATTAAAGCCGTATTCGTTCATAGCCTCTGCCCTTTCTTTTGTTGACACTTATATTAACCTACTATTCATAGTATGTCAATAGGAAAATGGGATTAAATGTATTTTTTTGTGTACACAACTATACAGCAGCATGGTACAATTATAGCAGTTACGGGAATTACAACCCCAAAAGAAAGATGCTCGCAGACATACAAACCTACATTAAAAGCAGGAGGTGATCCCTATCAATATAAATCCGAAGCTCCGAACTATTTTTCACTCTTTATTCAGCCCCACCCTTGATTTCCGCGTCCGGCTGTTCAACATCCTCGCCTTGGGAGGTACTGTGATCAGCCTGATCATGGCCTTTCTCAGTCTCGGGACCGGTTCCTGGGGAAATGTACTGATCAATTTTGCGCTGGTTGCAATCTCCGGAGGGCTTTTTCTTTATTCCTATTACAGTGGAAAATATCAGCGCTGCTACCTGATCACCATTGTCGTGATCTTTCTGATCGTTTTTCCGGTGATGTTTTTTACCAGCGGCGGTTATCGTGGCGGCATGCCGGCTTTCTTCGTGTTTGCTATTATTTTCACCGTGCTGATGCTGAAAAAAAGACGGGCTCTGATCGTTTCTCTGCTGGAGATTATCCTATATATAGGACTGTGTCTGATTGCATACCATTTCCCGGACACTGTAACTCCTTTTGCCACGGAAGCTGACCGGCTGGCAGATATTCTTCTTGCGTTTGTCTCTGTAAGTATTGTCTGCGGCAGTGTTCTCTATCTTCATCTGAAGGAATATAATCAGCAGCAGCTCCTTCTGGAGGAACAGAATCTGCGGTTGCGCTCCCTTGATAATGCCAAGTCCACCTTCCTGACCACCGTTGCCCACGAGATCAAAAATCCTCTGAACTCCATCGCTCTCCACGCCCGTGACACCTCCGAGCTCCTTGAGGAAGATCCTCTGGATTTCTCTCTTATGCAGGAAAATCTCCGCACCATCGAACAATCAGTAATGCGGATTGACCGGATTGTGCTGGATCTTATGGATACCGTTTCCATTGAGCAGGGACGGCTTGCCCTTTCCCTTGTACCATCAGATCTGGGAGCACTTTTACATTCTGTGGAAAAAGATTTCAGCAGTCATCCAAGTCCCGGGAATAACCAGCTGGTCCTTACGATACAGCCCAACCTCCCGGAAATCTCTGCAGACCCGGAACGGCTGATCCAGGTTATCACCAATCTGATCTCCAATGCAGAACGGCACACCCAAAACGGAACCATCACCATTTCTCTTTCCGGCGAACCGGGCTGGCAGACCATCTGCGTCTCCGACACCGGAACCGGCATGTCAGAAGAAATGCGAAAAAACGCACTCAAGGGTTATGTTTCTGCAGATAAAGATTACTGGCGGCACGGCATAGGCCTCTATGTATGTCATCAGATAATCACTGCCCACGGCGGCAAAATATGGCTGAAAAGTAAAGAAGGCGAGGGAACTCAGGTGTTCTTCTCACTTCCGGAGGAGGAATCATAAATGAATGAAAAGAAATCGCTTATCCTTATGGTCGAGGATGAAGAACAGGTGCTGAATACCAACTGCCGGATGCTACGGCGCCGTGGCTACGATGTCCGCACTGCACAGACAGCCGCCGAAGCCTGTCATCAGCTTGAAGAACATCTGCCGGATCTTCTTATCCTGGACATTATGCTTCCGGACGGAAACGGTCTGGATATCTGCCGCCGCTTCCGCGAAAAAACCATGAATCCGGTTCTTTTTCTCACCGGAAAAAGTGATATCCGGGATCGGGTAGAAGGACTTCAGCAGGGAGGCGACTATTATCTCACCAAACCTTATAATTTCGATGAATTTCTGGCCGTGATCCAGATGCTTCTGGAACGCCAGAAACGAATGGAAAAAAAAATAAAAGAAAAATTTCAGTCCTCCCGTCAGATCACCATCGGCAGCCTGCGGCTGGATCTTTCGGACGGCCATGCATATCTCAATAATGCCGACACAGGTCTTACCCGGACCGAATTCTCTCTGCTGCGTCTCCTTGCAGAAAACCAGGAGAAGATTTTTTCTGCAAAGGAGCTCTACGAAGCGGTATGGGGCAGTTGTGCAGGAACAGATACCAGCACGGTACGGCGGCATATCTTTAACCTCCGGACCAAGATCGGTGCCGAGGATACCGATGAATATGACATTGTCTCGGTTTATGGGAAGGGATATCTTTTTACCTGCCGGTAAATGTCTCTTTTTTTTCACATTTCCGGATATCAGGATCTGTCTGTTACAATATACTTAACAAACAGATCCTTTTTATTTTGTAAAAATTTATGATACGTGGACAGTAACTGAATAACTGCTGCGCAATTTATCAGGAGGTGCCTATGCATAAAAAAATCTTAGTTCTTTTAACAGGCGCGATCGCTCTTTCCATATCTGCAGTCCCGGTCCTCGCTTCTGACCCTCCAACCGATGACGGTCAGTACATCTGGCAGGATGAAAACGGAGATTACTGGTACCGCAATGGTTCCGAGGATGAATATATCGGGGAAGGTAATTATGCCCCTGACCCGGATTCCGGTGAACTGATGGAAGGCAACAATGCCGGCTGGACCGAACAGGACGGTTATTTTGAGCCTCATTATTATTATGAGGACGGCAGTGTGTGGCTGGAAGATGCCACCGGAACTACTTATATTGGTTCCAGAGATGACTATTATATTGATGACTACGGCAATCTTCAGGAATATTCCGATTCAGAAGATAATTCCTCCTCCAATACTACTGGAAACTCCTCCTCGCAAACTTCCGATTCTTCATACCCCGGTTCCTCTTCCAATACAGATACAGAAGAATCTTCTGAATCGGAAAAGCGCGGCGAGCTTCATATGCGGGTTGGATTCCATGACAGTGACACGGTCATAGAATCCATGCCCGAAAAAGAAAATTATTTCGAACGACGTTATGTAAACGATGAAAAAAGCACTGCTGCTGTTTTAAAAGTAGCTAATTCTTCTCTGGAGGATTCCTCCGCGAATGATTTTCTGGCGGAATATTATCCGGTAAAAGGTGAGATCACTACAAAGAAAGACCTTACTTTTGAATCTTATCCGGCTACAAAATATCAGTATGTAACTTCCGTCAATGAGGAAGATAAAAATGTAGATGCCCTTGTATGCCAGACTGACGATTATACATTTGGACTTTTTATCCTGACTCCATCTGATACTTATGATAAAGCTGCCGAAAAAGCAGCAGCTGAACTGATCAAATCTGTAAATTTCATTTATGCGGAGCGTATTGATATGGCCATGACCGATCATTTCCAGGTTCTCACTCCGGAGCGTTGGAAATATCTCTGCCATTATGAGACAACCGAAACAGAAAACGGTGGCTATAAACTTACTTATTATAATGAAGATGTTCCGGTCCTGACTCTGGAAGCCAGATATTACGATGGCAAAGACCAGCCTCTGGACAGTGTATGGCAGGGTTATCTCGGTCGTATCGAAGCAATGGATGGTAAAAAATACGATCTTCTTGCCACTGTCAGCCAGTATTCTGAGGATGCCTCCGATGAGTGGAAAGAAATGTATGATACTTACGAAGATGTTATAAATGGAATCCGTATGCTGGATGGCTGTTCTCTGGTGGAAGGAAGCCATGCCTGATCCTTTTGTCCCCTCTGCCATTATTTTGCAGATTGGAAAATTCATGACTGCGTGAGATGTTGATCGTTGTCATTTTTTCCAGTTGCAAAAGGCACATCATATTTATGCAAAAGAAGCTGCAGAACTTGGGTCTTCATTGTTCTGCAGCTTCTTTATGTTGTTTTGTCTGATTATATCTTCTGATTTTTATCCTTCATAAATCTGGTCAAAAACACCACCGTCCGAGAAATGTGTTTCCTGTGCCTTTTTCCATCCACCGAAATCATCAATGGTAACAAGATTGATGTCCAGGTCAAACACATCGGAGTATTCCTTCAGAATATCCTGGTTTGACGGACGGTAATAATTGTCACCGGCGATCCGCTGTGCTTCATCGGAATAGAGATAATTCAGATATTCCTCTGCCACATCTCTGGTGCCTCTTTTGTCTACAACTTTATCGACTACTGCTACAGATGGCTGTGCAAGGATGCTGATGCTTGGTGTTACGATCTCGTAGTCGTCCGGATAATCTTTTACGGAAAGATAGGCTTCATTTTCCCAGGCGATCAGTACATCACCCTGTCCGTTTTCCACGAAAGAGGTCGTTGCGCCTCTGGCTCCGGTGTCCAGGACAAGTACGTTTTTGTAAAGATCTCCGATGAATTCTTTAATTTTATCCTCGTCTCCGTTATATTTATCTTTTGCATAGGCCCAGGCTGCCAGATAGTTCCATCTTGCTCCGCCGGAGGTTTTCGGGTTTGGTGTGATCACACCTACGTCTTTTTTTACCAGATCGTCCCAGTCTTTGATGTTCTTGGGATTTCCTTTTCTTACAAGGAATACGATGGTTGAAGTGTAAGGGGAACTGTCTTCCGGAAACTCATCTACCCATCCGTCATCGATAAGTCCTGCATCCTGGATCGCATCCACGTCATACTCCAGTGCCAGTGTTACCACATCTGCTTCCAGTCCGTTGGCAACTTCAAGTGCCTGCTTGCCGGAGCCTCCATGAGACTGCGTGATATCCACATCCTGGCCCGTTTTTTCTTTCCAGTGTTTCTGGAAGATCTTATTGTACTGCTCATAAAGTTCTCGGGTCGGGTCATAAGATACATTGGTAATGCTGACGCTGTCCGCCGCATATGTGGTTACTCCTGTAAGGCTTCCGATCGCTGCTATTGCTGCAAGAGCTGCTACTGCTGATTTCCATCTTCTTTTCATAATACTTACCTCCTGTATTTTGCCTCGTGTTTTGTTGTTGGGGCTATTATAAACATGAGTAAGTCCATATGAAAACTGTTAGATTAGAAACCGTTTTCAGCAGTTTTCAGAAACAGGGGTGTTTTTGCGGATTTCACAGGTTTTTATATCTGATTCCGGCCGATATTATGTTGTTTTTGTTGATTTTTGCATCGTATTTTATTGTTCCGGGAGTATATGTGAAAACGTCATCAGCCTTGTGAATCCAACAAATTCTCCCAGTACTCCCCTCTGTTTGGCAAAAATCTTTCTGCATTCATTTTTCTGAAACAGTTATCCACACCCGCCTTGAAAAATCTTTCTTTCGGGCGGGTGGTTTTCCACATATTCCACAGAAATTATCCCCTGTTGGCTGTGCAGTCATCTATGCGCTTGTGCGACATTATCTCTTTTTACAGATATATATAATCATTCATTACCGGCTGCAGGCCGTGGTCTTTCAGGGCGTTGAAGACTTCGTCCACGGATCTTGCATCAGAAATCTCAAACTGGTCATCGCCTTTATCTTCGATGTCTTCCACATGGCTTCCGATTCCTGTGCTGACACCTGCAGAAATCTTGGTTGCTGCGATATTTACCAGATTGTCACGGACACGCTCGCACTCTCTGGTGGATACAGTAATGCTTGCAAATGGCATAAACAGGCGATATGCACAGACTACCTGCAGAAGCTGCGGTTCGTGGACGTCCTTCGGATTGATCCGGTCATTGTTGATGATCGGGCGAAGTCTCGGGCAGGAAAAAGCAATCTCTGCGTGGGGATATTTTCTCTGCAGAAGGTATGCGTGATATCCCGTCGCAAAAGCATCTTTACGGAAATCATCCAGCCCCAGAAGCGCCGCAAAGCCAACTCCTCGCATGCCGCCTTTCAGTGCACGCTCCTGTGTATTTAATCTGTATGGAAAAATCCTCTTGTGGCCTGCCAGATGCAGGGTTTCGTATTTATCAGAATTATAGGTCTCCTGGAAAACAGTTACATAATCTGCACCGCATTTGTGAAGATATGCATACTCATCAGAATTCATCGGATACACTTCAAGACCTACCACCTTGAAATATTTCCGGGCAATCTCGCAGGCTTTTCCGATATATTCTACATTGGATTTGGATTTGCTTTCACCGGTAAGGATCAGGATTTCCTGAAGGCCGGTTTCTGCAATAGCTGCCATTTCCTTCTCAATCTCTTCCTCATTCAGCTGTGCACGGCGGATCTTGTTGTGGCAGTTAAATCCACAGTAAATACAGTAATTTTCGCAGTAGTTTGCAATGTAGATCGGTGTAAACATACAGACACTGTTTCCAAAATGTTTTCTTGTTTCGATCCGCGCTGCCTGTGCGATCTCTTCCAGAAGAGGCAGTGCTGCCGGTGAAAGCAGTGCCTGAAAATCTTCCGGTGTACGGTTGTCATGGGCCAGGGCTCTGCGTACATCTGCTTCTGTGTATTTGTCATAATCATATGCATTCATTGCGGAAATAACCTGATCCATCACATCAGACTCTTCCAGCTGTTCCATATCCGGAAGGTACTTCATGTGGTCGATACGATTCTTTTTCATGTCTTCCAGAATTTCTTCGTTTACGATACTCTCATTAAAATGGCCGTCCTGCTGACTGGCCTGTACTGTTTCTGCCATTGTTGTTATGTCGCTCCTCTCGCACTTTTATTATCTCTAAACTATTTTATTCATGAAGAAATCCGGTCAGCGGTGAAGACGCGCTGGCTCCTCTTTCCAGAGTTCTTCCCATGCCGGAAAGGTATGCACTTCTTCCTGCCTCGATAGCTTTCTTAAAGGCCTCTGCCATAACACGGACGTCTCCTGCTGTTGCGATGGCTGTGTTTGCCATAACTGCCGCAGCACCCATTTCCATAGCCTCACATGCCTGTGACGGACGGCCGATTCCTGCGTCTACAATGATCGGAAGGTCGATCTCATCTATGAGGATCTGGATGAATTCTTTTGTGCAGATTCCTTTGTTGGAACCGATCGGAGAACCAAGCGGCATTACACAGGCAGCTCCTGCGTTTACCAGATCTCTGGCAGCGTTCAGATCCGGATACATGTACGGCATGACAACGAAGCCTTCTTTTGCAAGGATCTCAGTTGCTTTGATAGTCTCATAATTATCCGGGAGAAGATATTTGGAATCATGGATAACTTCGATCTTTACAAAATCTCCACAGCCAAGCTCACGGGAAAGTCTTGCGATACGGACTGCTTCCTGTGCGTTTCTGGCACCGGATGTATTTGGAAGAAGTGTAACATCCTTCGGCACGTAGTCCAGAATGTTGGCAAGTCCGCCTTCATTTGCACGGCGCAGGGCAAGTGTTACGATCTGTGTTCCTGCTTTTTCGATACATGCTTTTACAAGATCCAGAGAAAATTTTCCGGAACCAAGAATAAAACGGGAAGTAAACTCATGGCCTCCCAGGATCAGTTTGTCTTCATTTGTGTTTGCTGTTGTCATTTTTTATGTCCACCTTTCTTTTTATCTGTCAATTACATAATAATATCGCCTTTTATCTCAGCAGCTTCCGCCGCCCATAAACTGCAGAATCTCCACAACATCGCCGTCTTTCAGCACTGTTGTATCGTAAGTCTCTCTCTTGATGATCTCTTCATTCAGTTCAACTACTACCTGCACCGGAACATAATTGCAGGCTTTCAGATATTCGGTTACTGTCACCGGATTTTCCAGTGTTCTTTTCTCGCCGTTTACTGTGATCATAAGCTCTCCTTTCCGAGAATAAAAAAAGAGTCCACAAAGAAATACACCCGCGGTGGTGCACCCCTTCATGAACTCAGTTCACTCTCAAAATTTCCTGTATTCCGTTGTAGATACCAGGGTTAAAAGCATCTGCTCTTAAGCCCTTCCTTGTAAATCCTGATCATAAATAAAAAAGGAGATACACCAAAGTATCTCCCGTAAATTCATCCTATACGTTCCTACGTTGGCATTATCCAAATCAGGTATAAGGGTCGAAGTTGAAGACTTCCTCTCAGCCTGCCATCACAAGCTCCCCTGTTATTTACAATGCTTAGTATAAGGCGAATTATGATTAATGTCAAGCCTGAAAGGCTTAAGCCACCTTACATAACGGAATAGAAAACCCCGGAAGGCTCGCACACTTCCGGGGTTTTCGTTTTTGCCAATGTTTGAATTTCATCACATTTCTTAGCTACTATTATCTCATGCTTTCCACTCTGTTTTGTCAACCAGAGTATATTACAATTCCGGAACCACTGTAGTCCATAGATGATTTCCTATTTTCTGGAAATCCCCCTCCAGAGACATTACAGTTACTACTGCATCCTTGTCAGGAAACGCCAGACAGAACTGACCATAATTTCCATCGGATCGATAGGAACCGGCTTCCGGATTCATGACAAACTGATATCCATATCCAAAACCGGAATAAAGATTTCCCGGACTTCCTGCCGCTGAATTGTCTACAAGATTGGAAGTCGCAACTTTCATATACTCTTCCGGCACCAACTGTTTTCCATTGTATTTTCCTTTATGAAGGATCAGCTGTCCATATCTGGTGAACTCGTCAATATTTACATAAAGACCATTCGCAGCATGTACATGACCTTTCGGACACAAAGTCCAGTCCGGATTTCCAATTCCCAATGGTTCAAAAAATCGATTTCTCAGATATTCCAGAAGGTTGACACCCGCACGTTTTTCAATGGCACAACTGATCATATATGTGTTGAAATTACTGTACAGCCACTGGGTTCCTGGTTTATTTACAACCTTCGCGTTCTCAAAGAAATATCTGATCCAGTCCGGTGTTGTATAACGTTCCGGCCAGTCACAGAAAAACAGTGAGCTTTCCAGACCGGTGGTCATTGTCAGCATATTTTCCAGGGTCACATCACCAAGATATCCTTCTGTTTTTTCTGGAACATACTCCGGAAAAATATCAACGATCTTCTCATCCAGCTGAATCAATCCCTCATCCAGTGCAATTCCCACTGCACAGGATACCACGCCTTTGCATGCAGACCAGGTATTCAGGCGGGTTTTCACCGGCATTCTTTTATATTCTGCCGTTAACTGTCCTTCACGCCATATCTGCGCATACATAACATTGAGATTTTCTTTTAAAGTTTTGATAGCAAATTCATTAATCAGGTTCTGGTCTTTATTCATAAACATTAATCCTCCCACACACTTGTTTCCATCTTTACATCAGGACTTACACTTCTAAACCATCCGTAAGCCATGCATACTACAATGGCTATCAGACTGATGATTACTACCGGAAGTTTCAGGCTTCTGCAAGAATTGATAAAAATGCAGATATATGCAAACAGGCTCAAACAGCAGAGGAAATAATATTTTCCGTTAGAAATATGCATTGGTGATTTTTCCCATGCTTCTGCATGTTTTTTCGGAAGCTGGAAATAAGCATAAATCTGCAGAAATGCCAGTGCTGATGCCAGAAGCATAATATTATTTACAACATCACTGATAGAAAAGTCCAGTAACACAGGTAATATTCCCATAAGATAAGTAAATGTCATCAGTTTCCAGTAAGCCCCTCTTCTGTTCTGAGCTGCCCATGATTTCGGAAGCCATCCATCTTTACAGGACTGTGCAACCGGAATACAGTTATTGGAAATTGTTGAATTAATGGATGAAGACAGTGCAAGTACCGGACCACCAATCATAAATACTGTGAAAAGTGCCGGATTTAAAATATTTTTTGCAACCAGGGTAAGCGGCTGTCCGGCTACCTGATCCAGAGGAAGCACACCACTTGCTACAATTGCAACACCGCCATATACAACCATCAGTGTCGGAATACAGTACAGAAGTGCCTTTGGAATATCTTTATGTGCTTCTTTTGCCTGTTTACCATAATTCATAATGCAGGAATATCCGTTTGTTGAATATACATACAGCATGATTGCGGAAAAGAATCCGGATGGACCATTGGAGAAAAAGTCTGGTGCTGTAAACTCAAACACCGGATTTTTCAGCTGGAGGCATCCCAGAACAATAAACAGACCAAGTGCAACAAACAGCAGGATAACCAGAATTTTCTGTACCTTCGCCATTACATCCACACCACACAGATTGATGGCAAAGAACACACTCAGGGCTGCAATTCCAAACCATTTCGCATTGATCTGCGGCCACAGGGAATTTGCATACATACCAATTGCCACACCATAAGTCGCCAGATTGATCGTCTGTGGCAAAAATCCTACTGCATACATACCGGCAACTCGTTTGCCGGCCATATCTCCTACCAGAGAATAAAATCCTCCTCCAAGTTTCAGTGTAGATGTGATCCATGGAATTGGTGCAATCATCATAAATCCCCAGATACATGCAGCTACATATGCCAGCCATGCTGACTGACCAGTCAAAAGAATTGCCGGTCCGATCAGTGTCAGAACACCCGATCCAATCGCCTGTCCTACACCGATTGTATAAAGATCACTTCGTTTCAGGTAACCTGTTTTTTCTTTTATTTCCTTTACTGTTGACGACATAAAAGCCCCCCTTTTTTATTGGCTCTAATATTAATAGTGCAATTAATTCTTTTTCTGACGTCATATGAATTATTTAATGCTATATTAACATCTAGGTTTCAAGATTTCTATTGACAATATTATTAAAAATACACACTTTAATTTGTGCATTATTTACATCTTTTTTATATCAAGAAGAATTTTTTACTCCATTATATTGTAATCAAACTTTACACCTGTTATAATTTATTATACTAATCGTACAATACAGGAGGTTTTCATGAAAATAGAACAGTTGATCCGTGAAAAAATATCTTCTCTTTCTGCCGGTCAGAAGAAAGTTGCCGAATATATATTACAACACCTTGATTCTTTCAGTTATTCCACCCTTGCGAAACTCAGCAAGGAAATTTCCGTAAGCGAAACCACTATCATACGCCTCGCTTATTCTCTGGGATTTGAAAGTTTTTCCGAGATGCAGAGAACTGTACAGAATGACATTCTTTCCATTCCCACAGCTACAGCAGATGACACACTGGACAATGGGAATTTCTATCAGAACATCATTGCAAAAGAACTCCATTCCATGGAAAACTGGGCTTCACACCTGAGTCAGGATGATATGGATCAGATCGTTACCTATCTGACCAATGCGAAGAAACGTCTGATTGTAGGCGCCCGTTCCTCTTACAGTGCAGCACTCTGGATGGGAACCTTGCTGAATCAGCTTCTTGGAAATACCAAGGTGGTTCATGAATTTTATGATCCCCATTTTGAATATCTCACGGAAGCTTCTGAAGATACTGTTGTTCTTCTGCTCTCTTTTGCCCGCTATACCAAATGGTCACTGAAATACGCACAGGTTGCCAAAAACCATGGTGCAAAGATCCTTGCCATCACAGACAGTATTTCATCACCGGCATGGTCTCTGGCAGATCATGCGGTCATTACAGAGATCAATCTCAATGAAATGGGATTTAACTCCTTTTCCTGTCTCTATTGTCTTTTTGACAGCATTGTTGCAAAAATCCGAAAAAGCAAGTGCAAGTCCATCAGTACACGCCTTCATGACCTGGAAGAACTTTACTCAGACTTTGATCTTTTTTACGAATAATAATTACAGGGAGGGATTATCATGCAGGAAATTTTAGATATTTTTCTTGAAAAATCTAAACATCATCATTCCAATATTATCTATGCCCAGATATATAAAAACGATGTTTTAAAAGAAGAATTCAGGCTTTTTCCGGTAAAAACCCGATTAAATATATGGTCTATCAGCAAGCCTTTTGTTGCCATGGCTGCTGGTATCGCAGAACGCGAAGGACTGATCACTCTTGATGAATATATTTATCCCTGGTTTGAAAAATATTTCCCATCTGATCCTTCCGAAAATCTTTACAAAATAAAGATCCGTGATCTGCTTACGATGTCATCCGGTCAGAAAGATCCTCTCTTTTTCTGCGACGGTCCGGAACGATACAGAGAAAAAGACTGGGTAAGATATTTTTTCCAGAATGATTCTTTTCCCTATACACCAGGTACCCATTTCGTGTACAGCAATTTCTGTTCCTATATTTTGTCTGTTCTTCTGGAAGAAAAATCCGGAACCGGTTTGTTGAATTATCTGCGATATCGTCTGTTTGAACCAATTGGCATCCCGAATCCGGACTGGACCCTCTGCCCTCAGGGACATTGCATGGCAGCTAATGGACTGTATCTGACGATTGATGAACTGGCCCGTTTTGGGCATCTGCTTCTGCATGAAGGTGCTCTGAACGGAAAACAGATCGTCCCAAAAAAATTCGTGATTGATGCCTGTCAGAAACATATCGATTCTTACAATCCACTGACGGAGCATCCGGATTACCAGAGCTATGGTTATGGATATTTCATATATATGGGACCTATGGAAGATACACTAATCCTGTCCGGCAATTACGGCCAATACTGCGTCGTTGATAAAAAACACCATATGGTATCCTGCGTTATGTCTTTAGATGGAAATGACCACAAAAAAATCCGTGATGATCTGGTAGATTCCCTTGCAGAATATTACGGTGTGAAAATTTCACATATATAAAAAAATGCCGCTCCCGCGGCCACATCATATGATATTCGCAATCCGCTAGCGCTACTTGCTCATAAAAAAATGCCGCTCCCGCGGCATTTTTTTATATCACCAGCCAATCCTCAACCATAGCTGTATTATGCAGCAACACGGCTTCATTTCCTTTCGTCACAAAGATCCTCTGTACGAAAACATCCACAACTTCACCTTCCCGGACGGGTTCTTCATCAAGGCTTCTTCTGGCGCTGAGTGTGGTATTTCCTACACGGACTTTCAGTTCCAGGCTGCTGCCGCGGAATGCGACTCGTTCTACGACGCCCTCTGTTGCGGAGCTTTTATATTTCTGTTCCTCGTTCTTCTTAGTCACTTTTACAAACTCCGGACGGACAATGGCTTTTTCGCCTCCCGGAACTTCCTCGAAGTGATTGAACACCTGGTAATCATCGATCACAGAAGTCTGCCCGAAAAATCCCGCCGTAAACGCAGTATCCGGATTCTGATAAACATCCAGTGGTGTACCCTTCTGCTCAATCCGTCCACGGTTGGTGATGATGATTTCATCCGCCACCTCAATAGCCTCATCCTGGTCATGGGTAACAAAAATACTGGTGATCCCCAGCTTCTCGATCATATCCTTCAGCCAGCTTCGAAGCTCCGTACGGATCTTTGCATCGATCGCCGCAAAAGGCTCATCCAGAAGGAGAAGCTGCGGATTCGGAGCCAGAGCCCGGGCAAAAGCCACTCGCTGTCTCTGACCACCGGACAGCTGACTCGGATATCTTTTCTCCAGGCCCTTCAGCCCGATCAGCTCTACCAGTTCCATAACCCTCTGCTTAATATACTTCTTGTCCGCCTTCTGTACCTTCAGGCCAAATGCAATATTATCATACACCGTCATATACCGGAAAAGAGCATAATTCTGGAACACAAATCCAATGCCTCTCTCGCTGGCAGGCACATCATTGACCACTCTTCCGTCGATGATGATCTCACCGCTATCCGGCTGCTCCAGACCGGCGATCATACGGAGAATCGTAGTTTTTCCGCTTCCGCTGGGCCCCAGAAGACCGATCAGCTTCCCCTTTTCGATACCAAAGCTTACGTTATCAGATGCCTTGTAATCCCCATATGTTTTATTGATATTTTTTAACTCAACGTACATCGCCTTTTTCCCCCTTTCCTTTATGCTCCAGAACATTTCTTGCGATCAGAAGGATCACCGCCAGGATCACCAGGATCGAAGAAACCGCAAATGCCGGAACATACTGGAATTCGTTATAAAGAATTTCCACATGAAGCGGAAGTGTATTTGTTTTTCCACGAAGATGTCCGGACAGTACGGACACAGCTCCAAACTCTCCCATGGCTCTGGCTGTACACAGCACAACGCCATAGAGGAATGCCCACTTGATATGCGGAAATGTCACCTTTGTAAAAATGGTCCAGCCTTTGGCTCCCATCAGTGCTGCCGCCTCTTCCTCATCCGATCCTATGGATTCCAGGACCGGAATGATCTCTCTGGATACAAATGGAAATGTAACAAAGATCGTTGCGAGGATAATTCCGGGAACCGCAAACACGATCTGAATTCCGGCTTTTTCAAGCACAGAATAAAGGGGGCTCTGTTTTCCAAAAACCAGAATATAGATAAGACCTGCGATAACCGGTGATACCGTAACCGGAATATCGATCAGAGTTGTGAGGATCTTTTTCCCCCGGAAATGAAATCTGGTCATAGCCCATGCTGCACACAGTCCGAAGATCGTGTTGCATACAACAGCAGCCACCGTTGCCTCAATAGTCAGCGCCAGAGCTTTCAGCGTATAAGAATCCGTCACAGCCTGCACATAGCACTCCCAGCCTTTACTCAGCGCCTGGGTCACAACAACCACCAGCGGAAGCACCAGCATTACAAAAAGAAAGATCACGGAGATCCCGATGAGGATCCATTTCACCGGCCCGGAAGCCTGCTTCTTTTTTTCGTCCATTACGCGTCCCTCCCTCTGATTCGTTTCGTATTTCTTGCCTGCACCATGTTTACGCCAAACAGGATCAGGAATGAAACTGCCAGTGTAACCAGTGCGATAGATGTTGCGCTTTCATAATCAAACTCCTGAAGTTTTGACATAATGATCAGCGGTGTGATCTCTGTATAATATGGTTTATTTCCTGCGATAAAAACAACGCTTCCGTATTCTCCCAGGCAGCGTCCGAAAGCAAGTCCGGCACCGGAAAGCATTGCCGGCAGAAGCTCAGGAAAAATTACCCTGCGGAAAATGGTGAATGGTTTTGCCCCCATGACACGTGCTGCCTCTTCATAGGAACCATCCAGTTTTTCCAGCACCGGCTGAATAGCCCGGACTACAAACGGAATTCCCACAAAGATCAGAGCCACCGTGATACCGATCCTGGTATACGCGATCTTGATCCCGAACTTTGCAAAAAAACTTCCCACAAGCCCTTTGTCGGATGTCAGTGATGTCAACGAGATACCGGCAACCGCAGTTGGCAGCGCAAACGGCAGCTCGATCATTCCATCCATGATCCGTTTTCCCGGAAAATCATATCTTACCAGCACCCACGCAAGGATCAGTCCCATGATGGCATTCACCACCGTGGCCGCAAATGCGGTAATAAAACTTACGTAAAATCCGGACAAAACTCGAGGTCTCGTGATCACCTGGATAAATTCCCGAAATCCCAGCCGCGCCGAATAAACTGCCAGAGATGCAAGGGGAATCAGAACCACGATACTCAGCATCGCCAAAGTCACTCCCATTGTCAGCCCAAAGCCTGGTATCACCCGTTTACTCTGTTGTTTCTTCATTTCTGTCTCCCCTCTTTTCTGTATCCGCTATGCTTTTTTACTCTTCATAAATCTCATCAAACACTCCACCGTCCACAAAATGTTTCTTCTGTACTGCATCCCATCCGCCGAAATCTTTGATAGTAGTCAGCTTCACACTCAGGTTAAAAGTATCTGCATGTTTTTTCAGGATGGTCTGATTGACCGGTCTGTAATAATTCTCAGCGATCAGCTCCTGCGCTTCATCGGAATACAGATATTTCAGATAAGCTTTTGCGGCATCTGCGTTATCGTGTTTTTTTACATTTTCATCTACAACAGCAACGGACGGCTGTGCCAGGATACTGATGCTCGGTGTTACGATCTCGTAATCATCCGGATTGTCCCTTACAGAAAGAAACGCTTCATTTTCCCAGGCGATCAGCACATCACCCTGTCCGTTTTCCACAAAAGAAGTGGTGGCACCTCTTGCTCCGGAATCCAGAACCAGGACATTTTTGTAAAGCTTCTTAATAAAAACCTTCATCTCTATCTCGTTGCCGTTATATTTCTCATTGGCATAAGCCCAGGCTGCCATGTAATTCCAGCGGGCACCACCGGAAGTTTTCGGGTTTGGTGTAATCACTCCCACACCATCCTTCGTCAGATCATCCCAGTCGTGGATGTTCTTCGGATTTCCCTTCCGTACCAGAAATACAATGGTGGAAGTATAAGGAGCACTGTCATCCGGATATTCATCGATCCATCCCTTGTCGATCAGACCAGCATTCCGGATCGCATCGATATCATATTCCAGAGCAAGTGTCGCCACATCTGCAGGAAGTCCGTTGGAAATCTCAAGAGCCTGCTTGCCGGAACCTCCATGGGACTGGATCACATCCACACTCTGGCCGATTTCTTCTTTCCAGTAATCTGCAAAGATCTTATTGTATTCCTCATAAAATTCTCTGGTTGGATCATAGGACACATTGATGATCTCCACATGATTTTTATCTTTTGTATTGTTTCCTGATACTGCGAAAGTTCCTGCCAGTACCACTGCTGCCAGTGCGATACAGACACCTGCGATGCGTTTTCTTTTCATGATCTATGTACTCCTTTTCGTCACCTCTGTGACTTTCTGTAAACGTTATCCTGATTGAATACATTAAACCATATTATTCCCATTAATTAAATAGGAATATCTGAAAACGTTTTCACGCATATATTCTGCCAGAACTGCAAACAGCTACTCAGATACAATAATCACTCCACATACTGTCTTCCACACTGCTGCAGCTGTTCCGGATCACCAGCTTTCCTTCCAGTTCCATCCGCACAATGCCGGAATGTCCGCCCTTCAGCCGGTCCAGCAGCAGATACAGTGCGAATTTTCCCATATCCTCTTTCGGTAAACTTACCGTTGTCAGCATCGGCTTGGTAAACTGTGCTTCCTGGATATCATCGCTGGATATGATCGAAGGCATATAATACCGGTTCCGGAATTTATTCAGGCACTTCAGCATTCCGATGGCTGAAATATCATTGGCACAGTAGATTCCTGTTGGCATATCATCTGACTGGAGGAATTTTTCCATGGCTTCATAGCCCTCGGCCTCGGTCTGCTTCGTTTCGATAACATACTCCGGGATCACATCCAGGTCATGTTTCTTCAGTGTTTCCAGATATCCGTTGTACCGGTCTTCACTGTGACACTGTCCAATATATCCGATATTTTTGTGCCCCAGCGAGATCAGATATTCCACTGCCGCTGACGCGATCTTTTTTCCATCGCAAAGGACTTCATCCACTTCATAATTGGTAGAATTCCGGTTCACCGATACCACACTCTTATATTTCTTGTTCAGTATCTTCAAAGCTTCCTTATTACATCTGCCGATGATGATCAGTCCATCCCTCTTCCCTTCTACCTCGTCATACATTCCGTCGATCAGCCGGTCCAGATTTTCCCTGCGGCACTTCCTGTCATTAGAAAATACCGACATGTACCATACTTTGGAAAGGATGCAGTTTTTATCATGGATCTCACTTTCGATCACACGAAGAAGCTCTGCAAAAAACGGATCTGTCGTAGAAGAATCCGTTCTTGTCATCAGGATATTGATATACCAGGTTTTCTCCTGCTTCGCGGAAACACCTCTTTTCAGATTCCGGGCTGCCTCATTTGGCACGTAATTCATCTCGATAGCTGTTTTCCATATCTTATCCCGGAGTCCGGGAACGGAACATTTATAATTGGGATTATTCAAAACCCGGGAAACCGTCGCCGGTGAAACCCCTGCCTTTTCTGCGATCTTCTTAATGGACATGTACCTTTCCCCTCTCTCTGAAAAAATTTCTACTCACTGCCAGTCCAGTAAACCTCTCAAATCTATCTAAAACAGATAATTTTCCCATTCCTAATTTCATAGTAACTAAATATGATTTATATGATAATAAGGCCGGTCTAAAAAGTCAATCTTATTTTGTGAAAACGTATTCTTTTTCGCTGTATCTGCACAGCCTTGAATCTATCAGCAGTTTTGACGAACGCAGAGATGGCTATTTTTCCGCCATGAAGCATTTTCATCTGGAGCTACCCCAGGACGACATCTACTATGTCCATTATTCTGAGGAAGAAAGTTACCAGGATATTTACCGGATTTTTAAAGATTCTCCAGTTCACTCAACTGCCTTTATCTGTGATGACGATACCATTGCCGCCGGTGCCTTAAGAGCGTTTCATATGCTTGGTTACAAAATCCCGGAAGACATTTCCCTGATTGGTTTTAATGACAGACCAAACGCATCGCTGACCCGGCCGTCGCTGACCACCATCAATGTTCCAAAAGGTGCATTTGGTACCGCTGCCGTTGATTCCATCATCAATCTCATCAGCAAAAAGCAGAACAACAACTGCTGGACCAGTTCCCTGAAAACCCGTATCGGAACACAGCTTGTCATCCGCGACTCTGTAAAAAAAATATAGACAAAAACAAGGGGAGGAATTTTCATTCCTCCCCTTATCTTATGATCTTAATTACAGTTTGTTAGTAAGTCCAACTATATACAGTTCTTTTCTGTACTCTGGAATCTTAACCAGAAGTCCCTCTTCTGTATCCGTTGTTTCTACTTTAACACTTGGATCAAATGGTCTCAGCTGTCCATGATAACCTTTGATCAGGAACTCATTTGCTCCCTCTTTCAGATGATCTGCAAACACATTGAGATTTCCCTCTTTCTGTGTATAATGCAGCTCAATTCCATTCTCCAGCATCTCAGATTCGCGGTCGCTGCAGCGTGTGCCATAAATACCATCATGGTTAACTTTCAGCCATGCACCAAGAATCTTCAGCCTCTTTACCTGTTCTTCCGGAATTGTTCCGTCTGCTTTTGGTCCGATGTTCAGAAGCAGGTTTCCATTGTTTGCAACAGTTCCTACCAGAAGTGAAATTAGATCCGGAACAGAAATCAGTTTGTCATCACCTTCATTGGCATTATAACCGAAGGATAATCCCATTCCACGGCACATTTCCCATTTCTCTTTTCGATTCACAGAACCGGATTTGTACTCCTTGGTAAGGAAGTCATGGTAACGGTCATTGAAACGGTCGTTTACTACACCTTCCGGCACTTTGTTATAATAATGTGCCAGGAAATACGGCATCATCTCTTCGCTCTGTTTCGGCCATCCGATATCGTTCCAGAAAACGCTTGGTGCATAATCATCTACCAGTTCATTCATCTGGTTGTATGAATAATCTGCATATGCAAATGTCGGGCTGGCTGTTCCAAACAGATCATCATCCTCAAAAATAGGATCATTTGCATACTGCCAGTCAATCAGTCCTGAATAATACAGCCCCATACGGATACCTGCATCCCGGACAGCCTCTGTCAGCTCACCGGTGATATTTCTCTTCGGTCCCATTTCCACAGAGTTAAAGTGTGTATACTTACTCGGGAACAGGCAGAATCCATCATGATGCTTGGTTGTCAAAACAACATACTCTGCACCTGCTTCTTTAAAAATCTCTGCCCACTGTTTCGGATCCCAGTTTTCAGCTTTCCACATAGGAATAAAATCTTCATATTTGAAATCTTTTCCGTATTTTTCCATATGATGCTCATATGTCGGGCCTTTTCCTATGTTCAGAGAATTATAATACCACTCTGCGTAAGGATTATCCGCAAACCACTCTTTGGAATCAACTTCTCCCAGTTCCCATGTATGTGGCGCAAAAGCCGGTACAGAATAAATTCCCCAGTGAATAAAAATTCCGAATTTACAGTCCTCATACCATTTTGGAACGGTATGTGTATTTACAGAGTTCCAGTTTCCCTTATATCTTTCCATAATACAGTCCCATGTCCTTTCTGTCTGTTCAGACTTTTATTGTATTATCATTCAATTGTAATCTTTAATACAACCGGCATATCTCCTGGCTCAATAACTTTTCCACAGGAAATATCCAGAGTTTTGTTTCTTGAATAAGACGGATGAAGATCTGTTCCCAGAATCTCAATATCCTTAATGGAAGACTTCAGAAGTTTCATCTCATTTCCAAGGGATTTAATATGAATTTCTCCATCTTCCGGCCAGTGAAGTACGGTAGCATAAATATGATTGCTCTTGCTTGTGAAACGGATATCCTCAGAAGTAAAGTGCTTGTCGTAAGTGTCTGTAAAATGTCCTTCCGGAACTACAGTTGGTCCCTCACCAAATACTTTCCAGTATCTGGTTCCATATATGGACTCACCATTTACTTTCAGCCATTTTCCCATCTCTCTCAGAATATGTGCATCTTCTTCCGGAATGGTTCCATCCGGTTTCGGTCCGATGTTCAGAAGAAGCGCGCCGTTTTTGCTGACTACATCAACAAGATCCAGAACTACATCTGATGGCTTTTTGTAATCATTTCCAACAGTGTAACCCCAGGAATTCTTTGCCACAGAGGTATCATTCTGCCACAGATCCGGTGTGATATGGTCTAACTGGCCTCTTTCCAGATCATTTACAGCACTGCCATAAACATATGCGTCAAATTTCGCATCAATGGCCGTTTCTTTTCCCCACTGTGCGGAACGGTTGTAATAGTATGCCGCAAATTTACGGAGATACGGTTTCCATGCATACTGCTGAATCCACCAGTCAAAATATACGATGGAAGGCTGATATTTATCTACAATCTCACATGTACGAACAAGCCAGTCCTGCATATGCTCCTCTGAAGGAGGATTGTCATAAATGCTACTGATATCTCTGCTGATTCCTGCTGCCGGTCCGTAAAGATCATCATACTCCGGATCATTGACATCAGATTCAGGAATCTGACGTCCGCCATTAAAGAACCAGTAATGCTCTGCTCTGTGAGTAGAAGCACCAAGTACCATTCCCTCTTTTTCAACTTCTGTTTTCAGTTCTCCGAGAATATCTCTCTTTGGTCCCATCTCTGCTGCATTCCAACGGCAGAGATCACTGGCATACATCTGGAATCCATCATGATGCTCAGCAACCGGAACAACAAATTTTGCGCCTGCTTCCTTAAAAAGCTCAGCCCATTCCTTCGGATCGAACTTCTCTGCTTTGAACTGCGGAATAAAATCTTTATATCCGAATTTATCCAGAGTTCCGTATTTTTCTTCGTGATGCAGATTTTCTTTGGAGCCTTTTATGTACATATTTCTGGGATACCACTCATTTCCGAATGCCGGAACACTGTAAACACCCCAGTGGATAAAAATACCAAATTTGTCTCTTGCGTACCATTTCGGAGTGGGATGCTCGCAGAGCGAGTCCCACGTATCTGTATATGGTCCCTGTGCAATCACTTCATCGATCAGGGAAAGATATTCTTCTTTTTTCATCCCGTTATCCTCTTTTTATATCATCCTTTGATAGACTCAAAAATTGGCTCCTCTTCTACGAGTTCAAGGCATACGCAGTAGTTCTTCTCATTGTGAAGCTCTTCCGGAATCTCTACCTCGATCATTCCGTCTCCCTCGCAGGATCTCAGAACTCTGTAGTCAAGCTTCTGTCCGTTTCTTACAAGATATGCACCTGTAAGCTGGTTACCAACATTAAGAAGTTCGATACGGATTCTTGGAGAAAGAACATGTACATAAAGTTTGTGCTCTCTTCTTGTAAACTCGATGCCAGGAATATCATACGGATAAATACCAACTGTCTTGGTTCCGTAAATAGCTTCACTGTTTTCTGTTACATATTTTCCAACTTCGTTCAGTACTTCCACACATTTCTCCGGAACAACACCGTCTGCTGTCGGTCCTACATTCAGAAGATAGTTTCCGCCTCTGCTGATGATCTTCAGAAGAAGGCTGATGATGTGGTCTGCACTCTTCCAGTTTGTATCATATTTGTTAAATCCCCATGTATCATTTACAGTTGCAGGGATTTCCCATGGATCTTCGTATGGCAGTCTCGGGATAAAGTTATCTCCAGTTGTCATGTAATCGCCCATGTGGTTTCCGGTACGTCCGCTCAGCAGGCAGTCCGGCTGAATAGATTTTACAAGATCAATCAGTTCCTGTGTCTGAGCTACTGTAATTCCCATCGGAGTATCGAACCAGATCAGGCTGATTTTTCCGTAGTTCTCAAGAAGCTCTTTTACCTGTGGTTTACATTTCTCATCGAGATATTTCTGGAAATCTTTTCCGGAGTTATCTTTATGAGCCATATATCCATTTGGATCATCCCAGTCCTGAGCCTGTGAATAATAGAATCCCATACGAACATCATATTTCTCGCATGCAAGCTGCAGATCCTTCAGGATATCTTTTCCATAAGGAGTTGCTTTTACAACGTTGAAATCGCTGACTTTGGAATCATACATTGCAAAGCCTTCGTGATGTTTTGCTGTGAGAACGATGTATTTTACACCCCACTGCTCTTTCGCTCTCTTTACAAAAGCATCTGCATTAAACTGTGTCGGATTAAACTGCTCTGCAAGTTTCTCATACTCCTCTACCGGAATATCGAAGTTGTTCTCGATCCACTCTGCAATACGATCTGTTTTTCTTCCTTTGTACTCACCTGCAAGGATGGAATACAGTCCCCAGTGAATAAATAAACCGTACTTTGCATCATCAAACCACTGCTGTCTTGTTTTTGCCATTCCTTAACCCTCCGTGTTATATTTACATATAAATTTTTATCAACCTTTAACCGCTCCGGCAAGCATACCGGCTTCTACCTTCTCATGAAGGATCAGATAAATAACTAACATCGGAATCATAGACATGATAACAAATGCAAACTGCGGACCATAATTCGTAGTAAAGTTTGATGTAAAGTTAAGCATTGCTCTTGAAATTGTATATTTTGTACTGTCTGTAATCAGAATCAGTGAGAAAATCAGTTCACTGTATCCATAAATAAATACCAGAATTGCTTCTGTAGCAATAATCGGTTTACAAATCGGCAGCAAAATCTGAACAAGAATCCTCAGATCACCGCAGCCATCAATCTTAGCAGCCTCATCCAGTCCTTTATCAAGGCTGGAAATATATCCTGTAAACAAAAAAACTGCCTGTGAAAGATTAAACGCTGTATAAATTAAAATCAGGAATATATAGCTGTTTTTTGTTCCCAGTGCACTGGAAATTTTTGTTACAGAAACCAGGGTACAATGTACCGGAACCATAACACCTGCCATAAACAGGATATATACTGCTTTCAGATAGGAATAATTCTTACGTGCAATTGCATAAGCTCCAGGCATTGCAATAATAACAGTAACCGCCAGTGTGGCAATGGCTACAAACAGGGAATTACCAATTGCCTTAAATGCATTTGCCGCCCGGACAGCCTCCGGATAATTACCAAAGTTCCATACTTTAGGCCAGGAAAACATTCCAAGCAAAATCTCCTCATTTGTTTTCAGTGAAGAGAGAAATGTTACAATCAGTGGAAAAAATGTCACCATTGCCGCAAATATTGCAATGAAATACATAAGACCTTTTTTCAGGCCTCTCCAGAATCTATTTTTATTCATTGACATCATCATCCTTTCTTCTGTTACACATCAGTCTCTTTCTTTGAAGATCACGTTATTAAGCAATAATGATAGAATCAGTCCTAATACCAGAAGAATGATACTGATTGATCCGCTTCGTCCCATAAGCTTATACTGGAATCCCTGTGTATACAGAAGAACTGCGGGTGTAGCACTGGAATCCATAGGTCCTCCATTGGTCATAGCCCATACAATATCGAAAGCTTTCAGACATCCTGTGATACACAGTACCGAGAATACCATAAACATATTTTTACAAAGAGGTGCTGTGATATAAATGACCTTCTTAATTCCTGTACATCCGTCAAGGAGTGCTGCCTCATGAACATCATCCGGAATTGCTACAATGCCTGCTGCAAAGATCAGCATATTATAGCCTGCGTACATCCACTCATTTACCAGTACGACACACCAGATATTTACTGTAGGTGTTGCCAGCCAGTTTATGATCCATTCAGAATGTCCGATTGCTTTCAGGAACTGCGCAAGCACACCGAAGTTTGCATTCAGCATAAAGGACCACATAAGACCTACAGCTGTTGTTCCAAGCATAACTGGCATCAGATATGCTGCTTTAAAAAATTTAGTTCCTTTAAGCTTACTTGTTACAAGAAGCGCCAGTCCAAACGCAATTGGCATCAGAATGATAAAACCACCAATCACAAAATACAATGCATTCAGCATACTATTCCAGAACTTGACACTTGTCAATGTTTTTATGTAATTCTGAAGTCCCACCCATTTTATCGGAGATCCACCGATTCCATTCCAGCTGTTCAGAGAAAGCCAGGCTGTATTGATAACCGGATAGATAACGAACACCAGTGTAATAATTACTCCCGGAAGTACAAAAAGCAGGGACTTAAGAAAAGCTTTTCTATATTTGGCTGATTTAAAAAACACGAACATCCCTCCTAAAATTTGAAGCGGCAGGCGTGCCGAACATATTTATTCCGCACTGCCCGCCGCTATTTACATCATCAATCTGTTATTCTGTTGTATTATTCATATTCAGCAATCAGATCTGTAATTGTTTTTCCTACTTCGTCGGAAGAATTACCCATTGCAATACCCTGTAATGCCTGACGAACCGTATTGATCATATGAGTTGCACTGTCATAATTCTCAATATCGCCACGAACCTCTTTTGTTTCAGCAATAATCTCATTTGCCTCTGCTGTCAGATAGTCACCAGCCTCTGTTGTTACGTTAACGCTCATCGGTGCCGGATATCCTTCATAGAATGTATTAACAACATCTTCGCTTGTCATATATTTCATGAAGAGAACAGATGCTGCAACTTCGTCTGCATCACCTGTATCAACGATATAATAAGCCTCGTTTCCACCGCCCATATCGTGGAACTCATATTTTTCATCTACATATGGGAAACGAATTGCATGAACTTTCTGGCTGTCAAAAAGCTCAAGTGCATCATGATCTTCTGCACAGAACCATGTTCCCATGGTAATAAATGCACAACCGCCGGTATTAAAGATTGATCTCTCCTGACCATCATCGTTTCCAAGAAGATTTGTTCCAAGATAGCCTTTATCTACTGCATCTTTGATCATGTCATAGATCTTTTTCTCTTCTTCACCATCGTAAGAAATTTCACGACTTCCAAGTTTCTCAGCGATTTCGCAGCCATATGTCTTGTAGTTCAGTACGGAATGAAGATGTCCGAAACGGTAATCATCTTTCTCACCCATCTCAAATGGCTGTACCCCATTCTCTTTCAGTTTCGCACATGCATCCATCAGATCATCCCAGCTTTTAAGAGATGCAGGATCAATGCCATTTTCATTGAGGATATCTTCATTATAGAACAACATTACTTCATATGCAGACCAAGGTACACCATATGTTCCCTCAACTCCATACGCTGTATAATCTGTCATTCCGTCACCAATTGAGTTAAATCTTTCTTTCCACTCCGGATACTGCTCATAATACGGATCCATATCTACGATCAGATCTTCCTGTACATAACCTGCAACACGGGATCCGCCGTACTCTACAATAATATTTGGCATTGAGCTCTTATCTGCCATAAGAACAGATTCGGAATTCAACCACTCAGACTCTGTCGGAATATTAATACTCTCTACCTTAATCCCCGGATATTTTTTCATAAAACCATCTACGATGTTCTGATAGAGTGTTCCCGTTATGTCTGCTGCATCCCATCTGGTATGGAGAGTAATTGTCACGTCCTTATATTCTCTGTTTTCCACATCATAATCTGTATCGCCGTCTGCGGCCATAACTACACACCCTGTTGATGCTACCATTGCTGCTGCCAATACAGCTGCCAGTAGTTTTTTCTTCATTTTGTATCCCCCTTCTCTTTTACATTTTTTTCTTGCCCCAATACCTTACGAAAATTTTTCTGTATTTTTTTACGCGCGCACTTTTTTAACAGATATTTTTCGACGTTTTTTTATTTTTTACCTCCTTTTTCTTTTTTGTTCGCTTTTAATATATGAGCATATATTACAATCAAACTTTTTAGTTGTACATACCCATTGTTTCACAATTTTCTCAATATTCTTTTGTTCAATATGCACATGTTGCTTTGTAATTTTTTATTATCATTATTCATTTTAACAGTTTTTCGCTTCATCATGAAATATTGTTCTTTTATGTTTCTTATTTTCATTTATATATTTTTTCTGTTTTTTGCAAAAAAACCACTGCAGACATTTTATATCGCCGTCTGCAGTGGTTTTTACTACACTAACATATTTATTATTTTCAGATATTCTCTTCAATCACCTTTTCGATCCGTCTCTTCACTTCTTCTGCGAGCTCTGTGGTATGCATATCTTTGTATTCCTCATAATACATCGGAGGAAGGATATGCACCTGTACGGTGATCCTCTCTGTAGAGCCGGTATCAAAAGCCTTAAAGGAATCGATCAGTGCAACCGGAACGATCGGGCATTTCGTCTTGGTGGCAGTCTTGAAGCTGCCGCCCTTGAACGGCCCCGGGTGATTTCCATTCTTACTTCTCGTTCCTTCCGCAAAGATCAGATAATTACGACCTGCCCTTACCTCACGGATTACATTGACAATCACCTGCATGGACTGCTTCAGGTCCTCTCTGTCAATAATAAAAGCCTTCATGCAGGCAAAAACCTGCTTCAGGAATGGAATATCTCCCACTTCTTTCTTAGCTACTACAGAAAAAGGAACCGGGCAGGCTTTAATGATCGCCAGTACATCAAACAGTCCCTGGTGATTCGGAAAAAACATAAATCCGTTTTCCTTGGGGATGTTTTCCTGCCCATGCACATCAATATGGATATTTCCACCTTTGATCGCATGATCATCCACATGTCTCAGGAATGTATATTTCTTTGCTTCCGGATAATCGTCGGTATGCGCCGCATACCAGCAAAGTTTAATCCACCAGTAAGGAACAAAAATCAGATTCCTGATCACCATCAGCAAAATTCGCTTCATTCTTATGTCCTCCTGCCTGTTTTTATCCGTTCAGTTTACTTGCAATTTTGTCCTCATATCCCGGATTCTTTTTCAGAAAGACTTCGTAAGCCTTGGTATAGTCTGTATAAGTCTTGGTGGTCATAAATTTCTGATAGTCTGCCGCAGCCTGCTGGCTGATCTCATCTGAAATTTCCGCCGGCGAATACAGATAATATTTCTTATCCTGCACTTTCACAAGGTAAGTACTGATGCACGGATATTCCTGGTCATTCTGCAGTACAAGATTATAACGAATATAAACATACGTATAATTTTTACTCTCAGAAATGGCATCACAGCTGTCAATATTTACATCCTTTGCTCCATGAGCCTGAAAATATTTGACCGTGGATGAAATTTCTGTTTTCGCTTCATCAGAAATCTTATCCGTGCCATAACATTCCTGCATTTTTTTGTCCTTACCTGCTACCGCTGCCTTGATATAACCTTCCATAAGCCCTTCCGGGGTTCTGTGGCTGATCCCCCCGCAGCCTCTGGCTGCCAGGATGATCACCAGCAGGATCAGAATGACTCCTGCCAGTGTCGCCACATGGACAAAATTCAGTTTTTTGTTGGAATATTTCAGTTTTTTCACAGATTTTTTTCTGCGTTTCTTTTTTGTCGTCGTCATGACTTATCCTCGACCTTATTCTTCTTCACTGCCTGTGACAGTTTCATCTGCAGATCTTTCTTCCCCGTTATCGCCGGTCTCTCCGTCAGTTTTTTCGGAATTTACCTCTGCTTCCGGATCTTTATCTCTTACCTTGGCGATACTTGCAACGGTTACACCATCCGTAAGATTGATCATCTTCACACCGGAAGTGATTCTTCCAAGAACAGAGATATCTGCACACTGCAGGCGGATGATGATACCTTCTGTTGTGATCATCATGATCTCATTCTCTTCATTGACAGCCTTGGCACCAACAACATTTCCGGTCTTCTCGGTGATCTTGTAGCACTTCACACCTTTACCGCCACGGTTCTGGACAACGAACTCACTCATGGCTGTACGTTTGCCCATTCCGTTCTCAGAAGCTACCAGTAGATAATCACCCTGGGTATTCAGCTGCATGGCAACCACTTCATCGCCATCTGTAAGGTTCATACCTCTTACACCCATGGATGCACGGCCTGTGCTGCGGACATCAGTCTCTTTAAAGCGGATGCACTGTCCGTCCTTGGTCACAAGAATAATATCTTTGTTATTATCGGTAGCCTTAACCTCGATTAGCTCATCATCGTCACGGAGAACAATTGCTGTAAGACCTGTTTTACGGACATTCTCATAATCTTTAATCGGAGTTTTCTTCACAAGACCCTTCTTGGTCGCCATCATCAGATAATGACCCTCTTCGTACTTACGAAGCGGAATCACAGCTGTGATCTTTTCACCCGGTGCAAGTTGCAGAAGATTGATGATCGCAGTTCCTCTGGCTGTACGACCGGCCTCCGGAATCTCATATGCCTTCAGTCTGTATACACGTCCGGTATTGGTAAAGAACATGAGATAATGATGGGTTGTGGTCATCAGAAGTTCTTCGATATAGTCATCCTCAATGGTCTGCATACCCTTGATTCCTCTGCCGCCACGATTCTGGCTGCGGAAGTTGTCAACCGTCATACGTTTAATATAACCAAGCCTGGTCATTGCGATCACAGTATTCTCTCTCGGGATCAGATCCTCTGTGGAAATATCGTATACATCGTATCCGATGGAAGTCTTTCTGTCATCGCCATATTTCTCTGCAATGGCAAGGATCTCCTCACGGATCACGCGGAGAAGAAGCTTACGGTCAGCAAGGATTGCCTGGAACTTGCGGATCTTCTCCATAAGCTCTGCATACTCGGCTTCCAGCTTCTCTCTTTCCAGACCTGTCAGTGCACGGAGACGCATATCCACGATAGCCTGAGCCTGAACATCTGTCAGCTCAAAACGATCAATCAGTTCCTGCTTGGCGATCTGTACGTTACGGGAACCACGGATGATGCTGATCACTTCATCGATATTATCAAGTGCTTTCAGGAGACCTTCCAAAATGTGGGCTCTCTCCTGGGCTTTATTGAGATCGTACTGTGTTCTTCTGCGGACAACGTTCTCCTGATGCTCCAGATAATACTCCAGCATCTCTTTCAGGTTCAGAACTTTCGGTTCCATGCTTCCATGATTCGGAACAAGAGAAAGCATGATCACACCAAAAGTATCCTGCAGCTGTGTATGTTTGTAGAGCAGATTCAGGATTACATTGGCATTGGCGTCTTTACGGAGATCGATACAGATACGCATACCCTCACGGCTGGAATGGTCATTCAGGTCCGTAATTCCGTCGATCTTTTTGTCACGGACAAGTTCTGCGATCTTCTCGATAAGACGTGCCTTGTTTACAAGGTACGGAAGCTCAGTGACTACGATACGGGATTTACCGTTTGGCAAAGTCTCGATATTTGTCACAGCGCGGACGCGGATCTTGCCACGTCCTGTACGATAAGCTTCCTCGATTCCTCTTGTTCCGAGGATGGTTGCTCCTGTAGGGAAGTCCGGTCCTTTGACGATCTCAAGAAGTTCTTCCATTGCTGTCTCGCGGTCTTCTTCCACAATGTTATCAATGATCTTAACAACCGCATTGATCGTCTCACGAAGATTATGAGGTGGAATATTGGTCGCCATACCTACGGCGATACCGGTAGTACCATTTACCAGCAGGTTCGGAAAACGTGCCGGAAGTACAACCGGTTCACGTTCTGTCTCATCAAAGTTCGGCTGGAAATCAACGGTATCTTTGTTGATGTCTGCAAGCATCTCCATGGAAATCTTACTGAGACGTGCCTCTGTGTATCGCATGGCAGCCGCACCGTCACCATCCACGGAACCGAAGTTTCCATGTCCGTCAACAAGCGGATATCTTGTTGACCATTCCTGGGCCATATTAACCAGCGCACCATAAATAGAGCTGTCACCATGAGGATGATATTTACCCATGGTATCACCGACAATACGCGCACATTTTCTGTGTGGCTTGTCAGGACCGTTATTCAGCTCGATCATGGAATACAGCACTCGACGCTGTACCGGTTTCAGGCCGTCTCTTACATCCGGCAGAGCTCGTGAGGCGATAACACTCATGGCATAGTCGATGTAAGATTCTTTCATAGTTTTTTCCAAATCCACTTCGTGGACTTTGTCAAAAATATTATCTTCCATTCTTCTTTATTCTCCTAGATATCAAGATTCTTGACGAATCTTGCATTTTCTTCGATAAATTCACGTCTTGGCTCTACCTTGTCTCCCATAAGAGTGGTAAATGTCAGATCGATCTCAGATGTGGCAGCCTCGTCCATGGTCACACGGAGAAGAATTCTCTTCTCAGGGTCCATTGTAGTCTCCCAGAGCTGCTCCGCATCCATCTCACCCAGACCTTTATAACGCTGGATCTTATTGTTTCCGTCACGTCCGATCTCGGTAAGGATGTTGTTCAGTTCATCATCATCGTATGCGTACCATACTTTCTTGTTCTTCTCTACTTTATAGAGAGGAGGCTGTGCCAGGTATACATATCCCTGCTTGATCAGCTCCGGCATGAAACGATACAGGAATGTCAGAAGCAGTGTGGCGATATGTGCACCGTCAACATCGGCATCAGTCATGATGATGATCTTATGATAACGAAGTTTGGAGATATCAAAATCCTCATGGATTCCGGTTCCGAAAGCAGTGATCATGGCCTTGATCTCTTTGTTTCCATAGATCTTGTCCAGACGTGCTTTCTCAACGTTCAGGATCTTACCACGAAGTGGAAGGATCGCCTGTGTGGCGCGGTTTCTCGCTGTCTTGGCGGAACCGCCCGCGGAATCTCCCTCTACGATGTAGATCTCGCAATTCTCCGGATTCTTGTCAGAACAGTCTGCAAGTTTTCCAGGAAGAGACATGCTATCCAGTGCAGATTTTCTTCTTGTAAGGTCACGGGCCTTTCTGGCTGCTTCTCTGGCTCTCTGTGCAAGAACAGATTTCTCAACGGTAGCCTTGGCAACTGCCGGATTCTGCTCCAGGAAAATCTCCAGCTGCTTACTTACAACACTGTCTACCGCACCTCTGGCCTCACTGTTTCCAAGTTTCTGCTTGGTCTGACCCTCAAACTGCGGATTCTCAATCTTAACACTGACGATTGCAGTCAGGCCCTCACGGATATCATCACCGCTTAAGTTCGGCTCACTGTCCTTGAGAAGCTTATTCTTACGTGCATAATCATTGAATGTGTTCGTAATCGCATTACGGAAACCGGTAATGTGTGTACCACCCTCCGGTGTATTGATATTATTTACAAAACCATAGGTGTTCTCTGTATAGGAGTCATTATGCTGCAACGCAACCTCTACAGACACACCGTCCTTCTCACCTTCACAGTAAATGATCTCCGGGTAAAGTGCCTCTTTACTTCTGTTCAGGTAGCTTACAAACTCACGGA
The DNA here is from genome assembly GCF_013304735.1 of Blautia luti. Taxonomy (GTDB): domain Bacteria; phylum Bacillota; class Clostridia; order Lachnospirales; family Lachnospiraceae; genus Blautia_A. The sequence continues at coordinate 41,193 of NZ_JAAITI010000010.1, forward strand.
TACCACCCTCATAGTGGAATACCTTCTCACGCTCCTGACACTCTCTCTTATCTTCCAGCACAATGCGAAGACCTTTGGTCAGGAAAGCCATCTCACGAAGTCTCTGTTTCAGGATATCATAATCATAAACGGTCTCCTCAAAGATCTCCTTGTCCGGAAGGAAATAAACCTTCGTTCCGGAAAGCTCCGGATCACAGTCGCCTACAACCTTCAGCGGATACATGGTCTTGCCACGCTCATATCTCTGTTTATATTCTTTACCCTCGTGATAGATAGTAACCTCCAGCCACTCGGAAAGTGCATTTACAACTGATGCACCAACACCGTGAAGACCACCGGAAACCTTATATCCTCCACCGCCGAACTTACCACCTGCGTGAAGAATGGTAAATACAACCTCAACTGCCGGAATACCAGCCTTATGATTGATGCCAACCGGGATACCACGACCATTATCTGTAACGGTAATGGAATTATCCGGATTGATATCTACATGAATCTCCGTACAAAAACCAGCCAGTGCTTCATCCACTGCGTTATCTACGATCTCATATACGAGATGATGAAGTCCACGGCTGGAGGTACTTCCGATATACATTCCAGGCCTCTTACGTACGGCTTCCAGTCCTTCCAGGATCTGGATCTGATCCGCGCCGTATTCTGTATTCTCTGCGCCCATGTCATTCCTCCTGTTCTTGTCTGTCCGGACGTGTTTGAAAATTCATTTCTGCAGAACCACAGCAATTTCAGAAATTACTGCACCATACCCTGATCCATTAATTTCAGCAAATACGGTATTTTCAAATTTTGCAGAAAGCAATTCTCAAACCCGCTCCAGAAGTGTCATTTATACCTGTAAAATAAATGTTTTTTTACATACGAATACAGAGTTTATTATAGCACAAAAAAGCCTGTATTTCCACGCAAAATCATAGGAAATACAGGCAAAAAAGTATCTTATTAAATGCAATCCAGTAATGCCTTATAAATATCCCTCTTGGAAACACCCCGATCCTTAGCGGCAAGCTTCATCGCATCCTTCCTGGAGTTCCCCTGCTGCTCATACATCGCCACATGCTCCGCAATGGAAACCTCCTCCCAGGAAGCCCTCTTCTCCGCCTCCATCTCACTGCGGCTCCTGCCCTCAATCACAAGAACACACTCGCCCAGAGGCTTCTCATCTTTATAAAAATCCATCAGATCATCAATCGTTGTCCGAAACGCTGTCTCATGCTTCTTGGTCAGCTCCCTGCAAAGAGTCATCCTGCGGTTACCAAGTACCTCCCTGAGCTCGCCAAGAGTCCGTACAAGCCTGTGAGGCGCCTCATACAGGATAATAGTCCTCGTTTCGCTGGAAAGCTCTTCCAGAATCGTTTTCCGCTCTTTCTTATCAGCCGGAAGAAAAGCCTCGAAAGCAAAACGCCGCGTATGCAAACCAGACAGAGTCAATGCCGTAATACAGGCAGCAGGCCCCGGCAGCGAAGTCACCTCGATCCCCGCCTCATAACACATGGCAGCAAGTTCCTCCCCAGGATCTGAAATACCCGGAGTACCTGCATCTGTAATCAACGCAATATTTGTACCTGAGCGCATTTTTTCCACGAGAACGTGACCTTTGTCGATCTTATTATATTCATGATAACTGGTCATGGGGGTTTTTATGTCAAAATGATTTAAAAGTTTAATACTGTTGCGGGTGTCTTCCGCAGCGATTAAGTCCACTTCCCGAAGGGTTCTTAGGACTCGAAGGGTGATGTCTTCGAGGTTTCCTATGGGGGTGGCGCATAAGTATAGTTTTCCGTTTTGTTTCATATTTTCCTCTTTTCTCGCTTGACCGCGGGGGACTTTTTTCTCGCTTAACCGCAAGGGGATATGTCTCGCTTAACCGCGGGGATTTGTTTAAGTTTGGAAACTTTGAAAATCGCAAAGGGGCCGCAAAGCCGCGCCCCCTCTGCACACCCCTTGGGCTTTTTTTTAAGTAGTGCAAGGGATTCTTTGTTCTGATTTGTTGACTTGTGTCTGTATGCTTCGATACTCAGCTCACTATGCTGTGCCGATGTTGTTTATTTCTGCGTTTTCTCTGTGTTTCGCTTCTGGTAAGGTGCCTGTATGCTTCGATACTCAGTGCTCTACTCTTTGCCGATATCGTTTATTTCTGCGTTTTCTCTGTGTTTCGCTTCTGGCGAAGTGCCTGTATGCTTCGGTACTTAATGCGCTACGCTGTGCCGATGCGTCACACTGCGATCTCCCGCTCTGAATCTCAGGTGAGGGGAGGCAGGCTGCTGGTGGTGACGTTAGCGGAGCCCCCGTAGGGAGACGAGGATAGCTGCTGCCACCGAGAGCCTGTTTGAGCGAAGTGAGTTGGCTCGAATGGCAGCAAACCGGCGCCGCAGTCGAGTAGGGGGCGCAGCGTGTCACAACCAGCAGCCTGCCTCCCCTCGCCGTCCCTTCACCAACAGAAGTCACACAGCCACCATTGCCTCCCAGCCATCCAGCGCAGCGCTGATGGCTCAATACCTATCGCTTGGATATTAGAACTCTACCTATCACACCATTCTATACAACTCAAGAATATCCTTAGTATAAACCCCAGGCCTCTCATAAACCACCAGCGGCCTCTCAATCTGAATCCTGGAATTCCCGCCCTTACAGGCCTCAATCAACACCATATTCGGCTCCTTATCAATAAAAGGAAACACCAGCTGCATCCTCTTAGGCTCCAGCTTATACTTCGTCAAAGTCGCCATCAGCTCCACCAGCCGAAACGGCCTGTGCACCAGAAAAAACCTCCCCCGGTCCTTCAGAACCCGTGCAGCCTGACAAGCCACATCATCAAAGGTACACAAAATCTCATGCCTCGCAATCGCCTTAGGAACATGCGGATTCGTCAACCCATGCTGCCCGATCATATACGGCGGATTACACGTCACCACATCAAAAGAAGCCGCCCCAAAAATCCCGGCAGCCTCCTTGATATCACCTTCAACGATCCGAACCCTGTCTTCAAGACCATTATATCTCACACTACGGTCAGCCATCTCCGCACACTCATGCTGGATCTCCAGCCCCGTAAAATGCTCCCCATCCGTACGGTCAGAAAGCAAAATCGGAATAATCCCGGTACCAGTCCCCATATCCAGCGCAACTTCACCCTTCTTCACCCGGGCAAAACCAGACAACAGAACAGCATCCATTCCAAAGCAGAACTTCTTCGAATCCTGGATCACAAACAACCCATTCTGAAGATCATCCACACGCTCACCGCATTTAACAAGATCACTTCTCATTCGGTTTCGAATCTCCCTTTTTACCCTCTTTCTCCTCGTGGTCAGTTCCACCCTTACCCTTTTTCTTCTTAGGGCGGAACTTCAGATCACGAACCGGAAACTCCTGGATCTCCTTCTCATCGTTCACATCCACAACAATCTTAACCATCTGACGGAGAACATTCACACTCTGCACCGTACCTGTAGTACCCTGCGGTGTCGTCACCACATCACCAATACCCGGAAGATTACGGTTCAGTTCCTCATAAGTCTCCTGCTCATTCTTCAGACAGCACATCAGACGGCCGCAGACACCGGAAATCTTCGTCTGATTCAGAGAAAGATTCTGCTCCTTCGCCATCTTAATAGAAACCGGCGCAAACTCAGAAAGATACGTATGGCAGCAAAGCGTTCTTCCACAGATACCAATACCACCAAGAATCTTCGTCTCATCACGGACACCGATCTGGCGAAGCTCAATCCTTGTCTTAAACACAGACGCCAGATCCTTAACAAGCTGACGGAAATCAATACGTCCATCCGCTGTAAAGTAAAACAGTACCTTGTTATTATCAAACGTATACTCCGCATCAATCAGCTTCATCTCAAGCCCATGCTCACGGATCTTTTTTTTGCAGATCTTAAAAGCCTCTTTCTCCTTCACGCGGTTCTCAGCCTCATGTTCCTCGTCCTCTTTTGTCGCAACACGAAGAACCTCTTTCAGTGGATGAACCACCTCGTCCTCCTTCACACTGCGCGGATCCAGAACAACCCGGCCATATTCCACACCACGGGCAGTCTCCACGATCACATGATCGCCGACTTTTACCTTATAGTTCTTAGGATTAAAATAATAAATCTTACCAACGTTACGAAATCTAACTCCAACTACCATTTCCATTCTATTTCTCCCTAATTGTCAGGAACAGGAGCTCCAGGGCAAGTTCGAGATTAACATTGGCACGGAGACGCACCTTGGTCTTCTCCAGTGCCTCAAGGATTTTTTCGATATTCTCATAAGAACGCTCGCTGGCCTGCTCTCTGATAAAATTAATCTCCTGTTTAAAAACCAGGTTGTCAATTTCTCTTGTTGCCTTAAACATCAGAACATCGCGGAACCAGAACTGAAAAATATCCAGGTAATCATTGATATTGTTCTTATTCGCTGTCAGAGTCTTGATTGCCTCTGTCAGCTCATAAACTTCCATGGTATTGGCATATTTCAAAATCTTCAGTGCATTGGCAGTCATATCCGCAAACTCCTGGGAAGTAGCGGCCTCCTTCGCCTTACCAATGCTGCCCTGTGCATAGGACGCATCAATCTCAGCCTGATAATCTGGCACCTGAAGATGCTCCATCAGATATTTTTTTACAAGACCATCATCCACCACTTTCAGATCCAGACGCACACATCTGGAACGGATGGTAGGAAGAAGGCTGTCGATATTGCTGGTCAGCAACAAGATCACCGCATATTCCGGCGGCTCCTCAATTGTTTTCAAAATGGCATTCTGCGCCTGTACTGTCATCATCTCCGCATCTGGAATAATATAAATCTTATACGGACTGCAATACGGCTTGATATCCACATCATGGACAACCTGATCTCTCACCTCGTCAATGCTGATGCTGCCAGGTTTCTCATGAGTCACTGTGATAATATCCGGATGATTCTTGCCGATCACCTTCTTACAGGAATCACAGGTCATACATGGTTCAGACTCTCCTGATTCGCACTGAAGTGCTGCCGCAAAAGTTCCCGCAAGAAGCTTCTTGCCAGAACCTGCTTCTCCTGTAAAAATATAAGAGTGGGATACCTTCCCTGTCTCTATCGCATTCTTTAAATGCCTGATTATATCGTCATGGCCGATGATGTCATGAAATCCTGCCATAAGAATCACCTCTTTCTGCCTTTTGTGTCCTCCGTCATATCCGGCGGACATCTTTCAACTAATTATAACATAATCTTCCGTATAAAAAAAACTATTTTTCCCTATTGTACAGATTTTATATAATTTACGATTTCCTTCACACATTCATCCAGATTATGATTCCGAAATCGCTTCCATATACCAGCTTTCAGAATATTTTCTTCAGAAAAATCATTCTGATCCGCCAGAAAACGTCTGCACATCTCCTCGTACTTCGGCACTTCCTGCGTTTTTTCCCGGGCAAGGGCACGTTCCAGACGCTCCCCGTCCTCCACTTCTATATAAACCGGCCAGATAACCTCATTGCCATAATACTCCCGGAGACGCATATAAGACTCCAGCGTACCAATACCAAGGTAACTGTCATTTCCTACAGAAACCTGTCCGTCATCCGCTGTAAAATATGTCCACGGGCCATAAACCGTCTGATAGGTACGTGCCTCTATCAGCTTCCCGTTTCTTCGAAACTCTTTCAGTTTATTCTTATCTGTAAAAAAATATTCTCTTCCGTTCTTTTCTCCATCACGGATCGGACGGGTCGTATAAATCACAAGCCGTTTAAGCCCCAGTTCCTGGTTTTCTTCCAGCTGCCTGTAAATACTGTCCTTACCGGAAGAGCTTTTTCCCATAATGTAAAAAATCTTTCCCATTTATCTCCTCTGCTGCCATACGCCTGTTTACTCATTCTTCACAACGCATACAGTCTCACTTGTCTGGTCACTCAGGCCCTGTACCTCAAAGCCCTGTTCCAGGTATCTTCTCACATTTTTTACGAAATGTCCAGAAATCTGTTCCCCCGGAACAATCAGCGGAATTCCTGGCGGATAAAGATATGCAAATTCCGCAGAAGTCCGCCCGATACATTCATCCAGCGGATATCGTTCATTCTCTGCATCCATCGCCTCCGAAATACGCATCATCTGTTTCATTTTTCCGTTTTTCAGCGGTTCCTTTTCCACGGGTTCCTCTCTGTACTTTAACGATTCTCTCCGGTCAATCTCTTCAACCGCTTCGCAAAGTCTTCGGAATCCCTCTTCCGTATCCCCGACTGCTGCCAGTGCCAGAACATAATTCTCCGCCTCCATCTCCATTTCCAGATGGAACTCCTCCCGGAGAATCTGATGCAGCTGTCTTCCGTTCAGTGAACTGTTCACTGTGGAAAGAAGAATCTTGGATCTGTCAAAATCAAACACTCTCTGGCACTCACAGGCCTGCGGAGTCACCAGCCGGATATATTTACACTTTCCAAGACGCTCCCGGGCTTTTTCCAGATTCTCTGTAAATACCCGGAACATCTCATCGCCCTCACGCTCCAGCTTATCCATGCAGGCATCAATACTGCTCATCAAAATGTAGGACGGGCTGCTGCTCTGATAGATTCCCAGAAAACGCATGAGTTTTTCCCTGCTTACCCGGTCACTGCACAGATGGGTCACTCCCGTCTGAGTCAGACAAGGCAGAGTTTTGTGCACACTGTTAATTACAACATCCGCGCCAAGCTGAGCGGCGGACACCGGAAAATAATCCGAAAAATGAAAATGAGCCCCATGTGCCTCATCTACAATCAAAGGCACACCATGATTATGAGCAACCTCCGCAATCCGCGCCACATCCGACACGATCCCGTCATAGGTCGGGGATGTGATCAGCACCGCTTCAATCTCCGGATTCTCTGCCAGGTACATTTCCACACGGCTCGGTGAGATTCCGCCGTTTATCCCCAGTCTGGGATCCTCATGTGGATAAATATATGTAGCCCCCAGATCTCTTAAATAAATTGCATGGTAAACCGCCTTATGACAATTCCGTGCGATCAGGATCTGGCCTCCCTTACCCACAGCCGCAGACACCGCAGCCAGAATCGCCCCGGAACTTCCATTAATACTGTAAAAACTCTCCGGCACACCATAAAGCCGGGCAACATCCTCCTGGGCCCTTTTCAGGAGATCCTCCGCATGATGCAGGTTATCGAACCCGTTAATCTCCGTAATATCTCTCTCCACCGGAAAATCTCCGTCCACAGCCAGCGGATTGCGCTTATGTCCGGGCATATGAAACGGGTAAAAATCACTTCTGCCGTATGACTCCAGTTTTTTATACAATCTTTCTTCCATAATTCTCCTTTTTCAGCCAAACATTAAAGCGTTCATGTAATAATAAAGAGGGACTATCCTTAAACGATATTCCCCCTCTTTATCCTCATCGTATCTGTAATCCGGTATTTTCTCACACCTTAAACCGGTATCCCACACCCCAGATTGTCTCAATATACTGAGGCTTGGCAGTATTAAACTCAATCTTTTCACGGATCTTCTTAATATGCACCGTCACAGTAGCGATATCACCCACAGATTCCATATCCCAGATTTCACGGAAAAGTTCCTCTTTCGTAAATACCCTGTTGGGATTTTCAGCCAGGAATGTCAGAAGATCAAACTCTTTGGTGGTAAATGTCGTCTCATCGCCATTGACCCATACACGTCTTGCCGTCTTATCAATCTTAATACCACGAATTTCAATCACATCATTCTTGTGCACATTGGAACCAACCAGACGGTTATAACGCTCCATATGCGCCTTCACACGGGCAACCAGCTCACTTGGACTGAACGGCTTGGTCATATAATCATCTGCGCCAAGACCAAGTCCACGAATCTTATCAATGTCGTCCTTCTTTGCGGAAACCATGATGATCGGTGTATTTTTCTCCTCACGGACCTGTCGGCAAATGTCGAAACCGTCCACCTCCGGAAGCATCAGATCCAGAATAATCAGATCAAATTCTTCTTTCATGGCACGTACAAGACCGGTATCTCCACGGTTCTCAATCTCCACCTCAAAACCGGAAAGCTCCAGATAGTCCTTCTCCAGATCTGCAATCGCTTCCTCATCTTCTATGATCAAAATTCTACTCATTCATCGGTACCTCCTGATATTTTCTAAGGACAAAATACATAATCGTTCCGATTCCCAGCCGGCTCGTTGCCCAGACCTTTCCGCCGTGATCCTCCATGATCTTCTTTACGATGGAAAGTCCGATACCGCTTCCTCCCTTGGAAGAATTTCTGGAAACATCGGTACGGTAAAAACGGTCAAAAATATACGGCAGATCCTTGGCGGCAATTCCCTTGCCGTTATCCTCGATCTCCACCTGAATAAAATCACCCACATCCTTCACACGAAGCTGAATGATCCCCTTAGGCTTCTCCATATATTTAATGGCATTGCTCACAATATTATGAATCACACGGCGGATCTGCTCTCCATCCGCAATCACCTGGACATCTTTCTCCACATAATTGGCATACACAAGCTCAATTCCCCTGGTCTCCATCTCAAGTCCAAGTTCCTCCGCACAGTCCGAAAAATAATCCTCCACATTCAGCTTGCTGAACGTATACGGAATACGATTGGTATCAATCTTGGAATAAAATGTCAGCTCATTGATCAGATGATCCATCTCATTGGTCTTATTATAAATGGTACGTACATACCGGTCCATCTTCTCCGGTGTATCCGCCACCCCATCCATAATGCCTTCCACATAGCCCTTCACCGCAGTGATCGGCGTCTTCAGGTCATGGGAAATATTACTGATCAGTTCCTTGTTCTCCTTATCCATCAGGATCTTCTCTTCCGTGGACTCCTTCAGCCGTTTACGCATCTCCTCAAAATCCTGGCAAAGCTGGGAAAATTCATCCTTTCCCTCAACCTCCAGCACAAAATCCAGATTACCTTCTTTAATGTTCTGGGTTGCCTTCTTAAGCTTCACCAGAGGAACTGCAATACTCCGATAAATCCACAGTCCCACAGACAATGCGGTAAAAACAAGAATGATCGTTGCGGTCAGAATCATATCCTTGGCCATCAGCTTCACCTGGCTGCTGGAAGACTGCGCCAGGGAAATATCGTAGATCATCTGATTCGAATCTGAAGCCTGGCTGCTGCTCTCCTGTACATGTTTCGCCTGCGTCTGGCTGAACCCATAAAGACTCGCGGAAAAAAGAAGCAGCGGCAGCAGGATGATCGCAACGAAGCCCACAATAATACGTGTTTTTAACTTCATCTGTATCTCCGTCCTTTATAAATTCACACATTCACATACACGTATTATAACATAAACTATATTCCCTATCTCTAAATTTTCTATAAAAAACCCCATCTCACCATGCAAGAAGCCCCCGGTACTGGCATTACCGGGGGCCTCACTCTTTGTTCTTCTGAAATGATTATTCGTAGCTGTTGCAAAGATACTTCTTCAGAGTCTCAACCTTGTCCAGATGCTCCCATGGAAGATCAACATCTGTACGGCCGAAATGACCATAAGCAGCAGTCTGCTTGTAGATCGGACGGCGAAGGTCAAGCATCTTGATGATACCAGCCGGACGAAGATCAAAATTCTCACGAACGATCTCAACAAGCTTGGTCTCAGAAAGCTTACCTGTTCCGAAGGTATTCACACTGACAGAAGTCGGATGCGCAACACCGATTGCATAGGAAAGCTGGATCTCACACTTGTCAGCAAGACCGGCTGCAACAATGTTCTTTGCAACATAACGTGCAGCATAAGCAGCAGAACGGTCAACCTTTGTGCAGTCCTTACCGGAAAAAGCACCGCCGCCGTGACGTCCTGTTCCGCCGTAGGTATCAACGATGATCTTACGACCTGTCAGACCACTGTCACCGTGAGGTCCACCGATAACAAAACGACCTGTCGGATTGATGAAATACTTCGTATCCGCATCAACCATATCAGCCGGAATGATCGCATCAAAAACATACTTCTTAATATCCTCATGGATCTGCTCCTGAGTAACATCCGGATCATGCTGTGTAGAGCATACAACAGCATCGATTCTCTTCGGCTTGCCGGCCTCATCATACTCAACAGTAACCTGAGTCTTTCCATCCGGTCTTAAATATTTCAGAGTGCCGTCCTTACGAACCTTTGTCAGCTGCTGAGCAAGCTTGTGAGCCATGTTGATGGCATATGGCATATACTCCTCAGTCTCATTGGAAGCATAACCAAACTGAAGACCCTGGTCACCGGCACCGATGGAATCCAGCTCGTCCTCATTCATATCGTCCTCTTTCTGCTCAAGAGCCTTGTCAACACCCATAGCGATATCTGTGGACTGCTTGTCAAGTGATGTGATAACCGCACAGGTATCTGCATCAAAACCATAATCAGCATTGTCATATCCGATCTCACGGATCGTATCACGAACGATCTTCTGGATATCAACATTAGCTTTGGTTGTAATCTCACCCATAACAAGTACAAGACCTGTAGTAGTAGCAGTCTCGCATGCAACACGGCTCATCGGATCCTGCTCCATCATAGCGTCAAGGATGGCATCAGAAATAGAGTCGCAGACTTTGTCAGGATGTCCTTCAGTTACAGATTCAGATGTAAATAAAATTTTTTCCATGTTCTTCTCCTTTTGTAATAAAACAACGGTTATAGACATAAAAAACAGCCCGTACAATCCGGACTGTTTAAATTCTGTAAACAATCCTCTTATTGTTCGATTGCTCGCTCAGGTTGGCACCTTCCAGATCATTCCGGGGTTGCCGTGGCTTCACAGATCCTTTGTATCTCCACCACTCTGAATAAAAGGCTATCTTTTATGAAATTACTGCAACACATACAATATACTTCTCATCCCTAAATGTCAAGAAATTTTTTCTACAAAATTCTCTTTTGATAAAAAAAAGACAATATCATGAAAACCTGTTGTTTATTCCACAAAGAAAGACCAGACATTTCTGCCTGGCCTTTCCTCATGAGCATCCTCTATGAGGAGCTCTTATTTTTTCTTTTTTCTCTTTACTGCAATTCCTGCTGCACCACCAATTACCACTGCTGCTGCAAGAATTCCAACCCATACGCCAATCGGTGTATCATCTCCGGTCTTTACAGAAGTACGTCCTGTCGTTCCTCCGTTATCAGATGTACCACCGCCTGGTGTATTGTTATCCTGAGAAGGTGTCACAGAAGGCTGTGTTCCCGGTGTCGGAGTCGCTGTCGGATCAGGTTCTGTCTCCTGGCTGTTGGTAATCTCAATGTTGTTAATATAGCTTTCGCTCTTATTCAGAACTACATCGCCTTCACCACTTACGTCAAACAGGAATGTGTCCTTATCAATCGGATTTCCTTCTTCATCTGTCTCCATTACTGTATAAGTAACAGAATCCGGTTCCTCATTTGCCTCGAAAGAAACCTCGGCCCTTACTGAACCATTCTGTTCAAGTTCTACATTATTGATCAGTGTAAGTGTTCCATCAGACTCTTCTCTGAAAATACCGGCATAGAAAGTATCCGCTACTGTATCTTCGTTTCCGTCGACAAGGACTTTCTTGGTAATATCAATATATCCTCTTAAGGAGAATCCATCCGGAATAAAGTAATAGTAGTTATTTACATAGGACACGGATTCCGCAGTACCACTCCTGCTGACTGTAGCTTCATTGGACTCATTCTCATCAGGATCTGTAACATTGTAATAAAATGTGTTTCCGTCCTCCACTTCGATCACATCATTGATCGTCATCGGATCTCCGTTTTCATCCAGCTCAAATATATAATAGGTTCCATCCGGCACATTGGACCAGGTCGCTGTTCCACTGTGTGCATTGACAAGATGAATATCCTTCATATAATCACTGCGAAACGGAATGGTTCCATCTTTATCCAGAAACAGGCCAACCTTATAAACCGCATCATCTGCTTCCATGTCAAGAACATCAAAATTCTTGTCAATATAAAACAGCTGCTTGGTAACCTGAATTTTCGTTTCTTTTCCACTGTCATTTGTTACAGCTTTCGGATATGCCTGAACATCATAGGTCCATCCGGTTCCCTCTTCTGCAAAAGGAACCGAAAGAAGCATTGGGGAAACAGACACCTTACCATCCCGGTTATCCTGTACAATCAGATACATGCCTTCCTGCTGATTGCTGTACACGATTTTTCCCTGTGCGTCTGACTGTTTTTCAATTCCGGTAAGCCCGATTTTTTTTACTGCGGCAGAAAGAGTCTCTGCGGCAGAATACCAGTCTTCCGCTGTTTTCAGATTTTCAAAATCGACTCCCGTAAACTGAAGCGCACTGTCTGCCACAAAATGCACATTTCCATCATAGGATACACTTCCTACTTTATAGAGTGTCAGCTTTACATTTGGAATCGGTTTCTGGGTTCCGTCATCTCCGGTTTCCTGAACGGTCAGGCTGATAGTTCCGGTTTTTCCGGCTTCATAATTACCGGCCAGAACGATCTGTGACAGACTGCCGATCAGCATTACGCCCATCACCAGAAATGCCAGAAAACTGCTAAAAAAATTTTTCCGCTTAGTTCTCTTTTCCACTTTTTTCTGCCTCCTCTTTTTCTCCCGATACCCGCCTCTTTTCACCGCGACGGACAATCAGATAAACCAGCAGTATCAGGATAACAAGCACTACACTTCCCGCAGCTAGAACCTTCCTTGGATCTGTCTTTGCAAGCATCTGCGGAATTGTCTCATTACTTTCCTCTTCTTCCACATATTCTGTACGGATTCCCCGCACCAGAAGTCTGTGTGTATTTACACCATATGGGGTACAGGTGACAAGGGTTACAAGATCTTTTCCTTCTACAATATCCAGTTCACTGGTTTCGTCCGGAAGAACTGTCTTGATCTGGTCTACTTTATAAGCCAGGTTTTTTCCAAGAATATGCAGAATAAAAATATCTCCCACTTCCATCTGATCCAGGTCTGTAAAAAGTTTCGCATTGGGAAGCCCTCTGTGCGCCGCAAGTACCGCATGTCTGCTGGCACCTCCAATTGGAAGGCTGGTTCCTTCTACATGACCTACACCTTTTTCCAGGACATTTTTGCTGAGGCCATGATAGATTGCAAGTTTTGCCTGAATTTTTGGAATTTCGATACTTCCCATCAGACCGTCCCCGTTTGGATCAAGAACCTCATCATAAGGATGTGTCGGTTCATAATCCTCTTCCTCATCAAAAGCGTCCACAATGGAATTCACAGGATGTTCCGCATTGTATTCTTCTGCCTCTTTCCAGAGCTTCTCATAATTCTCTTCTGAAAGATTCGAAGTCGACTGTTCATATTTGCTGATCAGTTTTGCATTCCTGTACTGATTCCACATATCACTGAATGTAGGATAAAGAAAAATTCCTGCCCCTGTCAGAAACACTGCTGCTATAAAAATATTAAGGACAACATTTCCTTTTTTCTTCTTTTTCTTTTTTGCCATAAATTATTTCCTGCGTCGTTTTTTGTTCTGAACAGAATTGATTACTGTTACAAGAACAGCTGCAATCACAATTCCGATTACAACACAGAGAAGGATCATCGGAAGAGACGGATTGGTAGCTCCGCTGACTTTCTTCTCTGATTTTTGCGCTTCTTTCGCAGCTTCTACAGTTGTTCTGTGTCCCCTCACGAGAAGTCTGTGTGTATTTACCGCATACGGAGTACAGGTAACAAGAGTCACATAATCTTTTCCTTCTTCAATTGCCAGGGACTCTGTCTGGTCCGGCAGAACCGTCTGAATCTGATCTACTTCATAGGCAAGTGTCTGATTCAGAATATGCAGATAAAAAATATCTCCTTCTTCCACAAGGTTCAGATCTGTAAAAAGCTTTGCACTGGGAAGTCCACGATGTGCGGAAAGAATTGCATGGGTGCTTTCTCCGCCAACCGGAAGACTGCTGCCAAACAGATGTCCGGCACCTTTTTCCAGCGATTCATCTGTTGTGTAATGATAAATTGGAATCTTCACATCGATCACAGGGATCTCCACATATCCCATCATACCATCACCATTCAGGTTGAGAAGAGATTCGTATGTACTGTCTTTCTCTCCATCTCTTACAGAAAAAGCATCCGGTACACTTTCCTGTTTAATCTGTTCATTATATTTCTCTGCTGCTTTCCACATGCTGTCAATCTTCTCCGAATTCTCGTCCGAAGAAACACTGCTGCTATATTTGCTGATCAGGATATTATCCCTGTGTTTGTTCCAGACATCGCTGATCATCGGATACAGCAGTATGGACAATCCTATCAGAAACAGCAACCCAAGTCCAATATAATTTTTCTTCTTATTCTTTCTCATAGGTTTCTCCATACTGTTGTATTACCGTTTCCGGCCTCCGAAGAGGCCGGGCGGTAACTGATTTACTTTAAATATTTCTGATTTTGAAAATGATCCGTAAGGATTACTCCTCAGATCCTCTTCTGCGGCTGATGAAGAAAGCACCAGCTGCAACAGCCATAACTACAACACCGATAATAGTGAAGAGGTATGTTCCCATTCCACCTGTGGATGGAAGCTCGGAAATTTTGGTATTCTTAAATCCATATGGGTTGCTTGGATGATCTTTATCATTTACAAGTTTTACAGTTCCTGCATTCTCATTATACTCATAATGAGTTGTCTTTCCGCCAATAACTACATCATATCCTGTAAGTGTATCACCTTCGAAGCTAGCATTAATTTTCACTTCAATCGGGGTAGATACTAATTTATATCCTGTAGGCGCCTTTGTCTCAACCAGATAATAAACAACATCACTGTCAAGACCATTAATCTCAAGTTTACCACTTGCATCGGTTGTAAAAGTGCTATTTCCTCTTGCATCTGTAAACAGCTCGCCATCTGGCTTTCCAATATGAAGCTGGAATTCAGCACCGGAAAGAAGTTCTGTCTCTGTTGTTTTTGTTACTTCACCAGTTTTTTCGTCGTATCCTACCTCACCATTTTGGTTAATCTTAACAAATTCACCTGTCTTATTTGGTGTACCTGTCTCTGTTGTACCAACAACACTTGTATCAATACCAAATGTGTAATGTTTTGTTTTACTTGTTTTACTCTGTACTTTGTCATTTGTAGAGTAAGTAAGTTTTGCAGTATTGGTATTCAGGTCAATGTTAAGCTGTGCATCGCTTGTCACTTTTGCATAATAAGTAATAACAATTTTTCCACCTCTATGCGCAATGATCCACTCATCGCCTAAATCATTAACAGTAAAACTTGTATTTCCATCTACAATTGCTTTTTCTACTGCTGCTGTTAATGTAGCATCCTTTTTTCCATCAATAGTTGCAGAAGGTACATAAGTATCCTTATTAACTAAGCTCAGACCATCCAGTGTATCCTCGATGGAATACTGAATACTATCTTTGCTGCTTTCATAGCTTGGAACATCTGCTGTAATTGTAAACTTAATAATGTCTCCATACTGTGTTCCCTTGATATCATTTCCAGCTACAACAGTTTCTGCAGTTTTCTTAATCTCAGGCTCAGATTTTTTCATGTATACAGTGCCATTATCATTCCAGGTATCTGTGCTAAAATCAAGTGTTCCATATTTGTACTTACCGTCTGTATCCATTTTTACACTGATAATTGCCGGATTATAAAGAGCAGTATTTGAACCTGTTACAATAATCATCCATGTGCCAGGTGTTAATGCGCTTGTTGTATAAACACCTTCATCATCACGATCTGTGATATTAACTACATCTGTCAGATCATTAGTTCTTTTTGCTAATGCTTCAATGTTTGCAGATGTAGGGTTTAATGTACCATCTTCTGTTTTATCAATAGTATTCTCTAAAACCTCAGAATATGTTCCATTCTCATTATAAGTAATAATCTTATAAGCTTTTACTGTAATACCATCTTCCTTGTTGATTCCCTTAATAGTTGCGTGGTCTGCTACCATTGGATCATTGGTAGCAAATACTGCGGTGCACATAGACAGAACCATAACTGCTGCCATTAATAACGCACCAATTTTCTTGAATAAATTCTTCATACTAGTCTCCTTTCTTTCTATCCCTTTTCCTTTTTCATTCTCCTCGTATTTCCATTTACAATAATGAGTCACGATCTTTTTGCTTCTTCCTCCCTCCGTTTATTTTTTATAAACAACAGGAGTGCAGTCGCAAGAATTGCCACACCACTAATTGTAAATCCATAGATTCCGGGGCCACCGGCACTCGGTAAGTTATAAATTTTGTTGTTTTTGATTGTCAGTACGTTACTTCCATCAGAAGAACTTAAGGACCACATGGCATTTTCAGTCTGAAGTGCATTGCCATCTTCGTCTGTAAGAATGATCGTTCCGTTTTCCTGTCTGAAGTAAATCTGATCTGCCAGTAAAGTGCATCCATCCGGTGCCTTTGTCTCTTCCAGGTAATACTGCCCTGAAGAAAGATTTCTCAGAGCTTCTTCCTGCTGATCGTTATCAATCACAATTGGCTCTGTATTTACTTTACTGTATGTGTTTCCGTCTTTCTTATAAAGATCAAATTCCGCACCTGTCAGTCTTGTTACTGTGCTATCTTTACTGTTCAAAATCTTAACCAGGTCAAGATCCGCAGTATTTTCTGTGTAGGTGTTTTCAATTGCAACTTCTGCATTGCGGCCATCTGTAATTTCATAGGTTCCTGTTGCAAACATTGCCCACTGTTTCGGATAGTCAAAATGCAGGATGTTCTGGCAGTCATACCGGATTTTTGCACCTCGGAAAATCATGGTTCCTTCAATGCCTTCTCCACTGTAGAAATAACAGTTATCCAGTGTCGCGTTATTATCAAATCCGTTAATGGATTTAATAATATTTATAATCGCCAGTCTTTCATCAATACTTGCAGGATTTCGGGTCCATACAAAGGTTCCCTGACCCTTGGTCAGTTTTGCCACAATTAAATTCTGTACACCAATTTCGTAATCCTGTTGATTACAATTTGTGACTCTGTCTTTTGCTGTATACTTATAAG
The DNA here is from genome assembly GCF_013304735.1 of Blautia luti. Taxonomy (GTDB): domain Bacteria; phylum Bacillota; class Clostridia; order Lachnospirales; family Lachnospiraceae; genus Blautia_A. The sequence goes on from NZ_JAAITI010000010.1 coordinate 58,185, forward strand.
TCGAAGCCTCTGTGGTAACATCCACACCGTTCTGTTCCGGATTCTGAATTGTTGTTCCATTGATCTTTACTTCTGAGGAATATCCGTTTTTGTTGTAATTGTTCTCTGTAACGTGATACGTACCTGTTCCACATCCCTCAATTTTCCAGGTATAAGTCCAGGTGGTACCGCTTCCTGTTACGAACGCATCCCTTCTTAAGTAAAGATCCTGTGCGAAATCAACATAAGTATTGGTTTCTGTATCCAGTTTCTTTCCGGTTACCGTGATCTTATATGGAGGTTCCGCATTTGCAAGTTCTCCGATCTCGGTATCCGTAAGACCTTCAAATGTTTTTGATATTCTGATAAATGTCTGATCCTGTTCCTGGCCCTGATTCTTCGGAGTATTGGTAACAACCACATTCGCGTCCTGACCAAGTTTGATGCTTCCATCTGCTATATGACCATCAGTGTCTGTAACCACAGATGCATCCGCATTATTCACTGCTTTGTCAGGAGTATCATACTTCTCGGAATTCAGATCTACCTCTTCAACCCGGAAACTTGTTCCGGAAAGAATACTTGTTACTGCAACTGTGTATCCGGCAGGTACGCCGGTTACAGTTCCATCGTCTGTTGTCTTGCGGCCACAGACAATTGCATCACTTCCATTGGATGCCAGTGCACCGGAAGCATTGTAATACCAGTAGTTGTTATCTTCATCCAGCAGATAATAATCACCATTTGCATATGGGACTAAAACATTATCCTGATTGGAAAGCTGAATGCGAAAACTGAAGGTATCCTCTACAAAAATATCATCTTTGATCTTCTTGGTAATCTGAAGTTCTCGACTGTTGGCTGCCGAACAGTTATTGGTATAAACCACAACCGGTCGTACATTTACTGCCTTTTTATCAGTCTCAACCTTCTTGATTACTCCCTCTCCGGTTTCCTTGTTATCTTCATCATACTCTTTGTATCCGGTATCATTAATTTTAATCTGGCTGTATTCTTCGGACTTTACTCCGATCTCTCTTACATAATATTTCCTGTTCGCCTGTAAATCGGTAAAGATTGCAGACTCATCTGGTTTCAGATAAAAGACATTCTTGTATGGCGTTCCATTAATTTCCTTATCACCAAATTGAATTTCCTGGCTCGTCGGTTTACCTGCATTTCCATATACTGCACTGCCATTTCCCAGAGGAACATATTTATCAGAATAGATTTCATTTCCCTGGCTGTCTTCACCAACAATATCCTGTGCATATAACTGGAACGCAAACTCTACATTACTGTATTTTTCTTTATCAGTATTGCTGAGCTCTTTTCTTACTTCTACCTGTCCCTCCGGAATAACCTGGATGTTAAACTTCATATGAAGGTTGGAAGCACCAGCTCCTCGTTCCATATAAAACATCTTAAAGGAATGAGTTGTAAAATCCCTAAAAGTATCACCGTCGAAATAATTATCAACCTTACTGCTATCCCATTTTGTTCCATCCGGGAAATATCCTGCTGAACGGAACATTTCTTTAATAGTAGTTGTATACTCCTTTGGTACCTGTCCTGTATTACAATCCTTCCAGCTTACAACTCCGGTCTCAAAATTAATCTTACCGGAATGGGCATCGTGTACACCACCAATATCAAGTACCAGAACATCATCGATATAAATCCACATGTCGTCATCGCCATTGAATTCATAGATCATGGATTCTTTTTTGGAACTGTTCGGAGGTGTTACCTTTCCAGCTTTTGGCTGAAGGAAATTACCATCCATTTCCATACCAAACTGGTAATCATTCGTACCCTGAGTCTGATAAAGTACTTTTCCCTTATCCGGATCGCTGTCATCCAATTCATTACCATCTTCATCATATAAATTATGGGTATTAGATGCATATTTGCCATCCGCAATTGCATTATATGGCATAAAGTTTCCACGGCTGTAGAAATATGAGGTACTATCTCCTCTTGGTGTTCCTATTGCATCATAAACCGTAAAATTCGCTGATGTTCCAGGATTACTTCCTAAATATGCGTAGTTATTGAAACTGCTATATTCATAATATCCTGTCTGGTCATAAATGGTTTTTAAGAACAGATGATTTACTGTTGTTGTTTTTCCACCGGAAAACAGACTTTCCAAATTCGAACTATTACTTTTTACCGTTGGATATCCATTAGGTGCAAGAACGTTGTTTAACAGTCCTCTCTTGATATTTCCATTTCCATAGTCACCACCAAGAGTAAGCCAGGTACTCTGATCTGAATTCGGTCCGATCTTTTCACTGCTGTTACCCCATAAATCCTTCATCTTCATGGTAATACCATCGCTGGTATGGTCAACAGTCTCAACCGTTTTCAGGTTTTCTACCTTCTGATAAACAAAATATACTGTATTACTTCCAATATCGTACCATGCTGTCGTATCCTTCACATTCCGATCAGAAGTATACTGATATTTCCCGTTATTATAACGAACATTATTTACTACAGTTCCCTCTTCTCCTGCTGAGGAAGCAACTTTAGCTTTCTTGAAAGCATAGCCGCTAATCTTCGGAGCATCTGCATATGCTGTTGTATGTGAGTTTCCACTCCATGTTACAGATTTATTACCACTTCCAATAGAATTTCCTGTTGTATCAATCAACTGAATTGACAAACTTCTCCGAGCATCCTGCCAGGTAATCGTGAACACCGAAAAGCTATCCGTCTCAAATTCCGCTTTCTGAATTTCATTCTCTGCGGTAGTCTCAACTTTTGCAGTTCCCTGCTGTGTCATATCAACAACAGACTGCACATTACCAGCTTCATCCTCTACAAGATGCATCACTGCAACAGAAAGCTCCTGTGCATCTGTGGCTTCTGTATTCTCATCCTCCAGAGATATCTCCTCATCAGCTTCTGAACTGAATGTTGATGTCTCTGTGCTCTCTTTGATTTCCTGAGGAATTGATGATGCCTGATAATCCATGGAAACTTTAACGCTTCCGTTATTTGGCTCAATTTTATTTCCCTCATTGTCCTGGAAATAAATATCATATGCAAGAAAACCTGCAACTGTATAATCCCCTTCTTCAGCTTTTGCATGAAGCTGAGATTCTACTTCTGAATACTGAGCATTGTCTTTTTCAACAGGTGTTACGACCAGTTCCGCATCTTCAGGAAGAACATCCTTATCTGCAGTTGCTGTCACAACTACATTCCCTACCGTCTTGGAATAAGTAACAGGACCTTCCTGCGTGAGATCATCCGTCACTTCCTCTTCCGCCGGCTCCTCATCACCCGTCTCAACCACCTGAACCATATCACTTCTTATGTAAGCTTCCGTTCCCTCGTAAGAAACTCTGTACCAGGTTGTCCCGTCTTCTGCTGTAACAGTTTCCAGAACGGTAAGCTGTGTACCTGCTTCCACAGTTGTAACTACATCCGCATCTTCTGATGGACTGACACGAAGATTTACATCATCTCCAATGACAGTTACAATAACAGCTTCCTCTGATGGAACCTGTGTAATCTCAGGTTCTTCTTCTGGAACTTCTGTAACTTCCGGTTCTTCTGCCGGAGCTTCTGTTACGGTCGGCTCTTCCGTCGGTGCTTCTGTAACTTCCGGTTCCTCTGCCGGAGCCTCTGTTACGGTCGGCTCTTCCGTCGGTGCTTCTGTAACTTCCGGTTCTTCTGCCGGAACTTCTGTTACTTCCGGCTCCGGTGTAATCTCACCGTCTGAAATATCCACATCACTATCATTTCCCTCTGAATCAATAGGAGTGTCTGAATTTTCATCCTCACCAGAAACTGTTTTAGGGGAGTCCCACATCACCGCAAAAACAGCGGAATTTCCAGTTTCTGCCTGAATGGTCTGTACCTGCTTGGTTTCTGTTACATTCAGAACCTTCAGATCTTCATTCGGCTGTAAAACATAAGCTTCTGTCTCGCCGGTGCTGCTGTTATAACGAAGTTTTTCAACAGTTACACTCGTATTGGCTGCATCGGTAAGTTCCGGTGCTGCCGGTGTCTTGTATTCAATTGTTACCTTCACTCTGCCGTTCGGCTCAACTCTGTTTCCGTCAGCATCTGCAAAATATACATCTAACGCAAAAAAGCCCCGCAGGCTGCTGCCCTTATCTTCGGCCGCCTTCGAAAGCTTCTGAGATACTGTATTATAGAGTACTGATGAATTTTCGTTTACAGTATCGGCTTTCAAAGATGTATTTTGAGGAAGAGCTCCTTCTTCCTGCGCCTCTGCTGTTACTTTAACAGAATCATTTTCATATGTAAGCATAGTTTGCTGCGCCTGTTTTTCCTGGTCTGCGCTGCTTACATCCGGTGTCGATTCTTCGGCTTCGGGTCCCGATGATCCTTCACCATCTGTGAACAGATCATCTGTTCCATCTCCAAATGTCTCACTCGCGGAGATCGTGTATGCACTTGGCACACAAGATACCATCAACGCCAAAGCCACCATAAATGCCAGGATTTTTCTGAACTTATCTTTCCTCAATTTCTTCATACCTTTCCTGCTTTCCTGTGTGTGCATTAACGTGTACTATAATTCTTATTATTTTTCTTCCGTTTATATTCCTCTCTTCTTAAAAAAGCTTCAGGTTTTTTATCTGGTAATTAAAGCTGTTTCATACCGCAAACTTTTTATATTTACAGGATTCTCATGTCAATACAAAAAACATTTTTGGTATCCAATGATATCCAGATAAAAACTTTGGCTTCTTCTCCTTTCTTAAATATCGTTCTTTTTTGTTTTTGTTGAATATTTTTAAGTATTATCTGATTATTTGTCTTATTTATTATAACGTGAACCCAATTGTTACGTAAGGCCCATTTGGCTACAAAAAGGTGCCTTTGAACATCAATTTAACATATATTGTTTCAATTCCTCACGTTTCTTTATATCCAGCTTACAGAAAATATCCGTAAGATAATGTTTCACCGTATTCACAGAAATCCCCATATGTGCTGCAATTTCTTTATTCGTCCATCCACCACTTGCCTGCATCGCAATTGAAAATTCCATAACAGTCAGTTCATCGGTCACTTTGTTCTTCGTTTCAGGATTATGCACTGCCATCCATCCTCTGCTGAAAAACAGTACTCCATCTGTAATCCTTTTGTAGGCGTCCGGATCATTTTTCCGAATGCAAACCTCTATCAGTCCCTGAAGGAGTCCATGATGTTCTATAAACGGCTCTACAAAATCATCCTTCTCCGCCATTTTCCATCCTTCCATCAGATCAATCTGCGCTTCTTTTTTATACCTTCTGTTAATTCTGCACGTCGACATCATACACCGGAGATAAACCATACTGATCGGATAAGTCTCCCTCGTCATAAACAACGCTGCTTTACACATTCCATAAGCACTCCAGTACTCTCCGTTCAGATAAGCCTGATGTGCCAGTACATACACCGCAAAAAGTCTCAGCCCCTCAGAAAGAATGCCACTGTATTCCCACAGCGGCGGAATTCCTTCTGCTGGAAGATGAAGAAGCACCGCACCAACATATCCTGCCAGTACACAAGATGCCTGCAGTTCCTCCGAAATCTCTTTTTTCATTGCCTTACTGATGCATTCCTGAATTCCCTGCAGACCTCGCTTCGAAGCAACCGATCTGCCAAGTGTCAGATTTGCATAACAATAAAGCATACACGCCGAAAGGCGCAATTCCATTTTTTCATTTTCCAGATACAGTTCTGTAATCTCACAGCACTCTTTTGCTTTGCCCGTAAAATAATACAACTCAGCCATCGCAATATTTCTGAAATCTTTATCCTCAAACTACTCCACTGTCTCCAGGGCTTTTCCCGGTTCAAAAGAAGAATTTAAAAGCGGAAGTACCGTATATTTATTCATTTTCCACCCTCCGTGGTCATACCAGTATTCATTCAAGAATCTCCGCAATGAAGTTATTCTCTGAAGTCTCCGAATCTCAAATTTATGCTGTTTTTTAGTTATACGGATATTCAAAATCCGTCGTTTGTCCCGTTCATTATAGTAGAAAACTATTAAGAAATAAATTCAAAGTTTTTACAAAAATCCGTCAAAAATTTCCACTATCAGTATCTATTATGCAAAGCATATATTCTCCATACAAAAAAAGAGCTCCCGGGCACAAATGCCCGGAAACTCTCATAATTCATAAAAATCAAAAAAATCATCCAACCCGAAGTCTGAATTTCTGAATTTCCTTCTCACTGGAAACTCTCTCAATTTCAGCACCAAGGCTTCTCAATTTTTCTTCAAAATTCTCATATCCACGCTGAATATAAACAATGTCATCGACAACCGTAACACCCTCAGCAGCCAGTCCTGCAATAACAAGCGCTGCACCTGCACGAAGATCCGGAGCACTGACACGTGCACCTGTAAGCTTCTTCACGCCATCAATAATTGCGGAGTTCCCCTCCACCTTGATGTTCGCTCCCATTCTGGAAAGCTCATCTGCATACTTGAAACGGTTCTCAAAAATACTCTCAGTAACAATGCTTGTACCCTCAGCCAATGCCAGTGTAACTGCAATCTGTGGCTGCATATCTGTCGGATAACCAGGATAAGGCAGAGTCTTCACATGAGTACGATGAAGTTTATGCGGCGCACGAACACGAACCGCATCATCAAACTCCTCAACCTCACATCCAATCTCCTCAAGCTTGGCAGTTGTAGCTTCCAGATGCTTCGGAATAACATTCCGTACAGTAACATCTCCGCCGGTAGCTGCTGCTGCAAACATAAAAGTACCTGCTTCGATCTGATCCGGAATAATAGAATACTCTGTACGGTGAAGTTTTTCAACACCACGGATACGGATTACATCTGTACCGGCACCCTTAATATTGGCTCCCATACTGTTCAGGAAATTGGCCACATCAACAACATGCGGCTCCCTTGCAGCATTTTCAATAATGGTACGGCCAGCTGCCATAGAAGCTGCCATCATAATGTTAATTGTTGCACCAACAGAAACCACATCAAGGAAAATGTGGCTGCCATGAAGATTCTCAGCCTTGGCAACAATTGCGCCATGACGGATATCAACCTCCGCACCAAGAGCACGGAATCCCTTCAGATGCTGGTCAATCGGTCTGCTGCCGATATTACATCCACCTGGAAGCGGAACCTCCGCATGCTTGTACTTACCAAGTAACGCACCAAGAAGATAATAAGAAGCACGAATCTTCTTAATAAATTCGTAGTCAACACTGAGATTGCCGATGGTAGAACCGTTGATCTTTACAGTAGATTTATCGACACGCTCAACCTGAGCACCAATCTCTGCAATAGCCTCAAGCAGAACATTGATGTCCCTTACATCTGGCAGATTCTCGATTAATATAGTTTCATCAGTCATAATGGCTGCTGATAATATTGCAAGAGCAGCATTCTTCGCGCCTGCAATATCCACTTCTCCAACCAGAGGATTGCCGCCTTTAATCACATACTGTTCCATAACACACCTCTATTATTTTACTCCTCTATGAGCAAGAAACTTTCTCTGAATTTACGACGGAAACATACGTTCCGCAACACCGTTTTTTAGGTCAGTTGTATATTATAACACATATTTCGGATTTGTAAACTATTTCTCTCCCCGTTTCAGTGCATCCAGCACGATCTGAAGGCTTCCCTCCAGATCTTTATCTTCCTCGTCTACAACAATATCCGCATATTTCTCATACAATACAGTACGTTCCTCATAAAGACTCTCCAGTGTCTGGCCCTCTTTCAGAACAACTCCACGGTCTTTCAGATTGCCAAGACGTTTGGACAGCAGCTTCAGAGAAATCTTCAGATATACCACAACTCCTTCTGATTTCAGATGCTGCATTGCCTCATCACAATACACGACACTGCCACCTGTGGCAATGACCGTATTCTCAACCTGGATAGACGCATTCACACGATTCTCCACCGCCTTGAACCCGTCAATTCCATCCTGCTCAATAATCTCACTTAAAGTTCTCTTTTCTTCCTTCTGGATCAGCAGGTCTGAGTCAATAAACTGGTAACCAAGCACTTTCGCAAGTACAACACCGATGCTGCTTTTTCCCGCACCAGGCATCCCTATCAGTGTAATATTATTCATACTGTGTCCTTTCATTTTAACATAGCTGTAACAAAATCTCAACAATCGTTCCTGTGCCGTATTATTCTCAGCGTTTCTTCTTACCGTTTTTCTTCTTCACGCTGTAGCCAAAAGTTCCCACCTTCCGGCCACCAGCCAGATATTCCCCATGGGAATAAACCAGAAGTCCTGCATCATTGAGATGGAACTTGTTGTTTTTGTCCATATATGCTTCATCCGCATGGACCGCAAGTACATCTGCAAGAAACATATCATGCGATCCCAGTTCCTTCACCTCACGTACTCTGCACTCGATAGAAACCGGCGCTTCCCCGATCATCGGAGCAGAAACATACTGCGCTTTCTCTTTCGTAAGATTCAGTTTTTCGAATTTGTCAACATCCCGGCCGGAACGGACTCCGCAGAAATCCGTCGCAAAAGCCAGTTTTTCTGTTGTAAGGTTAATAACAAACTCTCCCGTTTTTTTCAGCATTCCATAAGAATAACGGGATGGTCGGACTGAAATATAAGCCATCGCCGGATTCGTACAGACCGTTCCTGTCCACGCAACGGTAATAATATTGTCGTTGCCCTCTCCGTCCGTGACACTGACCATCACTGCCGGCAGCGGATAGATCATATTTCCCGGTTTCCAAATCTGTTTTGCCATTGATCCGGCCTCCTTATGCGTAATCGCTGTTCATCAGCTGAGCAGCCTCCATCATCGCCGGAATCAGCTGTTTCTTTCTGGAAACCACACCTGGCAGACAGAACGCATCTCCGTCCGGCTTCTTCTCAAAAGCGATCTCAGCCATCTGCTGGCTGCCCTCACCATAAAACAGAAGCTCTGTAGATTCCTCCAGAATATTCGTCAGCATAAAGTAAACTCTCGTGATATCGTGACGTCCACACTCGCTGACCATAAACGGCATCAGCTTCTCCTTGATCTCTTTCAGCTCTTCGCTGTCCATGGAACTGATCTGGCCCACACCAAAGGAAACATTGCCCTCGCCGATAAACTTCTTGTAATCCTGGTAAAAAATCTCCTCCGGGGATTTATCTTTCAGATTACTTCCCGCTGAGAACATCTCTCTGGCAAAATCCTCTATCTTAATTCCCGCGATCAGGGCAAGGGCGCTGGCAGCGATCTTATCCGTCTGTGTACAGGTCGGTGAACGGAACATCAGCGTATCTGAAATAATGGCCGCACAGAGAAGTCCCGCAATTTTTTCCGGAATCTCCAGACGCTGCTCTCCGTAAATCTCATAAAGGATTGTACCCGTACATCCCACAGGCTCATTACGGAACGCTACCGGTGTCATGGTCTGCAATGTTCCAAGCTTATGATGGTCAATAATCTCAAGAATCTCCGCCTTCTCAATATTATCAACAGCCTGATCCACCTCATTGTGATCTACAAGAACAACTTTTTTCTTGTGCATGTCCAGGAAATTACGCCTGGAAATCGTTCCGATACACTTTCCATGAGGATTGATAACCGGGAACGCTCTGTGGCGGTTTTTGACCATAACATCCTGGATATCATCTGTAAAATCCTCGGTATTAAACGTAACCATGTTATCCCGTTTCATAACATAGCTGACCGGAATACTCTGATTGATCAGACGGGCGATGTTAAAGGTATCATAAGGTGACCGGATGATCACGATATTTTTTTCGTGGGCCAGCTTCACAACCTTCTCGGAAACCACAATGTTCAGCCCTACAATAATACAGCTTACATTCTGGCTGATGGCCTGAAGATGATCCTCCTCACGGTCTCCCATGATGATCATATCATTCTCCTCAATAAATTCCTCCATCATCTTCGGATTGGCTGTTCCAACCAGAACACGTCCCTTGACAAAATATCCGTGGCCATTTCCTTCCACCACTTCTCCGCCAACCGTCTCCGCAATCCTCTGATACTGTGTCCGCGCATTGGAAAGCAGATAACTGTCTGTGGTATCCATATAAGTCTTGGCAATATCTCCGATGGTCACAAGACCTTCCAGGCATCCCTCCTTATCACGGATCGGAAGGGATACGATTCCGTTCTCCTGCATCAGATCCCAGGTATTTTTCAGTGACATGTTTTTGTCTGCCTGGGGACTGAGACGGATATCCATATCCTTGACCTGTGTTCCGATATTTCCCAGATAAGCCGGCGGCTGTACACCAAAACGGTTCAGCACATATCTGGTCTCCTCATTGATCTGACCAGCTCTCTTCGGAATATATCTCTTACTCTGTGTAGTCCTGTTTTTAATATCCGCATAAGCGATCGCCGAACAGATGGAATCCGTATCCGGATTCTTATGTCCGATTACAAATATTCTCTCCTGTTTCTTCATTCACATCCATCCTTTTTCATCCAAAAATATAACAATTAATCAAGTTTGATGTTCGCAAAAAGTGAACCAAGAGATGTGGTTGCCTCTTCTCCTGACTCCGGCAGTTCAAAAGTCTCTTCCTCAACTTCCTTCGCCATCAGATCCGATGCCTCTTTGATACTCAGGCTCAGCTTGCCATCCTTGATCGCAATTACTTTCACCTTAACCTTGTCTCCCACACTTATCGCCTCTGATGGCTTCTTAATTCTTTTTTCGCAGATCTGGGAAATATGAACCAGACCGGAAATTCCGTTTCCAAGATCAACAAACGCACCATAAGGCTGCAGGCTCTCAACGGTTCCCTCTGTCACGAAACCAACCTCAATATTGGAAATCTTGTTTCTGCGCTCCTTCTCTGCTTTCTCACGGAGAAGTTCCTTTGCAGAAAGTACCAGTCTCTTTTTCTCTTTATCTACATCAATTACCTGAACCTGAAGCGGCTTGTTCAGGTACTCTTCTGTATCCTCTACATAATTCAGCGCAAGTTTGGATGCCGGGATAAAACCTCGAACACCTTCCACATAAGCAATGGCTCCGCCGTTTACGATTCCCTTTACAACAACATCCAGTGCTTCCCCGGATTCCTGAAGCTCCTTCAGTTTATCCCATGCAAGTACATCTGCTGCCTCTGCTCTGGAAAGAAGAATATTTCCCTGTCCGTCATCTTTCCTAAGAACGGTTGCCTGGATCTCTTCTCCCGGCTGAACTGCCTCTTTAATATTAAATCCCGGCTCTCTGGAAAATTCCTCTGCCGGAATAAATCCCTCAGCATAATATTTAAGATCAAGAACAACTCCTGTCTCATCCACACTGACCACTGTCCCGGCGATGATATCACCTTCCTCAATTTTCTTAAAAGAAGCCTCCAGCTCCTGCTCAAAATCTTTCATAGACTCCGCCATTTCCTGACCTCCGTTCACGCTTCATCTTTTCATCATTTACTTCCGGCCTTTTTCTTATTCTTTCTGCCGGATTTTCATTTTAATCTTAATTATTATAGCATGGGCAAACCACCGACGCTATTATTTTTTTGAATGCAAAATAGTCTCTTTATACAAAAAAACCTCCGCACATTGGCAGAGGCTACATTTCCTGATATTTTTCCCCATAAAACGAGGAGTGCCCCGGTAGTGGCTTACCGGGGCGATTATTATGAAAAAAATTGTATGTGTAATGATACTGATACACACCATTACAGCGTCTTTCGTAGTGTTCTTTCGAACTGTTATTATAGTATCAGATAAATATGAACAAATTATGAACAGCTCGTGAACTTTTAGCGTATTTGCACAATTTCTTTTCTGTTTTTCCTCTTTTTTTATAAAAACGCCACATTTGCTTTATTGACAAGCGTTCTAAATATTGTACATTTTGTACATTTCCAGTAAACTTAAGAATAATAATCCCAATAAAAGTGCCATTCTGAACACCTTCCTCCTACTGACGGGAAAGCATACCCTTAATAAACTCGATCGCTTTCTCAAAAATATTCTTTACATCAGACTTTGTAACACCCATATCTTTCAGAGTACTGTATGCATCGCTTACATAACCTTTAATCTGGTCATCACTGATGTCGATTCCTCTGAATTTGCTGATAATATTCACGAGAGAATTCTTATCATCCTCAGAAAGTGTCACACCATAATGATCTGCTGCCTCATCAATTCCCTGTGAAATCTCATCATCAGAAATCTGATTGGAATCAAAAAGCCCTTTTACATAAACAATAATATCTCCAACTTTATCCGGGTCAGACGCAAGAGATTCGATCTCGTTATCCTTAAGAATCTCCTCTGCCTGGCTCATAACAGAGCTGGAATCAGACGCCATGACCATCATTGGTGAAGTACATGAGATAACGCCTGCAACAACCAGTGCTGTGATCCTGTTCATTTTTTTCATAATATTCATCCTCCAGAAGGGCACTGCCCTCTATCCATAATCTGTAACTGTTTCCAGTTCCATAATTTTCAGTTCCTTTTTGACGCCACTCAGTATAACACAATACCCCACCCTTCTGTAAACTGGAATTTTCCTGTTTTTCGCCCTGTCAGGTCTGACTTTATGTATAAGTTCAAAAATATATTCACAATATTTTCATATTTTCAACAAACTTTCCTAACATCTCCTTTATAGAATAAATATTGTAAATTTTTCATTACTTACTTATGTCTGACACCTCAGACATAACCTCCTTTCTATGACAAGTTATATATGTCCGGATTGGATATCTCTCCAATTATCCCGTCCGGAAACGCAAAAAGAACCCGGAACAGCTGCCCGGGTTCTTTTTGCGTAATGTTTTATTTATTATTTTTTTCTTCGTAGATACAGTTGGCAAGCATGGCGAACTGCTCCAGTGTCAGCGCTTCGCCTCGAATATTCAGTGGAAGCCCACACTTCTCAAATATCTTCTCAATCTCTTCTTTTCCAAGGGAAAAATCTCCGGAGTTTTTGATTCCGTTTACAAGAGTCTTTCTTCTCTGGTTAAATGACGCACGGATCAGTCTGAACATGAGGCGTTCATCGTGAACCTCAACCGGCGGTTTCTCATAACGTGTCAGCTTGATCACCGCACTTCCGACCTTGGGCCGTGGCATGAAACAGTTTGGTGGTACATTTGCAACGATCTCCGGCTTCGCGTAATACTGAACAGCCAGAGAAAGCGCACCGTAATCCTTGGTTCCAGGTCCTACCTGCATACGGTCTGCAACCTCTTTCTGCACCATAACCGTGATAGAATCCACAGGAACATTCTTCTCAAAAAGTCCCATGATGATCGGTGTCGTAATATAATACGGCAGGTTTGCGACTACCTTTACAGGTTTTCCGCCATTTTTTTCATCGGCAATCTTTTTGATATCTGTTTTCAGGATATCGTTGTTGATCACCGTTACATTGTCCCATTCTTTCAGAGTATCCTTAAGAATCGGGATCAGAGAACTGTCGATCTCCACAGCAGCCACTTCTCTGGCCGCTTCCGCAAGATACTGTGTCATGGTTCCGATTCCGGGACCGATCTCCAGTATGAAATCATCCTTCGTTATTCCGGAAGAATCAATGATCTTTTCCAGAACATGTTCATCGATCAGAAAATTCTGACCAAACCTTTTCTGGAAAACAAAATGATACTTTTGAAGGACTTCAATGGTATATTTCGGGTTACCAAGATAAGGTCTGGCCATATTTTTTACCTCTGCTTTTCTGTTTATTTTCAGCTGAAATCCTTTTCAAGAAGTACGGTGAATCCGTCACGGTCCACACGCTTCTTGGAGCGTTTAAATAATCCGCCCTGTGCTTTTGCCATGGCATTATCCAGCATGGTCTTCACAGTTCCGATACACATCGGCTGATCTTCCTTCTGGTTGATCCCGATCAGATTGTACAATGCAAGCATGCCCATCTGATCAATGCGGAATCCATTTTCCATGGTGTAAACCTTGGCAAAATTAACAAGTTCATCATTTGTAAATACAGGAATATTGATCATGGATGTAAATTTCTTCGCAAGTTTCGGATATCTTGCGATCAGCTTACGCATGCCGATCTTTTCATCCTCGAGGATCACGATCATACCCTTTGTATTTCCATTCATTACTTCATCAAGCTCATCTGCTGTTTCCTGGGAAAGCTGGTTTGCGTTCTCAATAACAAGGAAACCGCCTGCAAGCTTGGATGCAATCTCTGCAATATTTTTTCCGTTAAGGTCTTCCGCAAATATGTAGGCAACCTTGGATGCCTCAATATTCAGCTCCTTGCAGATTGCCGGGATCAGACTTGAAATCAGTCTTGTTTTTCCAGTTTCTCTGCCACCCATAACGATTACATTTCCTGTCTGGGATGTATGATCCGCAGCGCCCGTCTGCACATCACAAAGCACATCCAGCAGCTGTTCTTTCATTCCCGGAACTGCTACAAAATAAGTGAAAAGCTGTTTCTCTTCATCTGTGAGCTGTCTTTTTCTGGAGATAATGGTATTCGGATCAATTTCCGGCTGAATATCCTCGATGAACCGCTCAAGCTGCTCTTCCTCCGTGAGTTCTTCTTCACTGTCGTCCTCTTCCATATCTTCTGTAAGGCTTGAGATAAAATCATCCTCTTCGTCATCTTCTGCCTCACTCTGAACGGAAACATCATCTGTACTGTATTCTTCTTCCTCATCGAGAGGTGTCTCTTCTTCTACAACAGTAGCAACATCATCCAGTTTCTCCGCTGTCTTTTCAGCAGTGTCATCTTCCGAAGCAGCCTCATCCAGGGATAATTCCTCCGGCATATCTGTGAGTGCTTCTTCATTCAGTTCTTCAATATCTTCAAAAGCGTCCTCTTCCACTGGCTTGGAAACACCGGCCGGGCCATTGAGAAATTCTGCTTCTGCAGCCTGCATATCTTCTTCTGTAACCGGCTCTTCATCTTCGTCCAGAATCAGATCCGGAACTCTTGTGCGCTCACGCTCAGACTGCTTCGCATCTTCTGCCTGCTGTGCGGAAATCTGCGCCATAATATCTTCAATATCTGCAGCATCCGGCTCTTCCGGAACAAATTCATCCGCTACGATATCCAGATCGTCTTCGTCATCTGTCTCCTCAGTTACATTTGACATCTGTACATCCGGTGATTTTTCTTCTTCCGGAATATCAATTCCCTGCTCTGTTGCGGCAGCAAGAATTGTATCCTCCAGATTGAACTCCTGCTCTTCTTCTGTTTCTGCCTTTGTTTCTTTATCCTTGGCCACCTCAGCCGCAATTTCATCAATACTTCCGAAAATTTCGGATGCGTCCGGAATTTTGGCTGCAGCGCTTGCATTTTCCGGGTCTACATTGATCATTGATTTCGGAATCTTAAGCTGTGGCATACGGATTGTCGCTGAGAAATCAGGTTTTCCTTCCTCGTTAAGCGGAACGCCGGATGGCTCTTCTGATTCCTTTTCCTGAGACGCCTTCATGATCTCTGCAACACTCTGGGATAATTCCTGTTCTGTAGTCTGTATAGGCTCTGCTGCTTCTTTCTGGATCTCTGCTTTTAATTCTGCAGTTCCTCCGGACAGATTTTCGATACCGGATGACAGCAGTTCTTCTCCATCTTCAGATTCCGGAATTTCTTCCTCTGTGTCCTCAGAATCCGTTTCCTCAGATTCTGCTGATTCTTCTGTGGCAGCAGTTTCTTCTTCCGGTGTTTCTTCACCTTCCTGAACATCCTCTGCCTCTTCCTCAGTGGAATCTTCTGATTCATCCTGTACGTCTTCTTCCATATCCTCTGGTTCTTCCGCTGCCTTCTTATGACCGCCGAAGATATCCCGGATACCTTTGGAAATCTTCTCCTGGAAAGTCTCAGCACTGTTCAGATCTCGTTCATCATCTACCTGAATCGTATCTGTAACCGGTCTGGATTCCTCATACTCGGACTCCCCTGCCGTTTCTGTTTCCTTACTTTCCCTGATCTCCTTCGCCTTTTCCGGCGGAATCAGTTTTGGAATAAAACGCTGTTCGTATTTCTCTTTTTCTTCTCCTGTGAGAACTCCCATACGCTGTTTCAGGTCAAGGGCCTTCATCACATAATTTCCATCATTAAACCAGAGAATCATCTCATTGCAGAGATCCAGGCACTTCTGCTTGTCTCCTGCCTTGTAATAGAGTTTGGCCAGTTCATAGGACCAGCGCTCTGTAAACTCTTTCTCCTTATATTCCTCAAGAATACGGATCTGTTCATTCAGAGATGCATTCTTCGCTCTGGCAATCTTGTATCGCAGTATATACTGACTGTTATCGTTACCTGCCACTTCTCTGTACTCATCAAAGAACTCTGTGGCTTCACTGATCTGTCCCATTTTCAGGGAAACTTCAATCAGGCGGTAAAGTATGTTCTTGCCAATCGGCGCTCTGTGATAGGCAAGAAGAAAAATTTCCTTGCTCTCCTCATAGCGCTTGTTAGCTGCGTAGATCTCGCCCACAACGCAAAGGGTACGGACGTTTTTCACACGACGCCAGTCGATACTGTCAACGATCTGCATGGCGCCTTTGTAATCCCGGGCTTCAACCAGTTTGTTGATCTCTCCCAGCTTGACGCGAAACTCCTCTTTATCCAAAATATTCACCAACTTTCCATAATCAGAATCAGTTTACCATATGCATACGGGCTTGTCAAAACCCTTTAGGCATATAAACATGCCCCTTTACCACCTGAAAAACCTTGTTAATCTCAAACTGATGACTCACAAAATCATCCAGTCCCGTACAGGTAATCAGTGTCTGAATATCGTGTATACTTTCCAGAAGATATGTCTGCCGGTTGCTGTCCAGCTCCGAAAGAACATCATCCAGAAGCAGAACCGGTGTATCTTTGATTTTCTTTTTTACCAGATAAATCTCAGAAAGTTTCAGTGAAAGAGCTGCTGTTCTCTGCTGCCCCTGGGAACCATATTTCCGGATATCGATCCCGTTTACCTTCACGCAGAAATCATCTCTATGCGGTCCCACAGAAGTCAGTTTCATCCGGAGATCCCGATCCCGGTTCTGTGCCAGTTTCTGCTCAAACTCCGATTCTGTCACACTTGGTTCATACAGAATCTCCAGTTCTTCCAGTCCGCCGGTCAGTCCTCTGTGAAGGCCTTTTGCAATCTCATTCAGCTCTTCCACAAATTCTTCTCTTTTTCCGATGATTTTTTTTCCATAATCAACCATCTGCATATCCCAGATATCCAGCGTACTTTTCAGGCCCGGATTCATATAACAGTCTTTGAGAAGACGGTTTCTCTGATTCACAATGTGATTGTAGCTGGCCAGCTCTGTGATATAAACACTGTCCAGCTGACAAAGCTCTGAATCCAGAAAACGTCTTCTCTCGCCTGGTCCGTTCTTGATAATATTAAGATCCTCCGGAGAAAAAAACACCAGATTTACCACTCCGAGCAGCTCTCTCGCCTTGCGAATCGGCAGCCCGTTAATGGCAACTCCTTTTGCTTTGTTCTTCCGGAGGTGCATATCTACCTTGTATGAAAGTCCACCCTTTTTTACCATCATTCGGATATGGGATTCCTCATTCTCAAAACGGATCATTTCCCGGTCCTTGCTTCCCTTGTGGGATTTGCTGGTTCCGGCCAGATAAACTGCTTCCAGAATATTGGTTTTTCCCTGGGCGTTGTCGCCGTAGAGAATATTGGTTCCCTGATCAAAATTCATCTCCAGCGACTCATAATTCCTGAAATTATTCAATCTGATGGATTCAATGTACATTCTTTCACCCAATTACATAAATATCTTTTCCATCGTAGGAAATGGTATCTCCCGGATGGATTTTTCGTCCACGGCGGTTCTCTACTTCACCGTTTACCAGGACGAGTCCGTCGTTAATCGCATATTTTGCCTCAACGCCGTCCTCCACAACGCCAGCCAGTTTCAGAGCCTGGCCAAGTTTGATAAATTCGTCTTTAATTCTGATTTCCAATTTTTTACCCTCTTAAATTTTTCTTTCCCGGATTCGGTTAACACTTTCCAATATATTGTCCAGTGGCGGTAGTTAAATACCCCCGTTTCCGATATTTTCCTAAAAGGTGGTATTTTAAATTACCACCTTTTGGCAGTTTTCAGAGCTTATCCTATGTCCATTATATTGCACAAGCTGTTATCTGGCCTGATTCTGGTTGATATTTACCGGAAGAATCAGGTACGTATAATTTTCTTCGTCGTCCCGGATAAAGCAAGGAGCTTTCGGGTTTACAAGATAAATTGTAACGGTTTCATCATCAATAACACGAAGTGCATCGATCAGGAATTTCGGGTTAAAGCCAATCATAATGTCTTTACCCTCTTTCTCAATATCAATCTCTTCATTCATGGAACCCATTGTGGAATCAATACGCAGCTCCATATCATTATCTGTAATGTTAATAATAATCGGTTTTTTATCAACTTCACGAACCAGGAGTGTTGCACGGTCAATACAATCCAGGAATTCTTTTTTGTTGATTTTGAGTTTTGTTTCATAATCACTGGAAAGCATCTGGTCAATTCTGAAATATTCACCTTCAATCAGTCGAGAAACCACCATAGTCTGATCAAATTCAAATAAAATATGGTTTTTTGTGAAGTAAATGCTTACCTGATCATCCACTTCACCGGAAAGAATCTTGCTTACCTCACTTAAAGTTTTTCCCGGAACTACCACCTTGCGGTCAGAATATTCTTTCTTAAGGGGCATTTTTCGGATAGCAATTCGGTGTCCATCCAGAGAAACTACCTTCAGACAGTTATCTTTAATTTCAAAAAGTTCACCGGTCATTAGTTTGTTGTTTTCATTAACAGCAATAGAAAAAATGGTCTGCCGGATCATTTCTTTCAGTGTGTACTGAGAAATTGTCAGCGGTTCATCCTTTTCGATCATTGGTAAGTAGGCAAAATCTTCTCCTGATTTACCAGGAATATTGAATTTTGCTTTTTCACATGTGATGGTTGCTGAATATTTATCATCTGTTCTGATAGTAATATCATTATCCGGAAGTCGTCTGATGATTTCATAAAAGATTTTTGCATCGAGAGCAACTTTTCCTTTTTCTTCAATCGTACCATCTACGATTGTTTCAATTCCCAGTTCCATGTCATTGGTGGTAAATTTAATCTGGTTTGTTGTTGCATCCATAAGAATACATTCCAGTATTGGCATGGTAGTTTTTGATGGAACTGCTTTGAGTGCGATACTTACACTTTTTAACAGACTTGATTTGGAGCAGATAATTTTCATAATGTGTATAACTCCCTTTCTGGATAAATTGTGGTTTTTATAAATATATTTATAGAAAAAATCCGCCGTAACCGCCGTAGGGGGCCAGATTTTGTGAAAAACTCCCGCGGGGCCAGTGTTTTCAAGGTTTTTTGAGTGGGATAACTTTGTGTAAAAGTGGTAGTTTCGGATGTGAATAACGCGGGGATAAAATTACCACCGTTTTTTCGCAAAAAAGTTGTACACATCTCTCCACATACAATCAACACGTTATACACCAGTAATGTGGAAAACTTTCCTAACCTTGTGGATTAATCTTCTTTTTCAATATATCAATGGTATTTTTTAAGTTATCGTCGGTCTGCAATTCGTTTTCAATCTTTTCGATACCGTGCATAACTGTAGTATGATCACGGTTTCCGAGAGCTTTTCCAATATTTTTCAGTGGTGTGGAGATAATTTCACGGCAGAGATACATGGAAACCTGGCGTGGCATAACGATTTTTGAATTTCGTTTGTTTCCACTTAAGTCTGCGGGCGTTACTCCGTAATGATCAGCAACAACGGATATGATATAATCCGGTGTAATTATTTTTTTCTCATCCGGAGAAATAATATCTTTCAGTGCCTGTTCGGCAAGTTCAAGAGTAACCTCTTTTTTCTCAAGTTTGGCTCCTGCCATAACCTTATTAAAGGCACCTTCCAGCTCACGGATATTGGATTTAATATTTGTAGCAATATATTTGATAACGTCTTCACTGATGCTGTAACCGTTCATTTCCTCATTTTTATGAAGAATTGCCATTCGAGTTTCGTAATCTGGCAGTGTAATATCTGCGATCAGACCCCATTCGAACCTGGAACGGAAACGTTCTTCCAGAATTTCCATATCTTTCGGAGGTTTATCGGAAGATATGATGATCTGTTTTTTGGCACTGTGAAGACTGTTAAATGTGTGGAAAAATTCTTCCTGAGTGGATTCTTTTCCTATAATAAACTGAATATCATCGACGAGAAGAACATCAATATTTCTGTATTTTTCACGGAATTTGCTCATTGCCGTGTTATTTCCGTTTCGGATGGTTTCGATCAGTTCATTTGTAAATTCCTCACTGGTTACATAGAGAACCCGGCTGTTTTTGTCGTGTTCCAGTATAAAATGAGCGATGGAATGCATAAGATGCGTTTTTCCGAGACCGGCTCCGCCGTAAATAAACAGAGGATTGTAGGTATCCCCCGGAGATTCGGCAACTGCGAGAGCTGCTGCCTGGGCGAATTTGTTGTTACTTCCTACAACGAAGGTGTCGAAGGTGTATTTTGGATTTAAATGTGCTTCTTCGTAACGTGTATCACGATTCTGTTTATCATAGGAAGGTTTTTTTTCTTCTTCTTTCTTGAGGAGATCTTTTTCCAGAACGAATTGAACTTCGCATTCTTCCATGCCTGTCAGTACACAGATTGTAACCTGGAGAGGTATTTTGTAGCGTTTGGTGATGTAATTAACACCAATACCTGCCTGCTCAGAGGGAACGGCCACTGTTATTAGATTCCCGTCAACCTCATAAACTTTCAGTGGCTTAAGCCAGGTATTAAAAGGGACATCAGTCACCTCATATTCAGATTTGACAGTTTGCAGGATCTCCTCCCATTTTTCAATAACAGCGTTCATTTTTTCCTCCCATGAGTATTATAATAACCCCAGTCTGCGACTGGAGACAGATATCCTTTTATATATTACAATGAAAATGGTGTTTTCGCAATGGAAAACCTTGAGATTTTGGGGAAAACAATGTGGATAATTTGGGGAAATTACTGTGGATTAGGGTGGAAAATAGTGTATAACTGGCAAATTGGTTTCCATAAGTCGACGTTGTGTGGAAAACACGGAGAATTTATGTGTATAAAATTATCCACTGTCAAAATACCGCAAATAAAGGGATTTTTTGAAGATACTGAAAAAAATAATCCTGAAACAGTGAATAGTTTTACCGATAATCCACTAGTTATCCACAAGTTATCCACAAAATGTGGATAATGTTACGTAAACCATAAGCGTAATCCACATATGGGTAAAAAATAAAAACCACGAGGCAGGCGGTATTTTTCAAACCCCTGATTTTATCGGGTTTTTTGCAATTTTCCCTTGACGAAAAGGATGTTTATTTATATAATTGAAACGATGTTCTGAATGATAAGTTATTTCATAACAATTAAAAATAGATAAAGGAGGTGCTTTACCTATGAAGATGACATTTCAGCCAAAAAAGAGATCCAGAGCTAAAGTTCACGGCTTCAGAGCTCGCATGAGCACAAAGGGCGGACGTAAAGTATTAGCTGCAAGAAGATTAAAAGGAAGAAAACAGTTATCAGCATAAGCTGCAAGACCGCATTTATGTGGTCTTTTCTTCTATCCGGAGAAATATCCGTGCAGACGGAATTTAATTAAGGAGGATTCGTTTGATCAGATCAGAGTCCTTAAAGAAAAATCAAGATTTTAAAGTTGTATATCAGAACGGAACATCATACGCAAATCGGCTTCTGGTGATGTACGTGCTGAAGAATCAGCACAGGAAGAATCGTCTGGGAATATCAGTAAGCAAAAAAGTAGGGAATAGTGTGGTTCGCCACAGACTCACCAGACTGATCAGAGAAAGTTATCGTCTCAACGAAACAGATTTTGACAGTAACCTTGATATTGTAGTAGTAGCGAGAGCTTCTGCCAAGGGCAAAGGCTTTCACGAGATCGAGAGTGCTTTTATGCATCTTGCAAAGAAGCATCATATAACAGGGCATGAACATGATAAAGAAATTTCTGATTAAGATGATAAGACTCTATCAAAAATATATATCGCCGATGAAGAGAACGAAATGTCCTTATATTCCCACATGTTCTCAATATGGTTTAGAAGCAATCGAAAAATATGGCGCATTCAAGGGCAGTCTTCTTGCGGCATGGAGGATTCTGCGATGCAATCCTTTTTCCCATGGAGGCTATGACCCTGTGCCATGAATTATTTTGTGACTGTCTGGCCTTTTCTCGGGCAGGGCAGTTACCATTGGACTTTTACAATTGAATAAGAAGTCTAGGAGGAAATGAATTTGGAACTGTTTTTAGCAACAAAAACCGGAACTCCTATTATCGGACAGATCGCGTCTGTGATGGGATGGATCATGGATGGCATATATAAGATGCTTGACGGCCTGTTCGGAATCCAGAACATTGGTCTTTGTATCATTATCTTCAGTATTCTTATCTTTGCCTTTATGACACCGCTGCAGATCAAGCAGCAGAAATTCTCCAAGTTAAGTGCGATCATGCAGCCCGAGATCCAGAAGATCCAGAAGAAATATCAGGGTAAAAAGGATCAGGACTCCATGATGAAAATGAACGAAGAAACCCAGGCTGTTTATCAGAAATATGGTGTTTCTCCAACCGGTAGCTGTGTACAGTTAGCCATTCAGATGCCTATTCTGTTTGCTCTGTATCAGGTTATCTACCGGATTCCTGCTTACGTTGGAAGTGTAAAGAACATTTTTACTGGTGTAGTTGACAACCTGTTAGCTGTAAACGGATACACAGATATCCTGCAGCAGTTTATCACAGACCATTCCATGACACGAGTACGTCTCGTTATGGACAGTGCCGGAAATGCTACAAGTAACTCTATTGTTGATTTTCTGTATGCACTTTCTCCTTCCCAGTGGAAAGAGTTGGCACAGATGGATCAGTTTTCAGGATTTTCTGATGCGATCACAAAAGCATCCGGAAATATTTCCAAGATGCAGGGCTTCTGTGGCCTGAATATCGCAGATCAGCCGCTGTACTATATCATGGAGTTCTTCAAAAATCATGGTTCTCTGTTACTTGCGATCGTAGCACTTCTGATCCCGGTTCTTGCATGGGCAACTCAGATGCTGAACTTGAAGCTTATGCCACAGGCTGCAACACAGCCGGCAGACGGAAATGATCAGGCCAGCGCAATGGCAAACTCCATGAAAACCATGAACATGGTCATGCCTCTGATGTCTGCATTCTTCTGTTTCACATTCCCGGTTGGTCTTGGTATCTACTGGATCGCCAGTGCTGTCGTTCGAAGTGCCCAGCAGTTTGCGATCAATCGTCATCTTGATAAGATGAACATTGATGATCTGGTTAATGAGAATATGAAGAAGATCGAAGCAAAGCGTGCGAAGGAAGGACTTCCGCCGCAGAAGATCACCAATCAGGCTCATCAGTCCGCCAAGAATATCAATAAACCTGTGATCAATAAGGGTAACAGCGGAAACAACGGTGCTTCAGACAGAGCACAGAAGGTTGATACTGCTTATGAGAAGGCAAGAAATGCAAAATCAGGCAGCATCACAGCTAAAGCTAATCTCGTAAGAGACTTTGATGAGAGAAATAAGAAAAAATAATCAGGAACGGAGGGGTTCGTAATGGAGGATTACATTCAGTTTTCAGCAAAAACAAAGAATGAAGCTATCACAAAAGCGTGTCTTGAGCTTGGAACTTCCAGTGACCAGCTTAATATTCAGGTTATCAGTGAAGGCAGCTCCGGATTCTTCGGAATCGGCAGCAAACCTGCCATAATTAAAGTTCGCAGAATCGAGCCAGTTTCTGATATGCAGGAGATCGATGATCTGGTAGAGTCCGTGAAACTGGACGCTATCAAAGAAGAGAAGAAATTAGACAAGCCATTTACTCCAAATGTAAAGAAAGAATCTGCACCGAAAGTAGCTCCTGTAAAGGAGAAGAAACCGGTGAAGACAGAAGCTGTACAGGTGGAGAAAGCATCCGAAGAAGCACCTGTGAAGGTTGCAGCGCCGAAGGAAAGACCGGCAAGAGATTTCCAGGGCAAAGCAAAACCAGCACGTGAAAAACAGCCGAGAGCTCCGAAGGAGCGTCAGCCGAAAGAAACACGTGAGAGAGCACCGAAGCAGGGCAGACCGGTAGAAATCCTCAGCGATCCGGAGAAGATCAAAGAAGTTGAGGAGAGAGCAGTCGTATTTCTTCGTGATGTATTCGGTTCCATGGATCTTGGAGAAGTGGAGATCACATCGAAATACAACACTGCAGACGGTTCTCTGGATGTAGATTTTGAAGGTGAGGATATGGGTATCCTCATCGGAAAAAGAGGCCAGACACTGGATTCATTACAGTATCTGACAAGCCTTGTAGTAAACAAAGGCGAATCTACTTATATTCGTGTAAAGCTTGATACAGAGGACTACAGACGCCGCCGTAAAGAAACTCTGGAAAACCTCGCAAGAGGAATTGCCTTCAAGGTAAAGAAAACCAGAAAACCGGTAGTTCTGGAACCGATGAATCCATACGAGAGAAGAATCATCCATGCGTCTCTGCAGGGCAACCGCTATGTAGAGACAGTCAGTGAGGGAGAAGAACCTTACAGACATGTAGTGGTAAAACTGAAACGTAATAATTACTGATTCAGTGGTAAGAATATAAGCCGTATCCCGGAGCGTTAAGCTTCGTGGATGCGGCTTTTTTTCATAAAACCGGAAAGTCAAGCGGATATTCGCAATTGAAGCAGGGGACTTACTTGATTTGGTTAAAAATTATCATTGCAATCTCCGTAACAATTCTTTATAATCATTGAAGAGCAAATAATAAAAGATATTTCTGCAGCGGACATCCGGAATGCAGAGATCAGCTTTATAAATATGGAAACTGACAGAAGATGTTATTCTAGGTGAAAGCGTGAATAACACGTGTTTTTTGCGTGTAAAAAGCTTTTCCGGAGTAACATTTTTTCGTTTAACCGGATAAAGGAGAGTGAAAAATGGAAGAGACAACGATTGCTGCGATTTCCACAGCCATGAGTGCATCGGGAATCGGAATCGTCAGGATCAGTGGTCCGGAGGCTTTTGAGATCGCATCCAGAGTATACCGTTCCAAAGGTGGAAAAAAATCTCTGAAAAACGTCCCAAGCCATACCATTCATTATGGATATATCTATGATAACGAAGAGATGGTAGACGAAGTGCTGGTTATGGCCATGCGCGGACCACGGACATATACGGGAGAAGACACTATAGAAATTGATTGTCACGGCGGCGTTTTGGCCATGAAAAAAGTATTGGAAACCGTGCTGAAAAACGGAGCCATTATTGCCGAACCAGGAGAATTTACCAAGCGAGCATTCCTCAATGGAAGGATCGATTTATCCCAGGCAGAAGCCGTTATGGACGTAATACAGTCCAAAAATGAGTACTCATTAAAGAATTCTGTAGGCCAATTAAAGGGATCAGTCCGAAAAACCGTACAGCAAATCAGAGAAAAATTACTGTACCATATAGCGTACATTGAATCGGCATTGGACGACCCGGAGCACTATGATCTGACAGGATATTCCGAAGAATTAGAGCAGATCGTAGCAGAAGAAAAAGAAAAAATACAGAATCTGTTAAAGACATCCGGAGACGGAAAAATTATCCAGGAAGGCATCCGGACAGTAATCCTGGGCAAGCCAAACGCAGGAAAATCCTCCCTGCTGAATCTGCTCCTGGGAGAAGACAGAGCCATCGTAACTGACATCGCAGGAACCACAAGAGATGTTCTGGAAGAGTACATCAACCTGCACGGAATCACATTAAAGATCGCCGACACAGCAGGAATCCGCCAGACCGAAGACATTGTAGAAAAAATCGGCGTATCCAAAGCCAAAGAAATGGCAGCAGACGCAGACCTGATTCTCTATGTTGTAGATTCATCCGTACCGCTGGATGAAAACGATGAAGAGATCATAAAAATTTTGCAAGAGAAAAAGACAATTGTCCTCTACAGCAAGACAGATCTTAAATCTGCTATAGATATAGAAGATTTAAAGAGCAGAATAAACCAGCCAGTGATCCCGATTTCCGCAAAAGAAGAAACAGGAATCACAGACCTGGAAGAAAAAATCAGAGAAATGTTCTTTAGTGGGGAGATAAACTTCAATGATGAAGTATATATCACCAATGAACGGCACAGACAGGAGCTTTTAAAAGCGCAGGAGAGTCTTTCTCTGGTAGAGAACAGTATAGAGAGCGGAATGCCGGAGGATTTTTATTCCATAGATCTGACAGATGCATATGAGAGTTTGGGGCGGATTCTGGGAGAATCGCTTGGGGAAGACCTTGTTAATGAAATATTCTCTAAATTTTGTATGGGCAAGTAGTTCCCACGTGGGTTGCGTGAGTACGCAGGGACTTGGCTATGCATATGCATAGGCTGCGGAAACCCGCAGAGGTACTTCACATTGGAATGTGAGAAAACCGCAAAGGGGCACAAGGCCGCGCCCCTCTGCACACCCCTGGGCCTTTTTTTACAAAGTGCAGCGATTGTAGAACACGGAAAGTTACTAACTTATACCTGTATGCTTCTGTACTGGCAATTCAACACTAAGCCGAAATGCGACAAACAGAAAGTATTACAAAAAGCAGCGAAAACCCCGCAGACGTGCACCGCACGTCGAGAATCTCGTTACAGCTACACTGCAACGATCGGCACAGCGTTCCACGCTCAATACCGAAGCATACAGAAATAAGTCAATAAAGCTACATTTACCACAATCGAAGCACTAAAAACAACATCGGCACAACGCTCCACATCCAACACCGAAGCATACAGAAACAAGCCAACACCGCTCCACATCCCCTTTGCGGTTTTTCTTAGCTTCCCAAAGCAAAAAAACTCAGCCCCTTGCCAAGGAAGAAAAACATACATTACAAAATAAACATAACAAAAACAGAAATAAAAAAGAAATAAAGGAGAAAAAGCATGAAAAATCTGGAACAGTTTTTCGACATCATAGTAGTAGGCGCCGGCCACGCAGGCTGCGAAGCCGCATTAGCAAGTGCCCGCCTGGGCCTGCAAACAGTCATGTTCACAGTCAGCGTAGACAGCATCGCCCTGATGCCCTGCAACCCCAATGTAGGCGGCAGCTCCAAAGGCCACCTTGTCCGCGAACTGGACGCCCTCGGCGGAGAAATGGGCAAAAATATAGATAAAACCTTCATCCAGTCCAAAATGCTCAACCAGTCCAAAGGCCCGGCAGTCCATTCCCTTCGTGCCCAGGCCGACAAACAGGCCTACAGCACAGAAATGCGAAAAACCCTGGAAAACACAGAGAACTTAACCATCCGCCAGGGCGAAGTAACCGAACTTCTGGTAGAAGACGGCCATATCACCGGTGTAAAAACCTTCTCAGGAGCCACTTACCACGCAAAAGCCGTAGTCCTCTGTACAGGAACTTACCTCAAAGCCCGCTGCATCTATGGTGATGTCAGCAACTACACAGGCCCTAACGGTCTCCAGGCAGCCAACTACCTCACCGATTCTCTGAAAGAACTTGGAATCGAAATGTTCCGCTTCAAAACCGGAACCCCGGCACGAATCGCCGGAAACACCATTGATTATTCCAAGATGGAAGAGCAGTTCGGAGACAAAAGAGTTGTACCGTTCTCGTTCTCCACAGATCCGGAATCCGTACAGATTGAGCAGAAATCCTGCTGGCTGACCTACACAAACGAAAAAACACACGAGATCATCCGTGCAAACCTGGACAGATCCCCTCTTTATTCCGGAATGATCGAAGGAACCGGACCACGTTACTGCCCGTCCATTGAAGATAAAGTCGTTCGTTTTGCAGACAAAAAACGCCATCAGGTATTCATCGAGCCAGAAGGACTTTACACAAATGAAATGTACATCGGCGGAATGTCCAGCTCCCTTCCGGAAGATGTTCAGTACGAAATGTACCATTCCGTACCAGGCCTGGAACATGCCAAAATCGTAAAAAATGCCTATGCCATCGAATACGACTGCATCAATCCACGCCAGCTCTATCCGACACTGGAATTCAAAAAGATCAAAGGTCTTTTCAGCGGCGGACAGTTCAACGGAAGCTCCGGATACGAGGAAGCAGCCGCTCAGGGCCTCATCGCAGGAATTAATGCGGCTATGGAGGTAAAAGGCAAAGAACAGCTGATCCTGGACCGCTCAGAGGCATATATCGGTGTTCTTATCGATGATCTGGTAACAAAAGAAAACCATGAGCCGTATCGAATGATGACAAGCCGTGCTGAGTATCGTCTGCTTCTCCGCCAGGACAACGCAGATCTCCGTCTTCGCAAAAAAGGCTGGGAAGTCGGCCTGATCGATGATGAGACTTACCATAAACTTCAGGAAAAAGAGCGCATGATCCAGGAAGAGATCGAGCGAGTTGAGCATGCAACTGTAGGCGGCTCCGCAGAAGTACAGAGCCTTCTGGAATCCCTGAACAGCACACTGCTGAAATCCGGAACCACCATTGCAGAACTGATCCGCAGACCGGAACTTAACTATAAAGTACTTGCGCCGATTGATAAAGAAAGACCGGAACTTCCGGAAGATGTATGTGAGCAGGTAGAGATCAACATCAAATACGACGGCTATATCCGCCGTCAGATGAAACAAGTAGAACAGTTCAAAAAACTGGAACAGAAAAAACTTCCGGAAGACATTGATTATGAAGATGTAGGAAGCCTCCGCATCGAAGCACGCCAGAAACTGGAAGCTTACAGACCGGTATCCATCGGCCAGGCATCCCGAATCTCCGGCGTATCCCCTGCTGATATTTCCGTACTTCTGGTATACCTGGAAAGCAAAGCCGGACATAAACATTGATAACATTCTGAACAATAAAACCACAGAAAAACAAAGAATAAGAGAGGAAACTGCATGTACAATTTAGAAATCCTTGAAAAAGGCTGCGAGGAACTTGGAATTACTCTCAATGATACGCAGAAAAACCAGTTCATCCAGTTCTACGAATACCTTGTAGAAAAAAATAAAGTCATGAACCTGACCGGTATCACAGAATTTGACGAGGTTCTCGTGAAACATTTCCTGGACAGCCTCTGCTGCGTCAAAGCCGTAGATATGAGCAAGGTAAAAACAGTCATGGATATCGGAACCGGTGCCGGCTTCCCGGGGGTTCCCCTGAAGATTGCTTTTCCGGAAGTAGAGGCCTGCCTTCTGGACTCCCTGAATAAGAGAGTAAAATTTCTGGAAGAAACCTTTGCTCTCCTTGGACTTGATGGCATCTCCGCCATCCACGGAAGAGCCGAAGAATACGCAAAAAACAAAGCCTACAGAGAAAAATACGATCTCTGCGTATCCAGAGCAGTATCCGGCCTTGCAACCCTGTCCGAATACTGTCTCCCATATGTAAAAGTCGGAGGACTTTTTGTCTCCTATAAATCCGGTTCTGTAAAAGAAGAAGCAGAAGCAGCGGAGAAAGCAGTAAAGATCCTCGGTGGAAAGATCCGCGACATTCAGTACTTCGACCTTCCAGGCTCCGAGATCAGCCGCTCCCTGGTTATCATCGAGAAGATAAAAAACACTCCAGGCAAATACCCGAGAAAAGCCGGAACACCGCTTCGGGAGCCACTGGCATAATTTTCTCCTCCTGTCGAACAAAGTCAAAATTTGTCCGACAGGAGATTTTTTTGCCCATCGGTTTCACAAAATTATCACAAAGTTATCCTACTTTTATCACAAATTACTCTTACACTATACAATGATAGAGATGCCCCTGGATTCCCCCATTCTCTGTTTCATCCAGGGGCATTTTCTATTGTAAAGATGCTTAAAGGAGGAGAGTAAAGTGATCGAAGTAAGTAATCTGGTCAAAAAGTATGGCGATCATACTGCAGTTGACCATCTTTCCTTTCAAATCGAAAAGGGGAAAATTTACGGATTCCTGGGACCCAACGGTGCAGGAAAATCAACAACAATGAACATGATCACAGGATACATTGCTTCCACAGAGGGAAAAGTAATGATCGATGGTCATGATATTCTGGAAGAACCGGAGGCAGCCAAGAAATGCATCGGCTATCTGCCGGAAATGCCGCCACTCTATTTTGACATGACTGTTCTTGAGTACATGAAATTTGCGGCTGATCTGAAAAAAATCCCAAGAAACCAGAAAGACAAACAGATAAAAGAAGTCATGGATATGGTAAAGATCACAGACATGAAAGATCGTCTGATCAAAAACCTTTCCAAAGGTTATCGCCAGAGAGTCGGCCTTGCACAGGCAATCCTGGGATATCCGGAAGTGATCATTCTGGATGAGCCGACCGTAGGACTTGACCCGAAGCAGATCATCGAGATCCGTGACCTGATCAAAAGCCTGAAACAGAAACATACAGTTATCTTAAGTTCCCATATCCTTTCCGAGGTAAGAGCCGTATGCGATTATGTTCTGATCATTTCTCACGGAAAACTGGTAGCCAGTGATACGCCGGATAATCTGGAACGTCTGGCAGCAGGTTCCAACAGTCTCCTTATGAAAATAAAAGGCGAGAAAGACACCATCCGAAAAGGCCTGGAAACCATCGAAGGCGTTACCGGTGTGGAAATGTCTTACGACAGCGATGAAGAGCTGTGGAAAACAAAGCTTTCCGTTCAGGAAAATGTGGACATCCGGGAAAAAGTCTTCTATGTCATGGCAAAAGCAAACTGCCCGATCTACGAGATGCAGGTTAAGAGAGTTTCCCTTGAGGATGTATTCCTTGAACTCACCGAAGGAGAAAAAAAGAAATCCACCGGAAACCCGGAGAAATCACAGTGGAAACCGGTAGAAGATAAATCTGAGGAACCGGAGAAAACTTCTGATGAGAAAGAGGGGGATCAGTCATGACAGCAATTTTTAAAAGAGAACTGAAAAGTTATCTGACCTCCATGGTTGGATATCTCTTCATATTTTTTGTCCTGGTGCTGACCGGAATTTATTTTTCTGCATATCAGCTCTCAGGTGGTTACTCAAAGTTTGAATATACATTAAGCGCACTGACCTTTGTGTTTCTGATCGGTGTGCCGATTCTTTCCATGCGTGTACTCGCAGAAGAACGCAAACAAAAAACCGATCAGCTTCTTCTGACAGCGCCGGTATCCGTATGGGATATCGTATTTGGAAAATACCTTGCACTGGTAGCAGTGTTTGCTATTCCGGTTGTGATCATGTGCTTTTATCCGCTGATCATGAGTAAATTCGGAACAGTAGCATATGCTTCTGCATACACCGGAATCCTGGGATTTTTCCTTCTGGGATGTGCCAATCTGGCAATCGGTGTATTTATGTCAGCACTTACAGAAAGCCAGGTAATTGCAGCAGTACTTACTTTTGTGTTCCTGTTTTCTTTTTATATGATGAATGGAATTTCTTCCTTCTTCTCACAGACTTCCATGTCAACCGCAGTAGCATTTGGACTTCTGATCGTGGCAATCGCAATTATTATTTATACCATGATCAAAAATGTTCTGATCTCT
Source organism: Blautia luti (assembly GCF_013304735.1). GTDB lineage: Bacteria > Bacillota > Clostridia > Lachnospirales > Lachnospiraceae > Blautia_A. Next base: position 89,675 of record NZ_JAAITI010000010.1, read on the forward strand.
GCAGTGATCGGTGTTGTGGGAGAAATAGCCCTTGTGATCGTATACGTTATAAAATCCAGTATTTTCCAGGGCGGTATCCAGAAAGTACTGAACGTATTTAACCTGAGCGGACATTATGAAAACTTTACAAACGGTGTGTTTGACGTGACAGGAATTGTTTATTTTATTTCTGTTATTGCAATCTGCCTGTTCCTTACCATGCAGTCCATTCAGAAGAGACGCTGGAACTAGGGGGTGAATGGAAATGAAATTCAGTGAAAAATTCAAGAAAAATAAAGGCGAATCAGTTACAACAGAATCTGCACAGGATTCCGGTAAAAAGAAACATAAACCAGATCCGAAAAAACTGGTAGGTACCATCAGCAAAAAGCACATCAAAAACGGTTCCTACAGTATGGCTATGGCAGCAATCTTTATCGTGATCGTGGTTGTGATCAATATGATCGTCGGTGCAATCCCATCCAAATATTCACAGCTGGATGTAAGTTCATCCAAGCTTTACACCATCGGTGATGAAACTAAGAAAGTGCTGAAAGCGCTGGATAAAGACGTTACCATTTATCAGATTGCCCAGAGTGGTTCTGAGGATGATACGATTTCCAATCTTCTGAAACGTTATGAAGATGAGTCCAAACATATTAAAGTTGAGGTAAAAGACCCGGTTGTAAATCCGAAATTTGCATCTGAATATACAACCGATGATCTCTCTTCAAACAGCCTGATTGTAGTTTGCGGAGACAGAAACAAAGTTATCAATTACAACGACATGTATTCTACTTCTGTAGATTATAATACCTGGCAGCAGACCACAACAGGTTTTGATGGTGAGGGACAGATCACAAGTGCTATCGGATATGTAACATCGGAAGATCTTCCAATTATGTACACCTTATCCGGACATGGGGAAAAAGATCTGGACTCCAACTTTAAAGAAGATATCCAGAAAGCCAATATTGATATCAAAGAGCTGAACCTTCTTACCGAAGGAAAAGTTCCGGATGATGCGGACTGCCTGATGATCGTATCTCCGACCAGTGATATTTCCGAGGAAGAAAAAACAGAAATCCTGGATTATCTGGAGGCAGGCGGAAAGGCCATGATCTTCTCTGATTATACACAGGATGATCTGCCGAACTTCGATGCAGTTCTTGAAAATTACGGTGTAAAACGAGCTGAGGGAATTGTATTTGAGGGTGATAATCAGCATTATGGAATGCAGATGCCATATTATCTGGTACCGACTGTCAATAGTACAGACGCAAGCTCTGAGACAGCTTCAGCAGGATCTTATGTACTGGCGCCATATGCACAGGGCATCCAGAAAACAGATGATGTAAGAGATACCGTAACCATCAACAGCATTCTTACAACTTCCGATCAGGCTTATTCCAAGACCAACATGCAGAGCAGCAATATTGAGAAAGAAGATGGCGATGTAGATGGTCCGTTTGATCTTGGTGTGGCCATCACTGAGACATTAGATGATGACAAAGAAACACAGATTGTTTATTACTCCACAGCAAACCTGATGGAGAGCCAGGTAGACCAGATGGTATCCGGTGGAAATGAGAAACTTCTTCTGGAATCTTTAAGCTGGATGACCAGCACAGATGACAGCAATTCTGTTTCCATTCCATCCAAGAGCCTTCAGTCCACAAGCCTGACAGTAACCGATTATGATGCAGCTTTCTGGAAGATCTGTACTATCGGTCTGATCCCGGGAGTGTTCCTTGTTGCAGGATTTTTGATCTGGCTTAAGAGGAGAAAAGCATAATGAAAAAATCAACCAAACTTGTTTCTGCTGTTGTTGTTCTGGCAGTTCTCGGCGGTGTTTATGTAGGATTAAATACCTACGTGTCCAAAGAAGAACAGACAGAGAGCAGCAGTGAAGAGGAAAACAAAACCAAAGTGTTTTCCGTGAAAACAGAAGATATCAAGTCTCTGGAATTTATTGTGGATAAAAAGGAAACCACCTTTGAGAAAAAAGATGATTCCTGGGTAAAAAAAGATGAGACTGATTTCCCTGTAAATCAGACAACTCTGGATTCTGCAGCTTCCGCCATTGAAACGGTGGAAGCGGACAGAGTCTTGGAAAATGTAGATAATCTTACGGAATACGGACTGGATTCCCCGTCCAATACAATAACCGTTGATACCAGTGATGGTACAACGAAATTCAATATTGGAGATGAAAATACTTCCACAAATCAGTATTACATTACAAAAGATGACGATGACAGTACGGTTTATGTGGTAGCGGCATCTACCGTTACTCCGTTTATGGATTCTCTTTATGATTATGCACAGGGAGAAGATTTCCCGACGATTGATTCTTCCACAGTGAAAAAAGTGCAGGTCAGCGAAGATAAAGATTCCTACGTTCTGGAAGAAAATTCCGATGGAGCTACTTGGGATGTTTCCAGTGATGGAAGCAGTGATAAAGAAACAGCAGATACGACGGCAGCAGGAAATGTAACTTCCGGACTTGGAAATTTTGCGTTTGACCAGTTTGTAGACTACAATGCGGAAGATCTTTCCAAGTATGGCCTGGATAATCCGTATGCGACGATTACAGTGGATTATCAGGAAGAGGTGGAGGACACCAGCTCAGATTCCTCTGAAAGCGATTCTACGGCTTCTGAGAGCGATTCTAAAGATACACAAGGTGATGAGGCAGACAGTACGGATGCTTCCGACGACAGCAGCTCTTCTGAAGACACCAAGACAACTACAGTAGATAAACAGCTTGTTATCTACGTTGGTGATGAAGCCGGAGATGGCAGCAGATATGTAACTGTAGATAACAAACAGATTTATACAATGTCCACAGATACATTGAGTGCGGTTATTGATAAGACACCATCGGATCTCTGGTCCCTGATTGTGAATTATCTTTCTGTAAAAAATCTGGATCAGCTTCAGGTTACTTACGGCGGTACAACAAATACTGTAAATGTTTCACGTGAAACAACAACAGACGATGACGGTAATGATAAAGAGACAACAACCTATCAGCTGGATGGAGAGGACATAGAAAGTACAACCTTTACAACCTTCTATAACAAGCTGACAAATATGGCAGGACAGAAGAGGCTGACAGATACCTACACCCCGGCAACAGATCCGGAGATGACAGTTGTATTTACAGACTCTGACAAGAACCAGACAACCGTTACCTTCTACACATATGATACAAACTATTACGCAGCTGTCGTTGGAAACAAAGTATTCCTCGTAAACAAAATGACAGTAAAAGAAATGTTTAATGCATATGAAACTATGGTAAATGGTGAAACAAAAACAGAAGCCACAGCAACACCAACTGCTGAGGCGAAATAGAAAATAATACAAAAAAAACCTGTACAGTGGTTTCAGCCCACCGTACAGGTTTTTTTGTGTTATGTCCAACAGAAGGTTCGGGGGAGCTTCTGTCAGTTACATGTTAGTTAAGCAAGACCTCTTTCTTCCAGCCAGTCGAAGAGAACAACTTTTTCTGCTTTCTTTCTCTTGGCCATGTGATTGAATTGAAGGATTGTCAGGATCGTGAAGATCACAAACAGTACAGCCAGTACAATTACGGAAGTAGTAATACTTCTGCCACCACTGATTGTTGCACGGAATGCATCAACGGTGTAAGTGAATGGCAGGTATGCGTGAATCTTTGAAACAAATTCAGGAGAAATCTCAACCGGATAAGTACCGGCAGATCCTGCAAGCTGAACGACCATGAATACCAGCATCAGGAAGCTTCCTACTTTACCAAGTGTGATGTTAAAGAAATACATCATGGATGTAAAGGTCATTGCTGCGAGGCAGGCGAAGAGGACTGTCTTGCCCATCTCAACAGGGGTGAATCCGTTAAATGCATGTAACAGAAGGATCAGACAAATTGCCTGAAGGATTGCTACCGGATAAAGTACGGAAGCTTTGCTTGCCCACCATGCAAAACCGGATTTCAGTTTGCCTTTATACTGAGCCAGAGGATACATCAGGCAGAATGCCAGTGCACCGACCCAGAGGCCTACAGACATCATATAAGGTGCCATTGCGTGTCCGTTATTCGGAACATCGGTAAGTTTTGTTTCATCGCTCACAACTGGTGTTGCGAACATCTTGATTGTCTCGTCACTTGCTGAATTATCTTTTACAGTTTTAGCTCCATCGCTGAGGCTTGTAGTCAGTGTTTCAGAACCATCTTTTAGCTCTTTCACACCATTTCCAAGTTTCTTGGAACCATCATACAGCTGTGAAGAACCACTCTGAATCTGAGAAGCACCATCTGCCAGCTGTTTTGCACCACTGTTCAGAGTGCTGTTATTGCTTACAAGTTTTTTGGTACCAGTATAAAGAGTAGTAGTACCGCTTGCTAATGTCTTGGTGCCATTTGCAAGAGTAGTAGCACCGCTTGAAAGTGTTTTAGCTCCATTGGAAAGCTGGCTGGTACCGCTGGTAAGAGCGGAGCTGTTTGCTGCCAGTTTTGCAACACCATCTGTGTAAGTTTTGATTCCTGCTGTCAGTGTTTCAGAACCATCGGCAAGCTGACCTGCACCGGATTTCACCTGTGGAAGTGCGCTTGTGATCTGTTTTCCGGCTGCTTTCAGATTCTTAGCTCCAGAAGTAAGTTTCTTATCGTTAGCAGTTAATGTATCGAATCCTTCATTCAGTGCCTTGATTCCGGCAGCTGCCTGTGGGAAAGATGTTGTGCTTGTTTCCAGTGTCTGAAGACCTGCGGAAACCTGCTGGGTTCCGGCATTTACAGCTTTAGATCCAACATAGAGTTTATTTACTCCTGCGGAAAGCTGAGCGATCAGATCAGACGGAACTGCTGGGATCTGGCTTGCACCTGCGGCCATTTTTTCTGCACCCGCATTCATGCTGGCTGCACCCTCTGTCATGGAAGCTGCGCCTTTGGAAAGACTGTCTGCGCCAGCAGTAAGACCATTGGAGATTGCGCTCAGTCCGGTTGCTGCTTCGTTAAGCTTTGAAACAGTAGCATTCAGACTTTCCTGAGTGGAGGAGAGCTGACTGGATACACCGGATACTAACTGTGAAGCCTGTTCGGAATAGCTGTTCATATAAGAACCATCTACACCGGACATTCCACTAGCTGCATCGTTCAGTGCACCGATTACTTCGCTAAGGCTTTCAGCAGAAACTGTTCCATCTTCAGAAGCGGATGCCTGAATAGCCTGAAGTGCAGCTGCAGCATTGCTCATGCTCTGCTGTGCAGTACTTATTGTTGTGTTTGCTTCTGTAAGCTTTTCGGTAGTTGTCTGTCCATAGCCTGTGAGAAGATCATTGATCTGCTGTCCAACCTGTGAGAACTGTGCGCCTGCATTCTGTACTGCAGGAATCAGCTCGTTGGAAATGTTGGAACTGGTCTGGCTGGTAATGCCTGCTGCCTGATTGATATATCCAGCAGCGTTGTTGATTCCGTTTGCTGCATCTGTCATACCATTAGCGGCTGTTGTCATGCCATCTGCTGCATCATTCATGCCCTGTTTTGCAGAGGCAAGACCGGCAGATAAGGTTTTGATAGATTCATCAGTAGTGCTGTCTTTTAAAGAAGAAACAGTATCATTGAGGTTCTTTAATCCGGCTTCCAGCTGCTGGGTTCCGGATACAAGTGACTGAGATTTGTCACTGCCCTTTGTAACAGCCTGATTCAGCTGAGAAATACCATTGGAAACATCTCCAAGTTTTTCCAGACCGGAAAGCTGTTTTGCACCAGCTGCCAGCTGTTCTGCACCTTTTACATAAGCAGTTGTTCCATCGACAAGAGTGTCGGCACCGCTTACATACTGTGTGGTTCCACTGGAAAGGGTATTAATACCTTCGCTCAGTGCTTTTGCACCGGATTCCAGACTGCTTGCGCCACTTTTCAGTGCATCGGAATTTTCGTTAAGTTCGTCAACACCTGCGGTATACTGCTGAACACCTTTATCCAGGGTATCAACGCCTTCTGTCAGTTCCGGAACTTTTTCTGTAAGAGTGGCAACACCGCTGTTCAGCTGTTTTGCACCATCATCCAGACTTTTTGCTCCGTCGTTGACCTGTGCTACACCATCGGTGTATGTCTTAAGTCCTTCAGTAAGGCTGTCAGCGCCGCTTACAAATGTAAGAGTACTGGTGGAAAGTTTCTTCAGGTTCTTGGTAATGGTTTTATTACCATCGGCAACTGTACTTAAACCGTCTTCGATTTTTCCGGATCCGTCAGCTGCTTCCTGCATTCCGTCACCAGCTTCTGAGATAGAATCAAAAACGGTTTCGGTGTAGGTTTCAGTAACCTGTGATGCAATGTTGTCACGAAGTTTCAGGATCGCGGTTTCACTGAGCTTGGAAGCTATGTAGTTGGTTCCTGGGTTGGTCTGATAGCTCAGCTCCATCTGTTTTGGATTATCATCCATTACTGTAGAAGCATTTGCGGAGAAGTCTTCCGGAATGGTAATAACCATGTAATAGGTTCCGTTTGCCAGACCGTCCTCTGCTGTCTTACTGTCTACAATGTTGAATGCCATTGAGTCGTTGTCTTTCAGCTCATCCGCCATATCCTTGCCTATACTTAGTGTCTTGCCATTGTACTCGACGGGTTTATCTTCGTTTACCACAGCCACCGGCAGGTTATCCACGCTTCCATAAGGATCCCACATGGATTTCAGAAACAGGCCTGCATAGATGATCGGGATAACGATGATTGCGATTACAACGATAAGCATGAGCTTATTGCGAAGTAAGCTTTTCCATTCGTTTTTGATCATTTTACCTATCCCTTTCTTATTAAATTTTTTGTATTTATAGTTTGCAGCGTTCCGATTAATGATTACATTGAGACAGATTCTGAAAAAATTCTTCCTGATGTAAGGATTTTCTGGATTGCTACAGTTGATTAATCAAACTTTATTCCAGTAATGGTATCGAGTTCTATTAATCACTCTTGACTCTATTAATAGTTCTTAAATCCATTATCAAACAAAGTGTTGATTTTCTTTACGTGATGTATTATACTAAACACATACCACAGATACAACCATTAAATATTTGCGGAATGTACATTAGTAGACATATATTGAATATTTGTCTATAACACAATAAAATCTACAAGATAGACAAATAACAGCTATTTTTTACAGGAATGATTGGGGGAAATTTGAAATGGCGGAAAAAGTTGACAGAAGAGTACGAAAAACGAAAGCGCAGCTTCGTGCAGGACTGGCTCGCCTTATGCAGAAGAAGAGCATTAAAGAGATTACCGTGAAAGAACTTGTCGAGGAAGTGGATATTAACCGTTCGACGTTTTATCTTCATTATACAGATATCTATCAGATGCTTGAGTCTATTGAGGCGGAATTGATGGATGAGGTTTCTCATCTGGTAGCGGATTATCCTCTGGATCCTATTAATAATAAGGAGAGTTCTTATCCGTTTATTGAGCAGATTTTTACGATTCTGGACAATAATAAGGATATTTGTATTGCACTTCTCGGAAAGAATGGCGACATGGCGTTCGTCAGTCGGATTGAAAAGTTAATTGCAGATACAGTTCTGCATCGCCTGTCTATTCGTCTGCCGAAGGATAACCGTGACATTGAGTATGCGTATGCTTTTTGCCTGAATGGATGTGTAGGAATGATTAAAACATGGCTTTCTTCTGAAAATCAGGAATCTACACAGCATATGGCAGAACTGACACATAAGTTGATTGATAATACAACACATATGTATTTAGAACAGGCTTTGAGATAGTAGAATCTTTGATGTTTCACGTGAAACAGTAAATAAAAAAATGAAATAAGAAAATAGAGGCTATATAATTGCTATAAAATTATATAACCTCTATTTTTTTATGAAATCTTATGAATGTTTTTTAATAAATATTTTCTGGATTTACAGGAAAATAGATACCTGCTCCAGAAAATGCTCCGGATCTTCAAGGTGAGGAAGATGTCTGGTTTCGGGGATTACAGCAGTCTCAATGGAAGAATTCAACTTCTGATATTCTTCTGCAATAAGAGAACCGGAAGCTTCTTTTTCGCCGGAAATAATATAAATGCAGGCATCAGAAGATTCTACAGCATTATTAATACTGATGTTGAGATATTTTCCAATATAGCTGGAGTACAGATATTTGGCATTGGAACCGCCTTTATGAGCGGACTCATAATAAGTATCGACCAGTATATCTGTCACGTGGAACGGATTATAGAATAATTGTTCCATGAAAAGACTGCTGATAGTTTCACGTGAACATGCAATATGATAGATCAATGTTCCGAAAACAGGGAATTCGATCAGGCGTTTGAATAATTTATTATCCTCACAAGGTGCCTGCTTCAGAGAACTGAGGCTTGGCGGATTGACAAGCATAATTTTTCGGAAATAATCAGAATTATTACGATATGCCATAATTGCAAAGGATCCGGAAAAGCCGCTGGCAATAACGTCTGTTTCCTGCTGAATAACATTTTTTGCAAAATCGCAAAGTAATTGAGCATATACAAAATTGGTGTAAGTAATATCCGGCTTTTCTGATCGGCCACATCCAAGAAGGTCTAACGTGTAAACAGTATGTTCTGTCGCAAGCTGTTTTTCAACGGAACTCCATTCATATCCGGATGCTCCTGGCATCATATCGTGAACAAGAAGAAGCGGAGCCCCATGTCCCTGTTTAGTATAGTGGATTTTTCCAAAACGCCAGTTATAGGTTTTGCTATGTGGCTGTTCCAGCATGTCTTTAAGCTGTGATGTAGCATCTATAAAACGGTTGGCAATATGAATGACTCCTGCGGCTGTGCCTAATAAAGCTACAAGTGTAAATAGTTTGTGTCCATTTTTCTTCATTAAAAGCCTCCTGAAATTCGTACAAAGTGATCAGGGAAAATATACTGCTTTATGCGCTAAAACTTCACTGATCTAATGTGTTTTGTCTGAATATTTCTTTGCTTTATTATACGCTATTGAGGGGGATTTTACAATGCTTTTGTAGACTGGGAGAAGAAAGGTGAAACGTGAACAGTAACATGTGAAAAACAATAGAAAAGAAACAATTTTATGAGTTTTACAATGTATGTTTCACGTGAAACACACATTGTAAATACATGGCTGTAAATAATATTACACAGATTATACAGGATTTCCAAGAATGATATTGATTAAAGTTTTATTGAGCATAATTGTCCGATTCCAGGGATTAATAATTACTCCTTCAATAGATGGTTCCTCCAGTGCGGAATAAAAAAGTTTGTCAATATCGGCGGTAAAAGTAGACATGATCTGGTTACTGCCTTTTAATTCTTCGTCAAAGCTGGTAAAAGTAGCCCACCATTGTTTTCCGTCGCTGGTTTTTATGGCCTGAAGATTGATTATTCCATCACCTTTGGGTGGTTCTACTGCGATGATCAACTGAGCACGCTCTTTCGTTCTGCGACGAATTACAGTGAGAACGTGCGCCAGCATTTCTTCTGTAGCGTCCTGCTGGAGAGCAGCGATTGCAGTTTCGATTTTGTCATTTCCCTGAAGCGTTTTATCTAATTGGGCCTTTGCCTGATCGTGGTTAATTGGATTCATGATAGAAATATTCCTTTCAATATAGATAGATTGTTAATGGTTGTATTATAGCATTTCCGGAAATAGAGCGGCAAGATTAAGTTAAATGCAAATATGCATGCTTTTATGGATGAGGGTGTGAGGAAGGAAATGTAGAAAGAAAATATATATGTCCAATATATCGGACTTTTCTGTGAGAAAGAAAAATAAAAGAAGAGATATGACAAAACATAAAGGTTTAACGCTAAAAATAGCATAAAAGTACGATTTATAGTACTATAATAATATTAATGTACGATTTATAGTACATATATAAAAATGCACAAAAATCCCCCAATACCAATATGTGCACCTGCACACACCGAAAATGCAACAAATACTACCGTTTTTATTGCAAATACCTTATGAATAAGGACCTGAATGGGCGACGGTACAAAAAAAGTCCTTTTTATTTCTGAAATGGCACAATTAAAGGGGATTTTTTTAATACTTTATGCGGCTGTACGTCTTAAATATGCTGCTGTAATGGTGCATGTAGGTCCTGAATATAGCTATTTTGATAAAAAATCCTTTTGATGATGGATTTGAGGCTTATATATAGAGAAGAAAAGGTACTTTGAGCTGCCTGAAAGATCAGTTTGGACAAATCAGAAGAGCTTCAGATGGAGATTTTGAGACCGATAAGCTATGAATGGAGAGATACTGGCAGGCAAATGTCCTGGGGATGACTGAAAAAAATACAAATACGCCGCTTCGCGGCGTATAGCCAGAATAAAAAGATGACACAAAATGAAACTTTGCTGTCTGAAATAAGAAGATGACAAATGTTTTTCACAAGATATAAATTCAACTATATTGTGCTTGTAATGACTATAAAATAAGCATTTTTAATACTTTATAGTTTCTATATATTATATAAAAATGACAAAAACAGCAAAAATCAGACGTCTCTAAAATACGCCAAAATTCGCTGTTTCATTTTGCTATATGACAAAATACGCCGATATATTTCCTGAAACGGTACCAAAAAATCTTTCACAACATTTCGCTCTTCATCGTAATATCAATTGGTTTTACTTCTGTCCTGAAAAGAAAATAAGCGACGTTTGAGTGCCACAATGTATAAAAGCAAGTCCCCACCCACTGCTTATTGCTTTTCGCAACCCCGCAGGGGACTTCCTTGATTCGGTTAAATGGCGATAAAGCTCAGGCTATATACGCCGAAAAAAAGAGGCGTAATTGATGATAATAAAATATGAAATAATTGCATTTATAACAGGACAGGTTCTGGAGTAAGAACCGTGTATTGTAAGAGCAGTTTAAGAGCCCTGAAGTTTGGGTATACTACACAATAAATAAAATAATTCAAAACCCATTTTCTATTGTTTCACGTGAAACATTATGTGGCGGTTTAAAAATAAAAGTGTTATAATGGTATCCAATGAGTAAAAATCCCTTAAAAAATACAAAAAAGGAGGGGTAAAATGGGACGAATCATTGCAGTTGCCAATCAGAAAGGCGGGGTTGGAAAATCAACAACGGCAATTAATTTATCGGCCTGCCTTGCTGAAAAAGGGAAAAAGGTTCTTGCCATTGACATAGATCCGCAGGGAAATACCACAAGTGGACTTGGCGTGGACAAGAATGCAGTAGAAAATACCCTTTACGAGCTGCTGCTTGGAGAAGCAGAGACAAAAGATACCATTATAAAAAACGTAGTAGATAATGTTGACCTGATACCATCGAATATGAATCTTTCCGGTGCTGAGATTGAGCTGGTAGATCTTGAGGATAAGGAATATATCCTGAAAAAGATTACTGACAAGCTGCGTCGGAAATATGATTACATAATCATGGATTGTCCGCCGTCACTGAGCATGCTGACAATCAATGCCCTGACGGCGGCAACTTCTGTTCTGGTACCGATTCAGTGTGAGTATTACGCACTGGAAGGTCTGTCACAGCTGATACATACCATCGAACTGGTGAGAGACAGATTGAATAAACGTCTGAAAATCGAAGGCGTGGTCTTCACCATGTATGATGCCAGAACAAATCTGTCACTCCAGGTTGTAGAGAATGTAAAAGAAAACCTGGATCAGAATATATACAAAACGATCATTCCGAGAAATGTACGACTTGCAGAGGCTCCAAGCTATGGAAAACCAATTAACCTGTACGATTCAAGATCTACAGGAGCAGAAAGCTACCGTCTTCTGGCAGAAGAAGTTATCAGCAGGGAGGGCGAATAATGGCTGCAAGAAAAACAGGAGGCCTTGGAAGAGGTCTGGATGCACTGATTCCTAATAAAGCCGGCGGACCGTCAAAGGAAACCGCAAAAAGGACAAGATCCACAGTTAAGAAAGAAAAAACAGAAGCACAGGAAAAACCTGCGGCAGAACGTCTTGTAAAAATTTCCAGTGTGGAGCCGAATCTGAATCAGCCGAGAAGGCATTTTGATGAGGACGCACTGATGGAGCTTTCTGAATCCATCAAGCAGTATGGAGTTCTTCAGCCACTGCTGGTATCAGATAAGAAGGATTATTTTGAGATCATAGCAGGGGAACGTCGCTGGAGAGCAGCCAAGATGGCTGGACTTAAGGAAGTTCCGGTTGTGGTAAAGGAGTTTACAGATCAGGAGATTGTGGAAATTTCTCTGATTGAGAATATTCAGCGGGAAGATCTGAACCCTATCGAGGAAGCGATGGCTTATAAGCGTCTGATGGAAGAGTTTCACCTGAAACAGGATGAAATCGCAGACAGAGTTGCCAAAAGCAGAACCGCGGTAACCAATTCCATGCGTCTTCTGAAGCTTACTTCAAAAGTCCAGGAAATGGTAATTGCAGATATGATTTCTGCAGGTCATGCAAGAGCACTTCTGGGAATTTCCGATGAAACCTTTCAGGAAAATACAGCCATGAAGGTTTTTGATGAGAAACTCAGTGTCCGTGAGACAGAGAAACTTGTAAAAAATCTGGTTTCCCCGACTAAAAAAGAGAAAACAGAGAGAAATACCGCAGAAGATGCCATTTATGAAAGCCTGGAAGAAAAAATGAAAGGCATCATGGGAACAAAGGTATCCATTCAGCGAAAGAAAAACAACAAAGGTAAAATTGAAATTGAATATTATTCCAGGGATGAACTGGAGAGGATCATTGATCTGTTCGAATCTATCAGATAGGAGGCAGAATGAGCGGAATTTTTGAAAGCATAGGAATTGATTCCGGGATTGTGATCATTATTTTGCTGATCCTTACCATCATTCTTCTGATTAATGTGGTGAGCAGCAATATGCGTCTGAGCCGTCTGGAACGGAAATATAAGCTGTTTATGAGAGGCGGAGATGCACAGTCACTGGAAAAAGTTTTTGTAAGAAAATTTGCACAGATCGACCGGCTGTATGAGGCAAAGGAAGATCATGATCATGACATCAGCTTTATCAAAAAAAATCTGAATGTAATGTTCAGCAAATATGGTGTTGAGAAGTATGATGCTTTTGATGATGTAGGTGGAAAACTTAGTTTTGCGCTGGCACTTCTTGATAAGAATAACACAGGTCTGATCCTGAATGCGGTTCACAGCCGTGACAACTGTTTTCTTTATTTAAAGGAGATTGTAAAAGGTGAATCCTATGTTGTCCTCAGCCAGGAAGAAGTGGAAGCTTTGAGAAAAGCCGTAAACTTCGGACTTGGTGAGATCGAGAAAGAATAAAAATTACAAAAATAAGAATATTTTTAATACAGGAGGAATATCATGTTAGACATTAAGTTTGTGAGAGAGAATCCGGAGGTTGTAAAACAGAATATCCGCAATAAGTTCCAGGACAGCAAACTGGAGCTGGTTGACAAGGTTCTCGAACTTGATAAAGAAAACAGAGAGATTAAGCAGGAGGTTGAGGCTCTCCGTGCTGAGAGAAACAAGATCTCCAAACAGATCGGTGCTCTTATGGGCCAGGGAAAAAGAGAAGAGGCAGAAGAGGTTAAAAAGCAGGTTGCTGCATCCGGAACCCGTATTGAGGAACTTTCCCAGAGAGAGAAAGAGGTTGAGGAAGAGCTTCTGAAAGACATGATGGTAATCCCGAACATCATCGATCCGTCTGTACCGATCGGTAAAGATGACAGCCAGAACGTAGAGATCGAGAAATTCGGTGAGCCGGTTGTTCCGGATTTCGAAGTTCCGTATCATACAGATATTATGGAGAGCTTTGACGGAATCGACCTTGACAGCGCAAGACGTGTTGCAGGTAACGGATTCTATTATCTGATGGGAGACATCGCACGTCTTCATTCCGCAGTAATTTCCTACGCAAGAGATTTCATGATCAACCGTGGATTTACTTACTGTGTACCGCCTTTCATGATCAGAAGCAACGTTGTTACAGGCGTTATGAGTTTCGCTGAGATGGACGCTATGATGTACAAAATCGAGGGTGAGGATCTTTACCTGATCGGTACAAGTGAGCATTCCATGATCGGTAAATTCATCGACCAGATCATTCCGGAGGAAGAGCTTCCGAAGACACTTACAAGCTATTCTCCATGCTTCCGTAAAGAGAAAGGTGCTCACGGACTTGAGGAGAGAGGTGTTTACCGTATCCATCAGTTCGAGAAACAGGAGATGATCGTTGTCTGCAAACCAGAAGAGAGCAAAATGTGGTTCGACAAACTGTGGCAGAACACCGTAGATCTGTTCCGTTCTCTTGATATTCCGGTTCGTACACTTGAGTGCTGCTCCGGTGACCTTGCTGACCTTAAAGTAAAATCCCTCGATGTTGAGGCATGGTCCCCACGTCAGAAGAAATACTTCGAGGTAGGAAGCTGTTCCAACCTTGGCGATGCACAGGCACGTCGTCTGAAGATCCGTGTAAACGGAAAAGATGGTAAGAAATATCTTGCACATACATTAAATAACACAGTAGTAGCACCTCCGAGAATGCTCATCGCTTTCCTGGAGAATAACCTGAATGCAGACGGTTCTGTAAGCATTCCAAAAGCTCTGCAGCCATACATGGGCGGTATGACAAAGATTGAGAAAAAGACACGCGCGTAAGAGAAACGCAGGCTTTTTCAGGGAGGTGTTCTTGTGCATAGTTATTTAAAGGCCGTTGGCTTTTCACAGGTTACCAGAAGAAGTGAAGTAAAAGAAATCATCCGTGATGTGATCGTAAACTACGATGAAAAAGTTTGCGTGGAAAATCATCCGGAAGGCGTATTTGTACAGTTTTCCAAGAATTACGGCTGCGACTGTGGAATCAGCGTTTGTGGTCCGTACGATGAAAACGGTGAGTTTCACGTGGAATATTATTTTCCGTTTTTCAGAGGAACAGGAATCACATCCAGGGAAAAAGTAACTGTTGAACGTCATACAGAGAAAGAATCTTATGCAGGTGCATGTGATGATCTTCGCATTGGTGTGACGATGATCTTTTATCTGCAGAACCCGGCAGAATATATGCAGGAAAAATGCAGAGGCCTGAAAGATCCCGGAAACAGACCTGTAACAGTTTCCGGTCTTGCTTCAGAAGGAAAGATCCTTTTTCCGGTGCAGAAAGATAAAGAGGCTGTAAAGGTGGAACGTGAGCTTGCCAAAAACAGAACAAATCTTATCGAGGCTGCAAGAAATGGTGATGAGGAAGCAATGGAAAGCCTCACAATGGAAGACATGGATACGTATTCCATGATCTCCCAGAGGATTGTTACTGACGATATTTTAACCATTGTGGATTCCTATTTCATGCCATATGGAATTGAGTGTGACCAGTACAATGTACTTGGCGAGATTCTGGATATTATGAAATTTAAGAATATTCTGACTGGCGAAGAAATCTGCCAGATGACTATTGAGAGCAACGATATGCAGTTTGATGTCTGCATTAACAGCAAAGATCTTCTCGGTGAGCCTGCAGTTGGCCGCCGCTTCAAGGGAACGATCTGGCTGCAGGGACAGCTGCATTACTAAGTTTCCGGACCTGGAATTAATTCTTGTAATTTCAAAATAAATATAGTAAAATAATGGTTGTGAAACTTCTGGAAGCATCCGAAATGTTTCACAACCATATATGTCCTCGTAGCTCAGCTGGATAGAGCACTCGCCTCCTAAGCGGTGACCAGAGTTATCGCCTCGGCGTATAACAGAAAAATGAATTTGAGTTCGATTCTGTTATGTGATGTCACAATTAAGAGGATATGCGTTTTTGGAAAAGGCGATAGCTTCATACCAAAAAATTTCATCATATAAGATTGATTCAGCTGACGTAAGTCAGTTTTAAATCATAAAATCCAATGCCGTTGAAATGGCTGAAAACCTTGATTTTAAGCCAAAAATCCGGTATTAGTCCTGTTAGTTTAATGGATAGAACAAGTGCCTCCTAAGAGAAAGCCGAGGCATTCCCCAAAGGGAAAAAATGAAAAACAACTTTCAGTTCGAATCTATTCTGAAAAATGCTAATGGTGACAACAAAGCATTCCCCAAATTGGGGAACGTTCTAATGTTACCAAATCAAAAAAATCTGTAGATTGACAACTCGAAAAAGAGTTGATAATCTTATATATGGCCGAAGGGAAAAATCCCAGAAACCCAGTAAAATCAAGGGTTTGCGGCATGTGTCGTCATAGCTCAGCTGGATAGAGCACTCGCCTCCTAAGCGAGGGGTCGGAGGTTCAAATCCTCTTGGCGACGGGCTTCAAAGCGTTCGAAAATGTTAGCTGGATTAGCTGACAGCGAACGCTTTTGTTATTTTCTAATCACGTTCGTGACACAAAATTCCATTCAAAATGATCAATTTCCAGCTAACGCAATCCGATTTTTGTTAGCTGACAGCTAATCAAAATTACCGGTTTGCAAACATGGGTTTTAAGAAGTCCAGCTAACATTTGGGTTCCGCTCCGTTGTCACCCCTTATTCGGGGATGTAAATCAGAGAAAAGGCGGGAAAAGAAACAATCTTTCCAAAACCTGCAAACATGAATTAGCTGAAACAGTATTCAATTCTATTAGCTGTAGCTAATGGTCAAACAGCAATGTCTGTTTGGAACTTTACTATCTATAAAAGTTCCAGGCAGGCATTTTTTATTTCCTGAATCCTGGAGGAAAGGAGTCAAGATGACTGAGCCAAACAGACAATCAGGAGAAAACGAAGAAAGAATCATAGAAATTGAGATTGAGCGTCTTCGTCCGTTCAAAGAGCACCCGTTTCAGGTAAAAGATGATAAGGAAATGTTTCTTTTGCAGGAAAGCATTGAGAAGTATGGAATTTTAAATCCGCTGATCGTCAGACCAGTACCGGATGGATACTATGAGATCATATCCGGTCACAGAAGAAAACATGCTGCGGAGAAACTGGGATACCGTAAAGTACCGGTAATCATCCGGGTATTAAGTGAAGATGATTCCATCTTGAGCATGGTAGATTCCAATCTTCACAGAGAACGGATCAGCTACAGTGAAAAAGCTTTTGCTTACAAACTGAAGAATGACGTATTAAAAAGAAAAAGTGGTCGAAAAAAGAGCCAAGTTGACCACAAAACACCAAGAAAGCGGGCAATAGAAATCATCAGTGAAGATTGTGGTGATAGCCCAAAACAAGTGCAGCGTTATATTTCACTGACAAAACTGATACCGGAAATGTTGCAGAAACTGGATGATGAGATTATTTCTTTTTGTCCGGCTGTAGAGATAGCTGCATTAAGTGAAAAAGAACAAAGAGAACTGCTTGTAGCAATGGAGTATGCACAGGCAATCCCATCACTCTCACAGGCCCAGAGGATCCGGCAACTGAGTAAAGAAAAACAGTTGTCACTGGAAAAGATGGAAGAGATCATGTGTGAAGTGAAAAAGGGTGAGATCACAAGAGTGGCATTCACAAACGAGCAGTTGCACAAGTATTTTCCAAATTCTTATACACCGGCAATGATGAAACGGGAAATACTGGCACTGTTGAAATTATGGAAAAAAGAATCATGGGAAAGTTAAAGGAGGAAGAAATCATGTGTAAAGTTATATCCGTAGTAAACCAGAAAGGTGGCGTCGGAAAGACCACCACAACCGTAAATGTAGGCATTGGACTGGCAAGAGAAGGTAAGAAAGTGTTGTTGATCGACGCGGATCCACAGGGAAGTTTAACCGCAAGTCTTGGATATGAGGAACCGGATGATCTTCGCATCACATTGGCAACGATCATGATGGATGTCATCAACGAAGAAGAAATCTCTCTGGAAGATGGGATTTTACATCACCAGGAAAATGTAGATCTTCTCCCGGCAAATATTGAGCTTTCCGCACTGGAAGTAACGATGGGAAATGTTATGAGCAGAGAAATGATCATGAAAGAATATATCGATGCGATACGATGCCGATACGATTATATCCTGATCGACTGTATGCCGAGCCTTGGTATGATGACAATCAATGCACTGGTCTCTTCCGATTCTGTGTTGATACCTGTGCAAGCCGCATATCTGCCGGTGAAAGGACTTCAGCAGCTGATCAAGACCATTCTTACAGTAAAGAAAAGACTGAACCGGAAACTGGCGATTGAGGGCATTCTCCTGACCATGGTAGATTTCAGAACCAATTACGCAAGGGATATTGCATCGAGAGTACATACAACCTACGGAAGTCAGATCGAGGTATTTGAAAATGTGATCCCGATGTCTGTAAAAGCTGCTGAGACCAGTGCAGAGGGAAAAAGCATCTACATGCACTGCCCGAAAGGAAAAGTTGCCGAAGCATATAAGAACTTAACACAGGAGGTTTTGAAAAATGAAAAATAGAAGTGGCGAAAAGATTAAATTGGCAAGCATTGATGAACTGCTGGGTGTGGTAAATGAAGAATCTGCAATGGAGATAGAAATCAGTAAGATCCATCCGTTTAAAAATCATCCGTTCAAGGTGCTGGATGATGAAAAGATGCAGGATCTGGTTGAAAGTGTAAGGATCAATGGAGTACTGACACCGGTACTGCTTCGAATGGATGATAATGAAGAATATGAAATGGTATCCGGTCATAGAAGAATGCATGCAGCACAGCTTGCAGGACTTACGACTATTCCGGCAATCGTAAGAGAATTATCGGATGATGATGCCGTGATTGCGATGGTGGACGCTAACATTCAGCGAGAGGAACTGTTGCCCAGTGAGAAAGCCTTTGCTTATAAGATGAAACTTGATGCAATGAAAAGACAGGGGAGTCGGACAGATTTAACTTTGTGCCAAAGTGGCACGAAGTCGAGAACAGATCAGTTATTAGGAGAACAGGTTGGAGAAAGTGCACGAAGTGTTCAGCGGTATATCCGACTGACAGAATTAATTCCGGAACTTCTTGATCTGGTAGATAACAAAAAGCTTCAATTCACGGTTGCTGTCGATATCTCCTATATCGACAAGGAAGTACAGGAATGGATTTACGAATATATCAGCGACACCGGATTTATCAAGCCAAAACAGATTGCAGCACTCAGAAATCAGCTGAATGATGGACCAATCAATCAGATCCAGATGTTATCAATTTTCAATAACTGTGTGATGGCAAAGAAAGTATCCCGGTCTCTTACTTTCTCAGAAAAGAAACTGACAAAGTACTTTCCGGATGATTATACAGCCAAAGATATGGAGCAGGTGATTGAATCATTATTAGAAAAATGGATGCAGGAACAGTCCTGTTAAGGATAGAAAAAGCTAAGAAAACAAAGTCAAAGAAGTTTAAAAAGAGGACTTCTTAGCAGAAAATGAAAGGAGGAAATTATGGAGAAAAAAATGACATTTAATTATTTTTACGGTACTGAAGCTGATCAGTTCAGCTTCTACCGCATACCAAAAGCATTATTTACAGACAGTTACTTTAAAGATTTATCAAGCGATGCTAAAATTTTATATGGACTGATGTTGGATCGAATGTCTCTTTCCATCAAGAATCAGTGGTTTGACGACAAAAATAGAGCATATATCTACTTTTCCATCGAAGATATCATGGAATTACTGAACTGTGGCAGAAATAAAGCCATCAAATCCATGAGAGAACTGGATGACGAAACAGGGATTGGCCTGATTGAGAAACGCAGACAGGGATTTGGAAAGGTAAACGTCATCTACGTGAAAACCTTTATGCCTGAGAAAACAGATGAGAAAAAATTTGAAGAGGAATTAAAGAAGTTTAAAAAACAAACTTCTGTGGAAAATGAGGAACCCGCAGAAGTTTACAATTCAAACTTCATGAAGTCCCAAAATCAAACTTCTAGAAGTCCCGAAAACAAACTTCAAGAAGTTTACATTTCAAACCCTAATAATACTAATCTTAGTGATACTGAAATGAATGATAATAAATCTAATCATATCTGTGGATGAGAAAAGATTTGATAGCGATAATCGCTCTGAGGATTATCAGGCTTATGAAAACCTTGTCAAAGAGACCATTGATTATGAATCACTGGAAGTAACCCATCGTGACGATATGCGGCAGGTAGATGAAATCGTGAACCTGATTGTAGAGACTGTGATGTGTAAAAATGACAAGATCTTGATTGCCAGCAACTGGTATCCGGCATCACTGGTGAAGAAAAAATTTCTGATGCTGACCTATTCACATA
>NZ_JAAITI010000102.1 GCF_013304735.1 Blautia luti
GTAAGGAAATACACATTATCCTGAGATTTTGAATTGTCGATGATCAGATAAAAAATCTTACCACTCTTAGTTGAAATGGTATAAAACTCTTTTGTGCCTTCCGTAGCTGTTTTGGTAACAGAATCTGCTGTCTCGCCTTCTTTATTAAGCTGTTCCTCAATACCTGTCACTGTCCGATCATCCACAGTTCCTTTTGCATCTGTTGGCTCAGAAGCCTGTGCATCCTGCGGAAGTGGTGAAGTCGTTGTTTTCTCAGTCCCAGTTGCATCTGCACTGGTCGTGGTTGCCATCGCACCATTGCTGTCACCTGAAGTTTTCTGTTTCTCTGCCTGCTTCTTTGCCCATTCATAATAAGGATTCTGCAACACATACTTTTCAGAAGTATTTCCGGCACCATCCGTTACCGTGATTTCAATCTGTTTTGTTGTAAAATCTTTCTGTGTCAGTTGCACTCTCAGCATTCCATCCTTCAGATCTGTATAAGTGGTGCCATTAACTGT
>NZ_JAAITI010000103.1 GCF_013304735.1 Blautia luti
CGTACATATTGGCTTTGCCCATACTCTCCGGGATCAGTCCCATAAAGTTACCGACTCCACACGATGGTTCCAGGATATTTCCCTGTTTCAGTCCCATATTTTCCAGTGCTTCATACATGCTTCGGATCACGGTCGGGGATGTATAAAAAGCATTTAAGGTCGATGCCCTTGCTGCTCTGTATTCTTCTGGTGATAAGGTATTCTTTAATTCCAGATACTCATCTGCCCAGCTGCTGTTACTCTCCTCAAATGCCTGCGGGATACCACCCCAGCCAACATAACGGGATAAAATTTCCTGTTCTTCGGGTGCTGCCAGACGTTCTTCTTTCTCCAAAGTCTGTAACAAATGGATGGCTTCCATATTTGCCTTATACTTTGCCTTCGGACCGCCTGCACCAAGGTCATTATCCTGGATACGGAAGTTGTATGGTTCTATCACAGCTTTTTCCTGTTCCTGACTTTCCAGAATAGATTCTTCGGCAGTAACCTCTTCCTCTTC
>NZ_JAAITI010000104.1 GCF_013304735.1 Blautia luti
CGGTCATAAATTCGTTTGTGTGCGATATCAGCGGCGTTATTCAGCTCTGATAAAGTGAGATTGGTCGTTATGATCAGGGGCTTTTTACTGCGGTAACGACTGTCAATCACATTGAATACCTGTTCCAGTGCAAAGTCAGAGTTCCGCTCAATTCCGAGATCATCAATAATCAGAAGACTGTAGCGGTTTAAGCTGTTGATGAACTGGTTTCTGTCTTCAAAATGCATTCCGGTAAGGGTATTTAGAATCCGAGAGAAGTTGGTCATCAGTACAGGAATGCCTTTTTCCAGAAGGGCATTGGCAATGCAGCCTGCAAAAAAAGATTTTCCAGTACCGACATCACCCCAAATAAGAAGTCCGGAAGCGTTTGATTTCATCTCTTCCCAGTTACTTACATAATTGTGTGCCAGTTTTATTTCCGGATTGATGCCGTTATCCCTGGCAAACGTGTAGTCGTAGAGTGCTTTGTCCTGTAAGCCACTGGTTTTAAGAT
>NZ_JAAITI010000105.1 GCF_013304735.1 Blautia luti
CTTCCTCCGTAAGATTCTTTAATGTGATTTCTACTGTTTTATTACTCAGATCATAATCACTGTCATAAGATATATAGGCGTTAAAATGTTTAAGATGCGCAGAATTTTGATCTGTTTTCAGTAATTCATCCTGTCCTACCCCAGTATTGAAACTTCCAAATCTGTTATCGTCCACTGCATATACTTCTTTTCCATCGATCTTAAAATGTGTCATCTCCTCAAAAGAAGTATGATCAGTCATAGAAATACTGTCCTCTGTTTTCACTTCAAAAAAAACATACAGGAATCCCTGATCCTGAACAGAATCTGTCAGGGTAACCGTCACACCATTTTGTGTTACAGACTGGTCTATATTCTGAATATAAGTTGATTCCTGCAGTGTCTCCTGCTGTTCCTCCGATGGATCTAGTCTTTTCACCAGGTAATCATTCCATTTAAAGAACTCTTTTGCAGCCACAGTAACAGCCATA
>NZ_JAAITI010000106.1 GCF_013304735.1 Blautia luti
GCTAAGAGCCAGGGCATCAAACAGCTGATGGCTGGTGCCGGAATCATGCTGCTGGGAACTACCCTGATTCCACAGCTGGCAACATTGTTCTCTTAAGAGGAGTGGTAGATGAACACCATCATTGAGAGAATTACGGAAGCGATAAAGGATATCCTGATCGGGCTTATCAAGTCCTGTTTGGATAACATGTTCACGTCTGTCAATGAGCAGGTGGGAACCATAGCCGGGCAGGTGGGACAGACACCGCAGGGATGGAATGCCGGAATCTTCAATCTGATCCAGAACATTTCCCAAACGGTGATTGTCCCCATTGCGGGACTGATCATCACATTTGTCCTGTGCTATGAACTGATTACGATGGTAACGCAGAAAAACAATTTCCATGAATTTGAGACTTACAACATTTTCCTCTGGAT
>NZ_JAAITI010000107.1 GCF_013304735.1 Blautia luti
CCCATTCCTTATTGGTCATGGTGGCAAACGGAATTGGTGCTATGGAAGTATAAAGGTAAATCTCTATCATTCTTCCGTATAAAATAACGGTTATAATGATCGACAGAATCCGCATGGTAATACTGATCAGCAGCGTTTCCATGGATAACAAGAACAAATCCCCCAGTTCCATATCTTCCAGTGCATCCACAATCCTTGTGATTGCTTCCGATGCGTCCACTGCTGTGTTTCCGGAAATTACTCCGGCGGCATTGTTGACCACATGCTGGCCAACGTCAAAGACCGCCATCGTGATATTGAACGTATTCGTCACCAGATAAATGGCTACATACGCCTTAAAGATCCAGAGGAAAATGTTGTAAGTCTCAAATTCATGGAAATTGTTTTTCTGCGTTA
>NZ_JAAITI010000011.1 GCF_013304735.1 Blautia luti
GGTGTGGAGCGGGGGAAAATCCGGAGATAACTTCAAAGGATTACCTATCGCTATCGGGTGCAAAATCCCAGGGAATTAAGCAGCTGATGAGCGGTGGTGGTGTTATCCTGATCGGAACACAGCTGATCCCGCTTCTGAGTGGATTATTTGGTTAAGAGAAAGGAGTAGAGATCCATGTTCAGTCAGATTTTTGATGCGATTGAGGAATGGATGAGGGAACTCTTAACCGGGATGATCACTTCCAATCTGGACACGATGTTTACTGATGTCAATCAAAAGACCGGTGAGATTGCTACCCAAGTTGGACAGACCCCGCAAGGGTGGAACAGCAGCATATTCAGTATGATCCGGAATCTATCGGATTCTGTGATCATGCCGATCGCAGGTATTATTATCACACTCGTACTCTGCTACGAATTGATTTCTATGCTGACCGAGCGTAACAACATGCATGATATTGATACCTGGATGTTTTTCAAGTACTTCGTAAAAATGTGGATCGCTGTATATCTGGTGAGTAACACATTTACGATCACAATGGCGGTATTCGATGTGGGCCAGCACGTAGTTAATTCTGCAGCCGGTGTTATCAGAGGAAGTACCGCCATTGATATTTCTTCGGCATTGACGGATCTTTCCGCAACACTGGAAAGTATGGAAATCGGAGAACTTGTTGTATTAGCGCTGGAAACCCTTATTGCCGGCTTCTGTATGAGAATCCTGTCTGTACTGATCACAGTGATCATGTATGGACGTATGATAGAGATTTACTTATATACCTCAGTTGCGCCGATTCCATTCGCAACTATGAGTAACAGAGAATGGGGACAGATCGGCACGAATTATTTCAGAGGACTCTTTGCCCTGGCTTTCCAGGCATTTCTGATGATGGTATGCGTTGCAATCTATGCAGTGCTTGTTGCAGGTATCCAGTATTCAGATAATCTGAGTTCTTCATTATTTGGCGTTATGGCTTATACGGTGATCTTATGTTACAGCCTCTTTAAGACAGCATCATTAAGTAAGTCGATATTTAACGCGCACTAATTTACAGGAAGGAGTGAAAATCATGGCATATGTCAGCGTACCGAAAGACTTAACGAAGGTAAAAAATAAAGTAGCATTTAACCTGACCAAAAGACAGCTGATCTGTATTGGGATTGGTGCTGCAATGGGAATTCCAAGCTATTTCCTCTTGCGTAATGTGATGGGAAACAGTAATGCGGCAACGGTCATGGTGCTTTTGATGTTACCGGCATTTTTATTTGCCATGTACGAAAAAGACGGGATGCACCTAGAAGATGTTCTGATGCATATGATCCGGGTGAAGTTTCTTCGTCCACCCGTCAGAAAATATGAAACTGAAAACTATTATGAAACAGATCCGGAACAGATCAGACAGTCTCCGGATGCAGAAAAACCGAAAGGAGGAAAAACGGTTGCGAAAAAAGAAAAATAAGAAAACTGTCGCAGATACCGGATGCAAAAAAGTAGACAGAAAAGAGAAAAAGAAAAAGGAAAGGCAGGAAGAAAAACACAGGCAGAAAAAACTGTCCGTCCAGCAGTCGATCGCTTATAAGGAAATGGGAAAAGATGGGATCTGCAGGGTACAGGGAAAAACGTATTCTAAGTGTATTCGCTTCTATGATATCAACTACCAGCTGGCTCAGAACGAAGATAAAAATGCGATCTTTGAAAACTGGTGTGATTTTCTCAATTACTTTGATGCCAGTATCCATTTTCAGCTGAGCTTTATCAATCATAAAAGCAGCATGAAAGAATTTGAACAGGTCATCCGGATCCGTCCTCAGGATGATGCTTTTGACGATGTTCGTATGGAATATGCCAAGATGTTGAAACAGCAGCTGGCGAAAGGAAATAATGGACTGGTGAAATCAAAATATATCACCTTTTCCATCGAAGCAGACAATATCCGGGAAGCAAAGCCAAAGCTGGAACGTATTGAATCAGATATCCTGAACAACTTCAAGATCCTTGGAGTTCCAGCCTATCCATTGAATGGAGTGGAAAGATTGCAGATTTTGTATGAGACTTTCAATCCGGATGTGATGACAGATTTCCAGTTTGACTATGGATCCATGATCCGGACAGGACTCAATACAAAGGATTATGTGGCACCGACCAGTTTTGTGTTCCGGGACAGAAATACATTCCAGATGGGAAATACCATCGGGGCTGTCTCCTATCTGCAGATCCTGGCGCCGGAGCTTACGGATAAGATGCTGGCAGAATTTCTGGATATTGATAAGAACCTGATCGTCAACCTGCATGTGCAGTCGGTGGATCAGATGAAAGCAATCAAGCTTGTAAAAAGCAAGGTCACAGATATCAACAGAATGAAAATTGAAGAGCAGAAAAAGGCGGTAAGATCTGGATACGACATGGATATCATCCCATCGGATCTGAATACGTATGGCGGAGAAGCCAAACGTCTTTTGGAAGATCTGCAGTCACGAAATGAGCGTATGTTCCTTGTAACAGCGCTCTTTTTAAATACTGCAAAGACAAAACAGGCACTGGATAATGCCATCTTCCAGACGGCCGGTATTGCACAGAAATATAACTGTGTGCTGAAACGTCTGGATTATCAGCAGGAAGAAGGATTGATGAGCAGTGTTCCGTTGGGAGTAAATCATATCCCAATCAGGCGGGCTCTTACGACTACCAGTACAGCAATCTTTGTTCCGTTTACGACACAGGAGCTTTTTATGACAGGAGAATCCTTATATTACGGATTGAATGCACTCAGTAACAACATGATCATGGTGGATCGTAAAAAGCTCAAAAACCCGAATGGACTGATCCTTGGTACGCCTGGATCTGGTAAATCCTTTGCAGCAAAAAGAGAAATCACCAACGCTTTCTTTGTTACGAAGGATGACATTATCATCGGAGATCCGGAGGGTGAGTATTACCCACTGGTCCATGCACTTGGCGGACAGGTCGTACACATTTCACCAACCAGTAAGGATTATATCAATCCGATGGATATCAATATGGATTATTCCGATGATGACAATCCACTTGGTGTAAAATCCGATTTCGTCCTGTCCTTATGTGAGCTGATCATGGGAAGCAGGGATGGCATTGAAGCGGAAGAAAAATCCGTGATCGATCGTTGTCTTCCACTGGTGTATCAGAAGTACTTTGCAGATCCAAAACCGGAAAATATGCCGGTCCTCGGTGATCTGTATGACTGCCTTAGAAAACAGAAAGAACCACAGGCCCAGAGGATTGCAACAGCACTGGAAATCTATGTAAATGGATCACTGAAAGTGTTCAATCATAGAACCAACGTGGAACTGAATAACCGTATTGTCTGCTTTGACATTAAGGAACTTGGAAAGCAGCTGAAGAAAATCGGAATGCTCATCGTCCAGGATCAGGTATGGAACAGAGTTACGATCAACCGTGGCATCAAATCTACCAGGTACTATATCGATGAATTCCACCTTCTGCTCAAAGAAGAACAGACAGCAGCTTATTCTGTAGAAATCTGGAAGAGATTCAGAAAATGGGGTGGTATTCCAAGTGGTATCACCCAGAATATCAAAGATCTTCTTGCCAGCAGGGAAATTGAAAATATCTTTGAGAACAGTGATTTTATCCTGATGCTGAACCAGGCGGCAGGTGACAGACAGATCCTCGCAAAACAGCTGAATATTTCCCCATATCAGTTGTCCTATGTGACGAATTCCGGGGAAGGAGAAGGACTTCTTTTCTATGGAACAACAATTATTCCATTTAAGGACAAGTTCGATAAAAACTTGAAGCTGTACAGTTTGATGACTACAAAACCGGAAGAAGTTGAAAAACGAGAGAAAGAAATGGAGGCGGAAAAGCATGAAGGAAATCGATAAGATCCGAATCAGGCAGTGGAACCAGGATAATCCTTACATTCAGATGAAAAATCTGGAAAATGCGCAGCCCGGATACCGTGTTCATACAGTTAATGACGATCATCATCTGTATGAGCTTCCGCTGGAAACACAGAATATTATCCTTGACTGGGTATTCTGGAATTTCTATCCGGCACAAAAGATCTACCCACATCTTACCAGTGATGATCTGAAAGAAGTTTTGTATAAACGAACCCAGATCCATCTGTACAATAACCAGTTCAAGGAAGCCATGCTGATCAATAGATTCTGGCCAAGAGATCCGAGTGAGCTGAACTGGGTATTTCATATTCAGGCAAGCTCTCCGGCAATCAGGACACAGGCAGATGGTTATCCTGGTATCCCGATTATAGGACGCCAGGAACTGAATGAGTACAGAAAGAAAAGTTGTGCCAGGAGGTGATGACCTATAGCTGGAAAAGAATTTAAAGGCAAAGATAAAAAGGTCGCAAAGATGACCAGGGATGGTCTGACAGAAGAAAATCTTCGTGATGGTAGTGTAAAAGATATCAGTCACAGGAGTCGAGGACGACCGGAAAATAAGGAAGAATTTGTTCCGGAACGGGAACGAAAAAAGGCTGAGAATGAAGATTCAAAATCGGGAAAAGGGAAACGACTGCAGATGGAAAAGATCCGGAAATCATCTGCCCGGCAGGAGATATTCGAAGATTCAGTAGAAAACGGAACAGAAGATGTAACGGATAATAAAACAAAAGATACATCGCATGATAAGTTGTCTGCCTACCAGAAGAAACTGCATCGTCATGAAAAAATCCCGGATGATGATAACAATCTGAACAGTCAAAAGAAATCCATTCGGAAGAAGCAGCTGCAAAAACAGATGACCAAAGAACAGGCAAAAGCCGGAAGATTATCCTTTGATGATGAAGGAAATCAGATGGTGAAAGGTGCTGGCATGAAACCGGGAGGGACAGCCGGGAAGTACATTGCCACACAAGCTGTTATATCTGGCATGAAAGCAGTCACTTCCGAAGAGGAAGAAACAGATGAAAATGCAGGTGTGGAAAGTGCCAGACTTGCAGAGCGTGAAACAGAAGCTGCGTTACGTGGCCTACGTCATGCTCAGATCCGGAGCAAACGAACGGATGTGAAAACCCATCGCAAAGGTTATCGTGAGGCTACTGTAGAAAAGAAACTGAAATTTGGTTCTGCAGAAAGTATGGAAGGAGTCAAACATGCAGAATCGGTAAAGAACGCTGAGCAAAAGAGACATTTCTATAACCGCCTCTTTCAGAAAAAACGATATAAGGATGCATACCGGGCAGCCAGAGCCGGAAAATCCGCTGGCAGTCTAGGTGGAGCGACAACCATTGCCGGTGTCGAGAACATGACGGTAAAAGCAAAGATTGCCTTGAAAGAGATCATAAAGCGTAATCGTGCCATGTTCGCAGGCATCGGTATTTTTGCGCTTCTTTTTCTTGTCATAGCAGTATCTCTGGGGAGCTGCAGTGCTTCTATCGAGGGTGCTGGATCTGTAATCGGTATTACAACGTATCCAAGTTCAGACGAGGATATTTATGCTGCCGAAAACAGATATGCTGCTTTGGAAAGTGCCTTGAATCAGCAGATCAATGAGATGGAACGAAGACATCCAAATTATGACGAGTATCAGTACAACATTGCTGAGATTGGTCATAATCCATACCATCTTATCTCGTATCTTACCGCAAAATACGGGGACTGGACGTACTCAGATGTTGAAAACGAGCTGCAATCTCTTTTTGAAGCACAATATCATCTGAATACAGAAGGTCGAACAGAAACGGTGACAGAAACCAGAAATGTTCGAGTCGGAGAATCATTAGGACAGGTAGTGACCAGCGGATATTGTAACTGTCGAATCTGTTGTGGTGTATGGTCCGGAGGTCCAACTGCCAGTGGGGCATATCCAACTGCAAACCATACCATTGCTGTAGATGCTTCCAATCCATTTGTGCCGATTGGCACTAAGGTAGTAATGAATGGTGTGGAATACACAGTTGAGGATACCGGAGCCTTTGCACGATATGGTGTGCAGTTTGACGTTTACTATGATAACCATGCTGCCGCTTCTGCTCATGGACATCAGACCTGGGAAGCCTATATCGCAGATGACAATGGCAGTCAGGAAGTAACGGTTACCAGTACAAGCACTAAGAAGATTCTATATGTGACACTGACAAATGGAAGCTTTGACGCTGTGGCAAGAGCCAATCTGAATGCGGAGCAGCTGATCATCTATAATGCATTAAATACGACCTATGGAAACAGAAATTATCTGTGGGATGTAAACAATGTGACCAGTGGATCAGGCGGTAATGGAATGAGTTATGAGATTCCACCGGAAGCACTGCAGGATGAAGAATTTGCCCGGATGATTCGGGAAGCAGAAAAATATCTGGGAGTACCTTATGTATGGGGTGGCTACTCTTCGTCCGGATTTGATTGCTCAGGTTTCGTATCCTATGTCATTAACCACTGTGGTAATGGCTGGAACTATGGACGATTGACCGCGGATGGATTAAGAGGCGTATGTACTTATGTATCACCGGGAGAAGCAAAACCAGGAGATTTGATCTTCTTCCAGGGAACATATAACACATCCGGTGCAAGCCATGTGGGTATCTATGTCGGCAACAATATGATGATCCATTGCGGGGATCCGATCCATTACTCAAATATCAGCACATCCTACTGGCAGCAACATTTCATGTGCTTTGGAAGACTGCCATAAAGGGGTGAACGAAGGGAGGTGAAAGTTTGAATAAAAAGATTAAAAAATATCTGGATGAGATTGCCAAGACAGAGAAAAAGATCGCGGATCTGCAGCAATATCTTAGGGGTGTCCAGACTGCATTAAAGCAGGAAGAGGACAATGAGATGATCAGGTGCATCCGTGGTATGAAGATGGATAATGATCAGTTATATGATCTTTTGGATGGTATCCAGAGTGGAAAAGTTAAATTTCAGGTAAGCAGGGAGTCTGACGATGAAGGTTCAGGCTCCTTTGTATTCACAGAAGAAAATAAGGAGGAATATCAGAATGGTGAAATGGAAGAAAATGAATAAGAAAATGACAGGACTGCTGTTGGGAGTCATGATGCTTTTTACAGCATCAACCACAGCATTTGCCTATGTGGATGAATCGGCAGAGGCATCCAAAGTAGAGACAACTCAGACGGAACAGTCAACAGACAAAGAAGAGAAAAAGGACGAGGCGACAAACACAAACGAGGTGCTGCCGGAAGATGGAACAGACAAGGGAACTGCATTTACGACACCTGGCAATGGTGAAGTCAAGGATGACATTACCGATGATTCCACAAAGGAATTTCTTACGGTTACAACGAAGAATAACAATACTTTCTATATCGTGATCGACCGCAGTGCCACATCACAGAATGTCTATATGTTATCCCAGATTGATGAGAATGATCTGTCCGAATTTCTGGATAAAGACAGCACTGCTACTGTCGTAACACCACAGCCAGATAAATCAAAGGTAGTGCTGGATGAAACAAATAATGAGGATGTAGACAAGGAAGCTACTGTTGATCCTGAGAAAACTTCATCTGCAAAATCTAATATGGGCGTAATGGCAACTATCCTTATCCTGGCTCTTGGCGGTGTGGCAGCATACTACTACTTCAAGATCTATAAGCCAAAGAAGGAAGAAGAAGAGGATGATCAGCCGGAAGGCTTAGAAACAGGGGACTTAGAGACTGTAGAAGATGATGAAGAACTGGATGACGAGCCAGAAGATTTTGAGGATTCAGAAAAATAAATAAAATTTTTTTAACGGAGAGCCTGTAAAATGCAGTCTCTCCTTTTGTATATGTGAAGGAGGTAATACATCATGTATTTAGTAATTGCAGAAAAACCAAGTGTATCAAGAGCAATCGCAGAGGTGATTGGAGCACAGGAACGAGAAGACGGATATTTAAGAGGAACCGACTGTATGGTCAGCTGGTGTTTCGGACATCTGGCAGAATATGTTTCACCGGATGCTTACGATGAGAAATTTAACCAGTGGAGATATGAAGATCTCCCGATCATCCCGAAAGACTGGAAAGTTACAGTCTCAGAAGATAAGAAAGATCAGTTCTATATCTTAAAAAGACTGCTCAACAGTCCGGAAATTGAATATGTCGTAAATGCCTGTGATGCCGGACGTGAAGGAGAATTAATCTTCAAACATGTCTATGACTTATCCGGAAGTAAAAAGCCGGTGAAACGATTATGGATTAGTTCTTTGGAAGATTCAGCAATCCTTGATGGAATGCAGCATCTGAGATCCGCAGAGGAATACCGGCATCTGGCCGAAGCTGCTGTATGCCGTTCTCAGGCTGACTGGCTGGTAGGAATGAATGCAACCAGAGCTTACACCACAAAGTACTTCAAAAAGCTGACCGTTGGAAGGGTTCAGACACCGACACTTGCCATGTTGGTGGAACGTGCCGGACAGATCAGCAAT
This sequence comes from Blautia luti, assembly GCF_013304735.1. Lineage (GTDB taxonomy): Bacteria > Bacillota > Clostridia > Lachnospirales > Lachnospiraceae > Blautia_A. The sequence goes on from NZ_JAAITI010000011.1 coordinate 8,395, forward strand.
TTCCAGAAAGAAAAGTATTTCAATGTAGAACTGGATTGTGACGGAATTCCGGCAGTAAAACCAAAGATCTTTGATCCAGATGAGGCGGAACAGTTAAGAAGCAGATGCCAGGGAAGTGAAGCTAGTATCACTGCAGTAAAAGAAACGGAAAAGAAAGTAAAAGCACCAAAGCTTTATGATCTGACCACATTGCAGAGAGAGGCAAACCGTATCTATGGAATGACAGCAAAACAGACACTGGATACCTCCCAGAGCCTGTACGAAAAGAAGCTGATCACTTATCCAAGAACGGACAGCCAGTATCTGACCGAAGATATGGAGCAGACTGCTAGAAATGTGGTTCGTCAGATTTATGAGAAATATCAGCTGACAGGTCCTTTTGATCAGACGGAGCAGCCAAATGTGAAGAAAGTCATGAATAACAGCAAAGTGACAGATCACCATGCAATCATTCCAACGCTGGAGCTTGCATCCTGCCATCTGGATGAATTGAAATCCTGGGAAGAAAAGATTCTGTTCCTGATTGCAGTCCATACGGTCATGGCAATGAGTAAAGATCACATTTACCAAGAAACAGAGATTGAGGTGGAATGCCAGGAAGAAATCTTCAAGGCAAAAGGAAAAACCGTGCTGCAGGATGGATGGAAACTCTTTGAAAACTGCTTCAAGAATAAGGATCGCATGGCAATCACAGATCCGGATCAGGAAATGAAAGACCAAATCCCGAAAGTAACCAAAGGACAGACTTTCTATGCTGTAGATGCAGAAAAGACAGAGCATTTTACATCGCCACCAAAACCATACAGTGAAGATACTCTCCTTGCGGCAATGGAAACTGCTGGAAATAAGGAATTCGATGAAGATACGGAAAAGAAAGGATTAGGAACTCCGGCAACAAGAGCCGGTATCATCGAAAAACTGATCTATTCCCAGTATGCCACCCGAAAAGGAAAACAGATCCTTCCAACAGATGATGGAAAAGTCCTTGTTGAGATTCTGCCAGACTTCCTGAAATCTGCAGGTATGACTGCAGAATGGGAAAACCAGTTGCTTTTGATGGAGCATGGAGAGATTGCACCGGAACAGTTTATGACTGGGATCAAAAACATGCTTACCATGATGCTGAATGGATGTGATGCGATTTCCGAAGAAGAAACAAGAAGATTTCAGACCAGAGAAAGCATTGGAACCTGTCCGGTATGTGGAAGCCTGGTATATGAAAGCAAAACCAACTTCTATTGCAGCGACCATGATTGTCACTTTGCTCTCTGGAAAGATAACCGCTATCTGCAGAGCATGGAAAAAAACATGGATAAAAAGATGGCCGCAGAACTTCTGAAAAACGGAAGTGTGCATGTAAAAGACCTGTATTCCAGAAAGAAAAATATGTACTTTGAGGCAGATCTCCATATGGATACAGATGAAACCGGAAAGGTGAATTTTTCTTTATCCTTTCCCAAAAAGAAACCAAAAAACAAAAGCAAAAAGAAATAAGAAAACAGATTAGAGGAGGAAACGAAGAATGAATTTTAATGAATTTGTAAATGAAGTAAAGGACAATATCAAACTCTTTTTACCAAAGGATTATGAGAATGCAGAAGTATCAACGATGGAGTGTCAGAAACTGAACCGTGCCTATACGGGACTGATGGTGAGAAAAGAAGGTGAGATGCTTACCCCGACGATCAATCTTAACCAGCTGTATGAAGCATATAAAGCACAGCCTGGTGTAACAATGGAAACTGTATGCAGAAAGATTGCAGATATAGTTATTGAGGCACCGATACAGGTTGATCTGAAAGCTATTTTTAATTATGAAGATGTGAAGGACAAGCTGTTTATCCGTGTATCATCAGCCGAAGCAAATAAGGAAGTCCTCGAAAATGCGCCACACCAGCTGAAGGAAGATCTCGCAATCACCTATCATGTGGCAGTAGGTAAGGATCAGGATGGATTAAGTTCCATGTTTATCAAAAATGATCTGCTTGAACAGTATGGAATCTCTGTAGAACAGCTTCATGAAGATGCTATGAAAAGTTCACCGCGTGTCATGGCCCCGGAGGTATCAAGTATAGGTGCATTGATAGATGAAATGTACCAGAAAAATATTCTCATGCTGACACCGGATGAACGTGAAATGCTGCAGGAAACATTGCAGGAATCAAGCGAGATGCCGACATTCTTTGTTGTTACGAATACAGAAAGAATTGATGGAGCCGGTGTGATCTTTTATCCGGAATTCATGGATAACATGGGGGAACTTCTGGGAAATGATTTCTTCATTTTGCCATCATCCATCCATGAAATGCTGGTCTTGCCAGATGACGGGCAAGTGGATGCAGAAATGTTAAGAGATATGGTAAAAGAAGTCAATGCCACTCAGGTAGCACCAGCAGAACGCCTTACCAATGATGTATATCACTTTGATACAAAGGATCATGTCTTTGAAAAAGCTGACAGATTCACAGAACGTCAGAAAGAAAAAGAAGCACAGGCTGCAAAAACAGAGAAAACAGGAAAAGAACAGCCAGATCAGAAACCGAAAACAAAGAAACATGATATGGAACTTTAATACCAAGCATGAAAACCGTTAAATGAGCAAACGCCCTGCGGCATAAAGAAATGTCGTGGGGCATTTTTGAAAAGGAGAAGATTATGACGAAAGAAAACATTAAAACAAATACAAGCTTAAGATACAGCCAGTATCAAAAAAGATTATTACACACATTTTCGTTTGAAAAAATGAAGAAGCAAATTGAGATGTTACATGATCAGGAATTTATTATAAATGTGCCGATTGGAGGTGTTGTTGATGGCAGATAAATTAGAGCAGGTAGCAATTCGTATGGTGGAGCAGCCGCCACTTTATAGTAAAGAACCAATGAACAATCCGGATGCCGCCATTCGTGTTATGAATGAATTTCTTTCTCAGATGGATCGCGAACTCTTTTGTATTGTTAATCTACAGGCAGATTTAACACCAATCAATATGAATATCGTATCTGTAGGTTCATTGAATGAAGCATTGATTAATCCAAGAGAAATATTTAAGAGTGCAATTCTTTCTAATGCTCATTCAATGATGCTCATTCATAATCATCCGTCAGGAAATCTGACCCCATCTACATCGGATATCCAGACTACAGCAAGAATGCAGGAATTAGGTGAATTGATGGGGATTTCCTTGGTTGATCACATCATTACAGGACGGGATGGAAATTACTATTCCTTTCGAGATAAAGGAGAATTTCCAGATAGCAGGAACCGTTTTTCAACTCGTGTTGAAGACATTGATTTAACTAAAGGAATGGTGACAGAAGCCATCGCACCCTATGAAGAAGTAACAGATACAAAAGAAAAAGATAACGTAAGAGATATTTCAACGGTGCAGACAGCAACAATTCCATTACCGGTTCAGGGAAAAGATATGGACAGCATTATGCAGTCACTGGAATCCGGTGTGGAAGAACTTTTTACAAGTAACCGCTATCAGGAATTTCTTAAAACCATGGCAAAGTTTCACAATTATTCCTTTAATAATACAATGCTGATTGCTATGCAGCGACCGGATGCCACACTTGTTACCAGTTACAAAAACTGGCAGTCCATGGGTAGACAGGTCATGAAAGGCGAAAAAGGAATTACGATCATCGCACCAGCACCATATAAGAAAATGAAGGAAAAAGAGGTCCTGGATGAAAATCAGCGACCAATCATGGGAACCGATGGAAAACCTAAGACTGAAAAAGTGGAAGTTACGGTTCCACATTTTAAAGCAGTTACCGTCTTTGATATTGCTCAGACATCCGGGGAACCAATCCAGACACTGACACCGGAATTATTGACTGCAGCTGTGCAGAATTTTGATTCTTTCATGCAGGCTATTCAGAAAATATCCCCAGTGCCGATACGATTCGATGAGATCGATGGCAATGCCAATGGATATTATCACAATGCAGATAAGGAAATTGTGATCAAAAAAGGACTCAGTGAAAGCCAGACCTTAAAGACTGCTATTCATGAAACAGCCCATGCAAAATTGCATGACAGGGAAATCATGGAAAGCCTTGGTGTAGAAAAAGACCGATTGACAAAAGAGGTCGAGGCTGAATCCGTTGCTTACTGTGTGTGCTCTTCCTTTGGTTTGGATACATCGGATTATAGTTTTCCTTACATTGCAGGTTGGAGTAGCAGCCGGGAAATGAAGGAAATGAAAGCATCTATGGATGTGATCCGCAAGACAGCCGGTGAAATGATCGATCAGCTTACAGAAGAACTGGAAATCATTCTTGAAGAAAAACAGAAAACAGAATTACATGAAAAATACGGAATTCTGGTAGATGCACTGGAAGCAGCCGGATACCGCTATGATTATCGGGAAAGCGAACCGGGACATATTGTACTGGCACCGGATGGGACACATGAAATTGCTGGGTATTTGCAGTTTGAATCATGGGGAGATATCAAAGACTGGCTGGAAGATACGATTGCAGAAGGGACGGATGTTTCGGAAAGAGTTGATCGGGCTATGTACCCATTTAAGTATGATTATACCCTAGAGGAAGAAATGTTCAGAGGTAATGGTGACCGCTATGCGATTTATCATGTGGATGAAGACACACCGGGAAAACAACATTTATTTATGAATATGGCAATGGTCAAAGAAGATGGAATTACAATCGATGCAGAAAATTATAAATGTGTCTATTCTGGCAGATTACATGAAAATGAAAAGCTGGATGATTTGTATGCCGTATTCAACGATAATCCACCGGCAGATTATAAAGCACATTCTATGTCGGTCAGTGATGTTATCATTACAAACCGTGGTGGGGATATGCAGGCATATTACGTGGATCGATTTGGATTTGCAGAACTTCCAGACTTTGCAGCACAAAGAGAAAAAATACTCGATATTGTCCCGGAGATTGAAAATGTGGATTATGAAAATGATCTTACATGTATCAGCTTTTATGCGGCTGAATGTGCTGAATTTCCTGTAATGGGTGAAGTTCACTATGATCTGACATTACCGGAAGCCTTGGAAGCTTATGAGAAAATCCCATCAGAACGTATGCATGGACTGAAATGTGTTGGCTTTGATCTGAAAGACGGAAGTGATTATGAAGGAATGCAGAGTCTGATGATCGAAGGAAAAATACAGAAAGAATTTTTGAATTCGATTCCTGGATTTAGAGAAAATTCTTATGTGCAAAATGCAATCAGTCGTGTGGAAAAGTACTTGGAAGAAAGACATCCAAATGTGGAAAATCCACTGAAATTCAATAAGAAAGTGGATAACGAAAAAAATATAAGCGAAGAAAAAAACGAGAAGGAGCTGAATATACAGATGAAACCAATACCGAAAAAGAAAAGGGGGGAAATGAGCCTATGAGAAATGTAAACTTGGAAGAAAACGAACTGACTATTACTGCTATCTTCCAGCAGCACACAAAGGAAGAAACAATCCAAACACTGAAAGAAGCTTTGGAAGTTTTGGAACAGGAAGAAAGTGATCCTGAGAATGATGAAATGATTGAGATCATCAATTCTACAGTTGGAAAATTACAGCAGATCGAAGACAAATACTACTATTCTCTGGACCTGAATTATTATCTGAATAACTTGGAGGACGATGCCTATGAAGCTTAATCAATTTGCAGTCTACCGAGTAGATCAGCAGACAGCAGGAAAAGCACTGTGGCATCTGCCATATCAAGAAGCAAGACAGCAGAATGTGTCGATTACTGTCGAAAATTACCGAGTAATCTCGATTCATGAAATGCAGGAAGAAGAAAAAGTCGCTGACATCTGGAAACGAATGAAAAAGCAATGTGAAGTCAGTGACGTACTTGTACTGAACAGGGATGGAGAAATCAACTGCTACTATGTAGATGAGAACTATCCACAATATCTGGCCGGATTCATTCGTATCAATACATCGGGCGCACTGATCACTATGGAGACTGAGAATTATCAAATTGACGGAAAAAAAGGGAACTGGATTGCAACAGACACCATCATCATCGACGGGAAACAGTTTTATCTGATGGAGCATCAAGTATACCTGGATCAGGCTCAAGGTGTTATCCTGGATGCCTATGGGAAAATGGTTGTCGAAGAATGTAAGAAATTCGACGAAAAAACAAAACAAAAGATCCATAATTACATTCAACAGCAGGCACCGCTAAATTCAGTCGAACAGTTAAAACAAGATGGTCAAATCCGTCTGGAACATTACCAGAAATTCTACCAGAACGGCACTTATGAACGGAGCAGAGAATCCGGTACCGAAGCTAATTATGATATGGTGGATGGTTTGGTGAATAATCAGAAGAGGAATCAGGAAAAGACCTTTGATGTTCGCAGCAACAAACAGACTTCCCGAAATGAACAGGATAATAAACCTAAGAAACGAAGATCTGTGATCAAGCGACTCCATCAGAAACAGATTGCTATTGCTCGCCGGTCCGGAAAGCCGATACCCAAATACCTGGATCAGGAAATGGAAAGAAAGCGGGGGTAGAATATGCGAAGGTTAAAGTGTGAAAAAGAAACGATTATTCTGACCAATGAAGATGACGGATTCTATGATGTGTATACCTTCAATCAGAGTTTGCAGAAACGGTTACGGACCTTTGCTGAGAAGTATCCGGATGATTGCTGGTTGAAAGGATCTGCGGAGGATGGAAGTGAAACGTATATGATCAGAAAGGGACGGTTGTCTTTAAAACTGGTACCACCATATAGCACTTCAAGAAAAATGCAGGCAAAGGATATCAGCAAGATGAAAGAACTATCATAGGATGCGATTTAAGAGAAAAATGTCATGTGTAGACATGGAAAAATGAAAGCAAAATACGTTAGTTGATAAAGTGTATAGGCTCAAAAGGGAAAGTGCCCTTTTGGGCCTTATTTTGTGTTATTCCTCAAAAATGGGAATTATAAAGATTTAATTTTTTATTATGGATGTATATTGCAAAAGCTTATTTTGCTATACTGACAATATCAACAGAAGCCGGAGAGAGGAGCTGATCGTGGTGTAAGATAAAATTCCCATCCTGATAGGTAACTGCATAGATAAAGTTATCTATCAGGATTTTTTGAGTTATAATATCATTTTTTAACAACATGTATTTGACAGATTTCCTCGTAGAAAGTATCATAAATATATGCAACAACTGAATATCGTGGACTGTCCAGCTATATTTTTTTATTTGAATAGTCTTGCGTACAAGAGTATATAATCAATAAATAAATGTCTAATAAATCTTCTGGTCAACAGGTACAATATTGGTAACATAGACTAGAAGAGAGGTGTATATACTTGTGTGTGGAAGAGTATATTCCGTTAAGAATTGCGGAACTATGCCGGAAGCGAGGATATACAAAATATAGGTTAGCTCAGCTTACAGGAATAACGCAGACGGCTCTGGGAAATATGCTGAATCAGAAGAGTATGCCGACGATGGCTAATCTGGAAAAAATATGTGATGCATTTGAAATTACAATCGCACAATTTTTTTCAGATGATGAAAGCAGATTGGATCTGACAAAAGAGCAAAAAGAAATACTTGAGATTTGGGATGGCTTGGATGAGAAGGAAAGAGAAATTTTTATGACTTTTATCCGCAGCCTGAAGAAGTAATGGACAGTTCGACAAAGATGCGAGCTGTCTTTTTTATTTGAATCTATATAAAATATGCATTTTATACGCATGAAGAAATTGACAGAAAATTTCGGGGGGGGGTATAATTACACTGTATACTTATGCCACTTTTGAAAACACAACATCAGATGCTGGTACAACCAAAGTAAACAACAAAAGACGAATTTGACGAGGTGCTGAATGGCTTATACGGTAAAACAATTATTAGAATCGAAACAATTTCCTGATATGAGATTAGTGACATGTAAAGAAAATCTGAATCAGGAAATTAAAGGTATACGAATTATCGAAATAGAAGATATGGAAAGATATCTGACTGGAGGAGAGCTTCTTCTTACAAATATGAAAGTGTATTTCGGAGAAACGGACAGAGAGTTTCGGAAACATTTGAATGAACTGGAGAAGAAACAGGTCAGTGGATTTATTATAAAGCAGCATCCGGACATGGTACAGAAAGTCAATTATTATGATATTTTATTAAAGTTTTGTTCGGAACGTAATATTCCAGTGATAGAAATTTCGGAAGATGAGTATTATTGGGGTATTATAAAATATGTTATTCTGCAGATCTATGATGAAAATATCGCACGGTTGATTTATTTCAAATTGACACACGACAATATTTCTAACATGTTATTGGATGGAGAGGATTTTGAAGATCCAACTAAAAATATTTTGTTTCTATTGTCTTCCATGATTGATAATCCGGTAGCGTTATATTATAGTAACTTAACTTGCTGTGCGTCCACAACGCAGGATCTGTCTGATTTTGTATTTGAGAAAAATGTTGAGAAATATAAACCGGATATTGTTACCAGATTTGAATACAAAAAACAGAGAAAAGAGCATACGCAATATATTACAAAAATACATGTGTTAGGCCGAACAGAAATTTATTTGGTAGTCACGGAAGTGAATATGCCATTAACAATACTGGACTATATGGCATTGGAAAATGCTGTTATTACTTTACAGTATAGTTTTATGGAAACATATGCTAAAAATGAGATAGAAAAAAAATATCAACGAGATATTGAATATAGCTTGCTTAATGGTTTATTAACGGGCGATGAATTGAGTAAAGCTGCAAGAATGCTAAAATTGAAAGATACAGCTCAATATTGTGTGGTAAGTTTTCATACGATTTCAAGCAATAGCGAAGATTATTATACAAAAGAAGAATTAGAAGAAATCGGAGTGATAGAAGGCGAGATTCAGAGATTACTTCCGGATGAACATATTTACCAGAATCTGAATCAGATTGTGTGTATTCATGAAATTAAGCATGGGGAAACACAAGCAGGGTTCCGGGAAGAAATGGAAAAATTATATCAGACAGTACAGAAGCAGATTTTTCACAGAAATAAGACAACGGATTTTCAGATTGGCATTGGAAGTATTGTTAATGGATATGGAGATTTGAAAAAATCTTTTAAGGATTCAAAGAAAATCATAGACTATATGGATATGTTCAGATATCTCTATGGTGATAAGAATATATCGGTAGCCGATTTTTCTAAGCTCGGTTTTTTCCAGATTTTTGAAAAAATCGAAAATCGTGATGAACTGATGGAATATGTGCCAGAGTCACTTGTGAAATTATATTGGTATGATAAAGAACATGATGGAGAACTGATTGAAACGTTGCAGGCGTATCTGGACTGTGATAAGAGTGCGAATAAAGCAGCTGAAAAACTCTATGTAAATTATCGTACTCTTTCAGGGCGATTGAAAAAAATAAAAGATATTTCCGGCATTGATTTCAAGAATTCTGCTGAGATGCTGGCTGTTAGAAATGGAATCGTTTTATTCAAAATGGCAGAAACACTGTAATTCAAAGAGAAACTATATCTCTATGGTATGGTTTCTTTTTTTTGCGAAAAACCGATAACTACAAATTTTTTGTAGCAAAACGTGAAAATATCTTCCTATTCTCTGTATTATTTTTGCAAAAAACAAGTGCTATACTTTAACCAGTACATAAAAGGATACCTTGATTATCTAAGTTGATATGAAGCAGGAATGAAACATGAAAAAGAAACAGGTTGAGAAAGAACAGAATAATGAGAAACAGCTTCCCAGACAGGAAACGACACTGGGAGAAGATATCTTTCAACTGTTATTGAAGATTGTTCTTATCATTTTGGCAGTCATCCTTGTTTTTACATTTATGTACGGGATGGCGAGAATCAATGACGTATCTATGAAACCAGCAATAAAAGATGGTGATCTGGTCATGTATTATCGACTGGACAAGCGTTTTGTGTCCGGTGATATTGCAGTATTTAAGAAAGATGGCAGAACAACCACAGGCAGGGTCGTAGCAGTCGCAGGTGATACCGTAGATATAACAAAAGACGGTTTGATGATTAACGGTGCTACGCAGATTTCACAGGATATTTATTTTGACACCACACAGTTTCAAAATGGAGTTGACTTTCCAATCACTGTTGGCGAAGGTCAGATATTTGTACTGGGTGATAACAGACCGGAAGCGTCAGACAGCAGAATCTATGGCTGTATTAATATTAAAGACGTCAAAGGAAAAGCGATTGCGGTTATTCGGACCAGAGGACTCTAATCTCCTCCTCCGTTAATCAAATAAAAACAAACAATATTATTTACAAGGGAGGAATCATTATGAGCATGAACAAAATGTTCAAAAAAGTGCTCGCAGTTGTTGCTGCTGGTGCCATGACGATGGGAATGGCAATGCCAACATTTGCGGCAGATCCGGGCAAGACAACGGAGGCATGGATTACTAAGACCTACAATACAGAGGCCGGAAAGGCTGAGAAGTTTAGCTTTACAGCAGAGCAGGTCAAGACAGGAACTGGTATAATTACAACAGATGCAGCGGTTACTATGCCGGAGATATCATTTACCGATACTGAAACAGGAAAAACTTCTAGGAGAGGTAAGATTACATTTCCGACATATCCAGAAGCAGGAAAGTATGAGTATACTGTAAAAGAGATACAGACAGCAGATCCAGCAGTAGTCAACGGTGATCATGAAAAAATGATCATGTCAGGGGCTGAGTATACAATGGATGTATATGTTACAGATGGTGCAACTGGTACAGAAATTTCTAATATCGTTGTAAATAAAGTGAAAGATGATGCAGGTCAGACAGAAACTGGTAAAGTAGATATTGGAAATACCGATACTAATACTTTCAACTTTACTAACACTTATGTACAGGAAGCTGGTACAGGTACAGATCCTACAGATCCAGATCCGACTTATAATAAGTTTGGCTCTTTGAATGTGTCTAAAAAGATTGTTAATGCAAATGGTACAACAACAACTCCTGACGATGAGTTCGCTTTCACAGCAACATTTGCATTCCCGGATGGAACAGATGCAAACACACTTGGCGGAATCAAGGCTGCTAATGGAGATACTGTTACATCTGTTGAGGGCGGAACATACACATTCAAGTTGAAAGCAAATGAAAACATGAAGTTCACTGGTGTTCCAGTAGGAACAACAATTACTGTAAAAGAGTCTGCAGCTAAAAACTATAAAGGTAGTGCTGAAATCACTATCAATGGTACTAAGCTGACTCCTGTTGCTGAAACATCATACAACAGAGAACTTACAGCAGTAAATAGTCAGAAATTAGGTCAGAAACAGAATACCGTTGATGTAACCAATACATACAACGATGTACCTGTAACTGGTATCATCATGAACACTCTTCCATACGTTCTGATGATTGCACTTTGCGGTGTAGCACTGATCGCTTTTGTAGGATTCAAACGCAGAAGATTACAGAAATAATAAAATATAGCAACCAGGAAAGGGGATGTGTGCGGCGTTGCTCCGCCGCATCCCTTTTTGCTAATTTTGCGAGCAAATTGGTCAGATGAACCAGTTTTGATAAATATAAAAGAAACAGAAATGGTGAAAGGAACTTGTACATATGCTTCGGATGAAGAAAGTGCTGAAAGGAATTATCAGAGGATTAGACCATATTGTAAACTTCACAGCCTTATCGCTGATTCTTGCAGCCATGTTTCTCTCAGGTTATATGCTGTGGGACTCCCACCAGGTATACCAGACAGCAGATGCAAAGAACTATGAAGCATATATTCCGACAGAAAAGAATACAAAATCTTTTGAAGAATTACAGAAAATCAATCCGGATGTGATTGGATGGATACGAGTGAATGACACAAATATCAATTATCCACTGGTGCAGACGGACAATGATGATACTTATATGAATACAGATGCGGAAGGAAACTATTCCTTAAGCGGAGCAATCTTTTTACATTGTGCAAATAAGCCGGATTTTTCGGATTTTGATAATATTATATATGGTCACCATATGGAAAAGCACATGATGTTTGGAGATATCGGTGAATTTACAAATGAACAGTATTTCAACGAACATCCATATGGAAATCTGTTCTTTGATGGAAAAAATCATGGAATTGAATTCTACGCATTGTTACAGGTAGATGCTTATAATGAGACGATTTTCAATGTGTGTCTGGACACACCAGAAGCGAAACAGGAGTATCTGCAGGAAATCGAGAACAATGTTTTATATAAAAGAGATATGAATATAACGGAAGATGATCATCTGGTTTTGCTGACCACCTGTACATCGGATATGACAAATGGAAGAAATATCCTGATGGGACGCTTAACAGATCAGATATATCCGGAAAAAGAAAAAGCCAAAAACGTAGGTACAGGAATTGATGAACTGAAAAATGCAGTAGGAAAAGTGCCAGTTATTGTATGGTTTATCCTGATTGTCCTTGTACTGATGCTGATAGCAAGACAGATAGAAAAGAAAAGAAACAAGAAGAAAGAAGGAGAGGGAGAAGCATGAGAACAACACGTTTGACAAAAATAGCCATGGTTATATTCCTGTCCATGATATTCTTTCTGGGTGTTCAAAAACCAGTACTGGCAGCTGGCAAAAACACAACAGTGAAAATACCAGTGGAACAGATATTTGAAGTAAACAATTCTGCAGATGCTGACAAAACAGGCTCTTATGTTTTAATAGCAGATCAGATACAAAATCCAATGCCGGAGGGAAGCAATAGAAGAACATTTACCTGGAATATGAGTGGTAATTCTTCTACAGAGCTGATTATGAATGTCGGACAGGCAGGAGAATATCATTACAAGCTGTACCAGGCAACAGAGAATAAAGAAAATTATACATATGATTCAAAAACCTATGATGTAACGATTGAAGGATTCTTTGATTCCAATAATGAACTGATGGCGGTAACAGTGGTCAAAAATGAAAATGGAGATAAAGTATCGAAGGTTTCATTCAAAAACTCGTATACCGGTCAAACTGGTAAAAATCAAAACCCGGTTCCATCTTCCCCAAGATCAAAGGATATTATTCATAATGGTTCGCCGGTAAAGACAGGTGATGATAGTCCGGTTGCAGGCTATTTGTTCTTATTCTTTGGCTCAGTTATCTGCCTTTGCGGATTACTCATGGAGAAGCAGAAGAACAGGAAGGAAGATGCGAAAAATGAGGCATAAGAATTGGAAAACATATTTGAAAATAGCATGTTCCTGGCTTCTAATCTTTTCTGATTCTTCCTTTTTCAATCAATGAGTTTATGTACGGAACAAAGAAAAGAGAGAGAGGTGAGCACTTATGCAGCTTACTAATACAACGGATTATGCAATCAGGATTGTCTGTTATTTGGCAATAAAAAAGCGCAGGGTTACAACGGCAAAATTAGCTTCTGAATTAAAGATTCCGGAGAGCTATATTCCAAAAATCACAAAGCAGTTAAAAAAAGAGAAGATTATTTCAGCTTCTGAAGGTATCAGTGGAGGATATGCCCTTGCCAAAAATCCAGAAAAAATTTCTTTATTTGATGTCATATCATGTATGGAATCAACAATGGCAATCAGTCGCTGTCTTGAAAAGGATGGATTTTGCTCCAGAAACTATACGGATTGCTGTAAAGTACATCAAGTCTTATTGGACTTACAGAACACTTACAATAACCGATTAGAAAATGTGAAAATCTCTGATATTATCAGACCGGGGAAAGATGAATATTTTGGGCGATTTTATATCATTCTGAAAGTTAATTTAGCGGAAAACAGTTATGAATGTATCTATTCTCATAACAGGGGGATTTATGATGATGTAAAAACTGCAGGAACATATGATGATTTTCTGAAAGTATATTGTGAAAAATATGTATGTGAAAAAGATTGTGAAAAACTGCAGGAATTTTTGAAAAGCGATTCGTTGACAGAGCATTTGAAAAAGGGCTGTTCAGAAGAAGATATCGTTTATCAAAGAAGAAGCGAGAAAAACTCAGAGACTTATGTTTGGATGGAAGTAAAAAGATTTGTGGATGAAAATGAGAAAACTGCTGTTATTACATTCCATAATGCAAAAGTTATCCCTAACACAATTGTAAATATGGAACGGGAATTAAGACAAAAAGCACAGGATGAGACAAAACAGTATTGGAAAATGGTTTCGCTTCTGGCTGCAGTGTTGAATCACAATAATCTTATAGAAACAGAACATCAGGATGATATCTGTTTTTATACAAAACAAGTGTATCTTCAACTACAGAAAAACTATCCGGAGTATGGGATTACAGAGGAAGAAATAGAAAATGTCTCTCATCTGGCTCCAATTCATGATATTGGAAAAATCCGTGTGCCGATAGAGATATTGAACAAAAACGGTAAATTAACAGCTGATGAGATGGAAATTGTAAAGCAGCATCCTCTTACAGGGGCAGAGATGACATTGCGGTTTCCACAAGGAACTACGACAGAAAAACTTAATAAGTATAGCTATGAAATATGCAGATATCACCATGAAAGATATGATGGATCTGGTTACCCGGATGGACTAAAAGGTGATGAAATACCACTTTGTGCTCAGATAGTAGGCCTTGTGGATGCTTATGATGCATTGGTCAGTGTACGCCCCTATAAAAGAAAATTAAAGCATGAAGAAGCCATAAGAATGATTGCCAACGGTGAATGTGGTGTATTTTCAAAAAAACTATTGCAGTGCTTTATAGCAGCGGCAATGCAGAAGAAATGGATAAAAAAGGCAGATAGTTGAGAAAAGTAAAATATGTTTTTAGGAGGAATTTGTGTGAAGAGGAAAAAGAGATGGCTAAGATGGATAGCCTGGACACTTTTATTGGTTTTGTGCATGAATAGCGCAGGAACGACAGTTTTGGCAGTTTCAGTGGAAGAAGAGAATATTCCAAATATAAATAGTACTCAAGAGGGTGAAATGCGCACAGAAGATTTTATTCCGGAGGAAAGTACATCATTGTCGGAAGAGACGTCGAAAGAAGAAAATACTTCGCCATCAGAAGAGACTCCTGGAGAGGAAATCACCCCGCCATTAGAAGAGACTCCTGGAGAGGAAATCACCCCGCCATTAGAAGAGATTCCGGAGGAAGAAATTACTCCATCCCAGGGAGAGCTTTCAGAAGAAGAAAAAGCCTTCGAGGAGCAGATTGCACAAGAGGAATCACCGAAACTTCAGGAGATTTCCGAAGGCTTTGATATTGATTTCTATGTCATTATCGACGGAAACAAGGTAAAGCTTCAGCATAATGACATTACTGGCATTGCAACATGGAAAGACGGAAGAACTACCTATTATGGTGTTTCCATGGAGGACCTGCTTCTGATATATGAAGAATTTGGATTTGTGAAAAATGGTGAGAATCAGAATCCGGATGCAAATAATAAGTTTGTATCTGCATACCGGGGAAAAAGCGGGATAGAATACGGAAAAGTTTATACAGACACAGAATCCGGAAAGACATATGTTTCTTACAATTATGGACAGAATAAACAAGGGGAAGCGATAGATGTTTACTACCTTCCAAATGGAAAAGGCGTTGCATTAAATTTAAAAGATTCTGTAAAAAAGGACAACTCGTTTTATTCCGTAGAGGTAAAGGGAGAAGGGCAGGATCGGATTCGTTATGCATTAACAGGAACTGTAGTGGAAGAAGCTGTGGCTGATTTTAATCCCCAATTGTCGGACCAGACAGACCAGATCGAATGGACCTGTATGGGAACAGATGATAAGGTGATAGATGGTATACGGGAATCAGGGAACCAGACGAGGTTCACAATCGGAAAGATCACACAGTCTTATGTGATCCAGAGAGCGGATCAGACAGCCTTTGACATTCAGTTTTATATATATGCAGACAATGAGGTTCGAAAGCTGCCGGCTGATTCTCTGAAAAAGGTGTATAAATGGAACCGTCAGGGCAGATGCTATTTATCTGTCAGTGATCTTGCTGAGATTTATAGAGAGTTCGGCTTGAATGCAGAGGAAACACAGTCCGGAAATTATTTTCCATATACAGTCCGTGGTGAGAAGACATTAGCACAGGCGACAG
Organism: Blautia luti; assembly: GCF_013304735.1. Taxonomy (GTDB): domain Bacteria; phylum Bacillota; class Clostridia; order Lachnospirales; family Lachnospiraceae; genus Blautia_A. The sequence goes on from NZ_JAAITI010000011.1 coordinate 24,466, forward strand.
TGGTAACTTATAAAGGACAGCAATATGTATCTTATAACCTGGACAAGCAGGAAACAACTGTACCAACAGACGTTTATTATATGCCAAAAGGAGCATCTGATGGCGAAAAAATTCCGGATAATAATTCAGACCAGATTAAGCAGAATAAGAACAGTTTCTATTCGGTTACAGTGATCAATCCGGATGGAAATCGAACGGTGAGTTACTATAAGAAAGATTCTGCGGTCACAATTTCCGTTGATCCAGGAGATACGAAGGAAAGCGACTGGCTTTGTGCCAGTGAGGATGAAAATGAAACAATTTTTCCGGTGAAACAGGGCGATAAACTAACCTTTTCTATTGGGAAGATAGAGCAACCATATACGGTTGCATGCAGCACTTTTGCACCAGCAACCTTGAACATTAAATTCTATACTTTTGTAAATTATGAGAGATATAATGTTCTAAACGAAGAAATTCCTGTTATAAAAGATACTACAACAAAGCCGGGAACAGTTTATTATTATATTTCTAATGATGAGTTAAAAAAGCATTTTGAAAAATTTCATTACGATGGTTCTATTCAAAATGGAGCAAAAGAGCGTTTTTATTATTCCAAGAGAGATTACGATACAATCCATAATGCAGGGAAATACACGATAGAAGGTCATGAATGTATTTATATAGGAAAGTCCGGAGAGCCGATGGATGTGTATTACCTGCCAGACGGACAGAATATGATCACCATGAATGCAAAGACCTTACTCGAACACGACGATGATAGATATAACGGTTTTTACAGTGTGACAGTACAGGATGACGATGGACAGGTTTACAGCCAAACAGCTTTGCGTGATCTTCCGGCAATTGATTTTGTTGCAAGAAAGTCAACACTTACAAGAACAGTTAGTACAAAGCCGCGTGTAGAAGAACAAACGCAGGATATAAACTGGGAATGCAGAGAGGAAGATGGTACTCTTTCAGCAGTTACATGGAGTAAAAATGAAGAAGAGCATACCATGAGCTTTACTATTAAGCCAGATGATGCAGTACGTCCATATGTGATTGTTCCTGATAATACAGAAAAACCGGCAGCAACAAAAGAAGCAAATATCAGTTTTTATGTATTTATCGATGGACATTATAAGCTGATAAAGAACCTCAATGCTGAGCAGCATTACATAATCAAAGCAAACAGTGGCCGAGCCAGTCGTTATTATTTGCGAGCTAAACCAGATGATACGATTTCTAAAATTTACAGTGAGTTTGGTTTCACTCCGAGCAAGCTGGAGCCCGGCGCAGATCAGAAAGAGAAGATTCTGTTTGGTTATGCGACAGACAGCCGTGTGTTTGTACAGCACCCTTATAAGGACAACGATGGTACATGGTATATTCCTGTCCTGAAAAACGGGAAAGATGTATCTGTCTATTATTTCTCACAGCCAAACCCACTGAATCCAGACAGAATCGAAAATTATTTTGATCGTTTGACAGGACTTTCTTCTCAGGTTGGGCTGGCAGGAAGACATTTCAGTGTAGAGGGAAGTTTTCATCTGATTGAAGTGTTGGATCCACTGAACCTGACCAAAAGAGAGGCGATTAAGAGACAGTATGTAGGCCATGGGGAAGCATATACTGTGGAAGTACCAAAGAGGGCAAGTTTAGAAGGTGAGTATTATGGCAAGGAGATTGTCTGGAGTTGTACATCTAATGACAGGGACGAAAATGAGGTTCTTCCGGAACCGTCCGGAGATGATAAGGTAAAATTTGAAATTCCGAATGTTAACTCATCTTATGAGGTGATCGCAGACAAACCGCTGGAGTCTGGGGCAGTCAGGGTTATCTATAATACAACTCGTTATATGAAGAAACTTCCTAAGGAAGCTAAGTTGACCCCTCAGGTTGAGAATAAGACAAGACATACAGATGATTATGAGAATGAAATAGAAGCTGGAAAACATAACGTTAAGTCACCATATCCTCTGGTTTATGATCATGAAGATAATGACAGCAAAGAGTTGGAACAGTATGAATTCGATCATTGGGATTACAGAAACAAAGACGGAAAGTGGCAGGAATGCGGTGCAGGGGATTCTATTTCTGATCTTATAAATAATAATGCAAGACAGCCAATCACCCTCTATGCAGCGTGGCGTAAGGTGAGTAACCAAAATCGAAAACAGGTACAGTTTTATATCTGTAAGTCAGCGATGCCGGAAGATGGTTCGGTAGCATTACCAACCACGAATGTAGACGATTATACAAGTGCGGTTGCCGTGGCAAACTGTAATGTGAAGGCAAGTATATTGCATGATGTTCCAGTTCTTGGAAATAAGAATCCATCTACGTGGGAACAGTATGCGGATGGAAATAAGAGAGTGCAAGAACTTTTGCAGGGAACTAAACCAGATGAGGGATATATTGGAAATGGAGACTATATCTACAAGATAGATAGAATTCCTTCCGATGAAGAGGTATTCCAGACAATTCGTGAAAGCGGACGTATGATTCGTATCGGAGACAGGGAGATTCCGCCATCGAAATTAGATACCGAATTCTTCACCATTTATTGGTATTCTTTCAAAAGTGAAATGTCCGATGGGTGGCATATTGACGGACGTATTGTAGCAAAAAATGGTTACCTGACAGTAAAGAAAGATTTTGTCGGAATGCCGGAAGCAATAGAGAAAGTCAAGAAAGATTATTATATCCAGGTAGATATGGATGAAAAGCTTTTAGATGGAAAACCTCAGCCACCTGCATTTCATGAGCATATGAAACTTGTGCTTCCTTCAGAAGATAGCCAGAAACCGGATGCAGAAGCTCCGCAAGCGGAGGATGCTCCAATAGAAGTTGTAGGTACATGGACAGATGATACACATACAAGCTGTACGTGGATCGTTAAGGCGGACTCATTCTGGAAATACACATTAAAAGAGTACAACTATAAGCCAAAAGATTCGAATGTGAAATTTTCAGGTTGGTACAATGTTCACAATTCTCATGAACAAGGAGATAATGTAAATTCATGGGAAGCATATCCAGAAAGTGGAATTCAATTCACAGGACGTGGAATTGGACGCGGTGGTGAGACTCTTACTATTGAATTGGAGAACCGTTATCAGAAAGAGGGAATACTCACACTGAACAAATTTGATGAGTCTACCGGACGGGGAATGGAGAAGATCAATTTTGCTGTCAGTAAGAACGGTGTTGAGGAGGAAACGGTAACAACTGATAAATACGGAATCGCACAACTTCACATTCCGTTACAAGATGAAAACAAACAGAACAGAACAGCAACTGAGACGTATTTGTTGCGAGAGACAAACTTACCGACGGGATATGTAGACACAGGAGATATACAGATCACAGTTGAGATTGCCAATGGAGCATTCAAAATCACTGATGCAAAACTGGTGGATAGGGAGGCTAACGAAAATCAGGAGGCTGTTAAGGCACCAGTTGATGGTAAGATAGACGGAAAATCTGTTCTGCTTCAGCGAGGAGATACCAGCCTTAATATCCGAAATTTTGCTAAAACAGGCACTCTGCATATCAAAAAGACATGGGAAAATCCAAATGATGCACTGACGGAAAAACAGGTGAAAATCAGATTGTATCAGAATGGAATTTCTACAGGACAGGAATTCTTGCTGAATGAAGAGAACGGATGGGAACACACAGTCGACAATGTTCCACTATTCCAGGACAGAAATCCGGTGGAATATAAGGTGGAAGAAATCGAGATAGGAAAGACACATTATTCTTCGGACTACGGGGATGGTTTCCTATATTATGAAGTTATTTATCCAGAGATTCAGTATTTCGATTCAAATGGACAACAAATATTCCCGAAGGATGAGAATGAGTTCAAGGATGTTTCCAAGATGGAACTGGAAGTGCAGAATCTGCATTTCAATCTTGCTGAACGAAGTTTCTTAAAGACGGATGATCTTCCAAGAAACCGACTTGCTGGTGCAGGTTTTCTGTTCTACAAAGTACCGTATGATGATGTTACGAAAGAATATGCGGATGATACAGGATATACAGTAGATTATGACAATACACAGAGCAAGGACGATATCGTTCTGAAAAAGGATGGAAAAACGTGTACGACGTATCGTTCCTTAGAAACAGATGAAAATGGAATGCTTCAATTACCGGAGGACTTTGAGAACGGACGATACTGGATGGTAGAATCTGTTACTCCAAACAAAAAGGACAAAGCAGATAAAACCAAAACACAGTATCAGGATAACTTTAATTTATATATGGTCGATGTAGAATCCGGTATTTTATTCCTATATGAGAAATCATCGATGACAAATACTTGGAGAGCTGTTTCGGACAGACATATCGTCAATCATCCGCAAAAAGGCGGGGTGACGGTTGAGATTACAAAGGAAGTCACTGGTCCACTTGGAAACCGCAAGAAGCCATTTGATATGGAAATTCTCTATTGGGAAGATGGTCAAAAGCTGCGTAGCAAGACAATTAGAACTTCTTTGAAACATGGAGATAAAGTTACATTAAAAAATGTAGATATATCTTCGGATATCATAATAACAGAAACTGTTGATACATCAAAATACGCTGTTTCGATTTCTAAAAAAGAAGAGAATGATAAGTATTCAAATCCAGTGCAGGCAACATCGAATGGAAATACGGCTGTCATGAAACAGCGGATTGAGGCTGCACGAGGAGATGTGATCGAGTTAAAAATCACAAACGAAAACACACAATTAATACCGGAAACAGGGGTTCGTCTGGGAACAAGCAGGCATGTATGGCTATTACTCGCTATAAGTATCGTTAGTCTTGGTTTGATTGTAGGATTATATAAAAAGAGAAAAATGAAGTAGCCATTATTTAAAGAAAACTGATCCATTGCGGTGGAATCAGTTTTCTTGTGTTATACGGTTTAAAACGTTTCTGATATTAGTGTTGAAGTGGTGGTGCAACGGTACGATTGATATCGTTGTTTGATATATGAGGAGCATTGAGTAGTACTGTGAAATTCTGCTGGATGATATCTAGTGTTTTCTGTTTTTTCTGCAATTCCTGTTTTCCTCGGACAGTAGCAGCTTGTTCAGATTCAAGATGTTCAATCCGCTTCTGAATTTTATTAGAGCTTGGGATTTTGGTAATACCGAGATCTTGCAGTTCTTTTTTTAGTGAATCGTGGAGCTGGTATTCTGCCTGATGCTTGGTACGGTAAGCTTTTGGATTTTTTGCAGATTTGCAATCTTCAATCACTTTACGGCAGAGCCGGTAAGAATCGCAGTGTTTTTGAATGACTTTCTGTGTACTCAGCTCACTGGTGATTTGAGCTATTCTCTGATCAGTCGCTTTAACAGAAGAAGCAATGAATCCGGAAGAAGATATAACTAATACTATTATGTATAAGGGTAATAGAAATTTTCTGATGCAATTTTTAGTAACAAGTTGCAAAAAAATGAAGGTGTATCATGTTGGTGACTCCCAGAATCGGGAAATGATTTTAGATAAATTCAGATTAGCTCTTTTAAATGAAGAGTATATTATTTCCACGGATATTCAGGAAATATTAGGACGTGGTTCTGTCTTGTCATTCCGGCAATCATTGCTATATAAATTTTCTAAATCAAAGTTAGAGAAAATGTCTGCATAAAACAAATTCGTTTTACGCAGACGTTTTTTAGCTAGCGGGGAAAAATCAACCCAACTCTGCCCCAAGTTCATACCTCCAATACTCCGCGGCCTCATACTCTCTGGGTTCTGAGAGTACCGGTACGGTAAAGAGTTCAACCGGAACACCGAGTGTTGATGCGAAGAGTTTCATAAGATCCTCTTTCGGTGTTCGGACATCGCTTTCGTACTGAGCAATCCGGACATCGGCACAGCTGTCGGGAAAGCCAACAGCCATGCCAAGTTCTTTCTGAGTAAGATGATTTTTCTGTCTTAAGTGTTTTAATTTTCTTCCAAATGTAATCATAGTATTATTCTCCTGTACTTCCAAATGCCCCAGTTCCTCGTCCTTCACCAAGGTCCAGGACAAAGTCTGCGATCACGACTGGTGTGATTACCAGCTGACCGACGCGTGTGTCTTTATGAATGGTCTGAGAAGATGTGCTCACGTTACTGATAATGGCATGGATCTCACCACGGTAACCGGAGTCAATCGGTGGAAGTTCGCATACCAGTCCTTTTGCTGCCATGCTGCTTCGAGGAAAGACATATCCGGCAAATCCATCCGGGATGATGAGACCGAATCCAAGCGGAATTCTTGCAATCTCACCTGGTTTTAATACGCAATCATAAGGCATGAATACATCAGCACCGGCATCATTTTCATGTGGCCGGAAGGGATGATGATCTGCTTTCAGACCAAAGTCAATCAGTTTAATCTTTATAGCTGCTCACCTCCCTTCTGATGAGCAATGGATAATCTGCTTTTAAGATATCTGATGGCATCCAAAGTTTTGAAATAGGATTCTGGCAGGACATCTGTTTTTCCATGCAACTTCCTCTCTGACAGAATGGACCGGTCAGATCCGGTGCAAAAAGGATCGGGCTTAATTTGTACAATCTTTGCCAGATATAGAGCATCACAATCCTGGTTTCATCCGTATTCCTTCTGCAGGTTCTCTGGCCGATCATATGCTTCCACTGGTAAGGTGTCGCGCTGATGATCAGTACGTTTCGAAGTCCCTGAGGTGTAGCATATCCGGCTGAATCATGATCAATGCCTAATTCACAAAGCTCTGCATAGTGATCCAGATCTGACTGACAGCTTTCCTTGTAAATATCCTGGATTTCTTTATCTGCTTTCATGATTCCATATGGAATAGCAAATGCAGCATGACCGGAATAATTGCTGTACTGCAGAGATGCACTCATGTACTTTACTTCGTTTTGATGCCTTGTGATCTGTGCCAGGAAGCGTCTGCTTGCACCAACAACAGCCACGGTAATGACCATGAATTTCTGTACTGTTGGATGGGGAAGTCCTGCAATGTTTTCTACGGTCTTCTGACTGTAGGATTGATGGTAAAGATCCATCAGATCTGCCATGTTCTGGATCGTATGTCCGTGTTGTGTGAGCCTGGCAGCAAAGACCATATTCTGTTCTGCTTCTCGGATCCCATAGCAGTTTAAGATAGCTGTTTCAATGTGATCCATAGGCCTGTTCCTCCTTTACCAGAGCTTTTAAAAGAATCAGATAATTGATGCAGTCTGTGATCTTTTCATCCCACTGTTCCATGTCAAAATGTAACAGAGTGGAATAACACATATCGTAAAGGGATACGACATGTTTCGACATCATACCGGCCAGTGCTGCTTTTGGATCGCAGTTTTGTAAAGCGGCAGCAATCTTGAATGCACTGAGGCGGTCAATATTGTCACCGGTATATTCTTTCTTTTTATGTGCCAGGATATCAGCACATTTCCTCATTTGAAGTTCAAATACAACATTAAATTCTTCTTGTGTCATGTAATAGTTCCTCCTTCGTTTTGTGATAGTTATCGTTCGAGATCTTTGGTTTTTGATCTCTCTGCTTCTGGAATCTGCATCTGAAGAATGGCATCAACATTCTGATCGGCAGTATCCAGATCTTTTAATTTTTCTTTCAAGCTGCTTATTGCTTCTTCTTCGGAAGCTATCTGCTGTTGCAGTTTTTCTTTTTGCAAAGTCAAGGCTTTTAGGCTTGTCATCTTTCCATCCTGATAAAAGGATCTCAGCCAATCTCTGGCTTCTTCATATTTCTGAATTTCCTTCGCATGTTCTTTTCGGTACTTTCCTTTGTACTTTGCATTTGAAAATTGGGAATAAACTTTCTTATTTGCGTAGTACTGACCGGTATAGCGGATCTGATCATTGAGGATCCTTAGATTGGACCGATGCTGAGCAACCTGTGTCTGCATTTCTTTTAGTTCCTGCTTTGATGCAAGCAGTGTATTTTTCAGATCTGACTGCGTATCAAATCCATGTTCCTGTACATAGATAATGGTATTTGCCATTTGCTGCAGGTTAGAAAGTTTTACCCGATGAGCATAAGCCGGGCTCTGCATTGCTTTCACATTTGTCTGGAGATTTACAACCAGGCGAAGGTGAGATCTGACGTAGAGAATAGCCAATGGATCTTTGCGTAAGAAGGTCTGTTCCAGGTGTTCTTTTCCATATCGTGTTCCCAGTGCACGTTCAGTAATCCGCTTCTGTCGATCAGGATGAAGATAGCTGTATCTGCCCCGATGATCAATCACAGAGATCTGAAATAGTTCCAGAAGTTTAGATTGGAATTCATCAAAATTACTGGAAGTGACAGCACATTCATCAATCGCTTGTCGCAAATATTCTTTCTGCGTAAGGAATACGGTGGATGTTGGTTTGAGACCATCTTCGATAATTTTCCGATTGATCTCATCTATTGTTTGCTGGCCGTGTTTCTGTGCCATATACTCTTTCTGAGTGATTTTTCTTTCAGCCGGAGCAAGAAGATCTATCTGGTGAAGTCCTTCCTGTAGGCAACGATCCATGACAGTTTTCTTAAAAGTGTTCATGAATTTATCCGTGGAACGATGCTTGTATCCGGCAACTTCTTCATGTGGTTTATCCATATAAGGCTGCCTTTCCACTGCAGTCTTCCTCACACTGTTGATGACGATGTGAGTATGGATATTTCCGGATTCATTGTGGCCATCGGTGTGAGTAACTACCAGTGCCTGATATCCGGGAAACATCTGCTTTGCAAGTTCTAAACTGATTGTCTGTGCTCTCTCACCGGTAAGTCCATTTTCTGTAACATCGGCTGGATCATAGCTGATAATGTAGTGGTGACTTTTGATATCTTCACGTTTCTTGTTTTTGTGAAAATGAGCATTTGTCAGTTCACATTCCTTGTCAAAAGACATCGGATCACAGTTCAGACCATCCATATAAAACTCTTTTCGCAGGATGCTTCGACCGGATTCATCTACAATCTTTTTTCCGGTTTTTTCATCATGTTCAAACAGAAGGTAATTAATAGCAGCCGAGTAATTTGCATTTCTGCTTTTAATGTGTTTTACGATTGCCATTCATACCACCTGCCAGTTTCAGTACCTCTTTTCTCAATAGGAATAAGTCCGTGATACACTGATGGATTTCGTTTTCTATAGCACGAGACTGACTGCCACCACTGTTAAAATGCTTGGCAATCTGATTGAGATTCGATCCGATTTTTCCATATTCACTGACCAGTTTTCTGAGATCGTTCATGTCTGCAACAACTTCAATTTGGTGATTGATTTGCTTTTCAAGCAGGAGTTTTCTCACATATTCAGAACGAGAAAGTCCTGTAACGTCAACGGCTTCATTTAATACTGCCAATTCAATATCCGTTAATTTTAATGTGATGATGTTACTCCTCTTGAGATTCTTTTCTTTCTTCTTTGGTGCCATAGTCCTCCTTCTTTTTTGATAAGACATCTTGGATGTGCGATTACACTTTTTAACCGGCTGTCCCTTCCGGTTATATAAAGTGCTGCGACTATCTTTGATAGAGAGCCAACAGATATCTTTGATGTCTGTACGAGGGTATGGGGAATCGGAATCCCCATCAAGAGGTTTACCCGGAGGTATGCCGTAGCCATAAAATGGCGATACGGTAATACCTGGGTGGATCTTGCTCTAATCTACGAACCCTCTTACATATACAAAAGATGGAGGGGGAAAATACAGGGTGTGAGAGAAAAGAATTTTAGAAAAATCAAAATAACTCAAAAACTTGACTTTTAACAAATACATAATTTTTCTCTAAATCCGAAAAAAATTGCATATCAGAGGCTGTATTTTCACCCTCCTTCTTTTGTATATATGAAAGATATTTTTTTATGTACGAAGGAAGGAGGTTTTTTCATGCCTAAAGTCAGAAAAGAAATTCCAGAATTGGAAAAGCTGGTGCAGGTCGGAAGAAAGAAATTTGTCCGTTATGAGGAAGGGGCACAATTATATTCTATGGGGTTGCATACATTTCAGGAATTAGCGAAAGATGCGAAAGCAGTCTATCATGTGAAGAGAGTTGTTCTGGTCAATACAGAGATTGTGGATGAATATCTTGAAAATTTCAGAGATGAATTATAAAAAATAAAATGTAATACATGAGGAGCAAAACACGTTGACTTGTTGTCGGACATAAAGTATAATAGTGTTGTAAGGAAGGAGGAAATAGTATGGCAAAGATGGGAAGACCAAAGAGTGATGATCCCATGAATTATCGTTTCACCATCCGTTTCTCCAATGCTGAGCAGAAGCAATTGGAAGCTTATGCTGAAAAGTACGATCTTACAAAAGGGCAGGTGCTTAAGAAAGGATTGGAACTATTATACCGACAGGATAAGCACAGCTAAGATGCTCCTCACGATTAGTGAGGTGAGAGGATGGCAAAATCAAGAAAAGACAGCCGGGGGTATGTGTTGCGAACCGGTGAGAGTCAGAGAAAAGACGGTCGCTATTCTTATTCTTATACAGATTTAGATAAAAATAGACGAACTGTTTACGCAAAAACATTGGTTGAACTCAGAGCAAAAGAAAGAAAAATCATCCGCGACAAAGAAGATGGACTGAATCCGCAGCTGGCTGACAGGATGACGCTGAATGAACTGTATGATCGGTTTATCGAACAGAAATATGATTTGAAACCATCAACAAAAGTGAATTATCTCTATATGTATAATCACTTTGTCAGACCAACATTTGGAAAAAGACTGATTGGTAAGATCAAATATTCTGATGTGAAAAAATTCTATTATCGTATTATCCTGGATGAAGAAATGAAAGCAAATACGCTGGATAGTATACATACACAGTTGCATCCGGCATTCCAGATGGCTGTAAGGGATGGACTGCTCAGACAAAATCCAACAGACGGATTAATGGCAGAAATCAAAAAGAGCCATATCTGGGAAGATAATCCGAGACATGCGCTTACGATTCCACAGCAGAAAGCTTTTATGGATTACTTAAAAGCCCATCGGGAATATCAAGGATGGGTACCTATTATAACGGTCCTTCTTGGAACAGGAATGCGAATTGGTGAATGCATCGGTCTTCGATGGGATGACCTGGATTTTGAAAAGCGCATTATCAGTGTGAATCATACTTTTATCTACAGACCTGATGAAAACAGAAAATCGGTCAAGCATATTTCTACACCAAAGACGATTTCAGGACGGAGAACTATTCCGATGATCGATGAAGTGTTCAATGCTTTTTTGGATGAGTATGAGATCCAAAAGTGCATTGGCTTTTCCTCAGAAGAGATTGATGGATATTCAAATTTCGTTTTTGTAACGGCAACCGGAACGGTATATTTACCAAATGCAGTTAATCGAGCGATTGAAAGGGCAAGAGTTGCATATAACAAAGAAGAAATAGAAAAAGCAGAGAAAGAGGATAGAGAACCACTCATTATCCCTCATTTTTCAGCTCATCATTTGAGGCACACATTCTGCACAAGACTGTGTGAGAATGAATCGAATTTGAAGGTGATCCAAAGTATCATGGGTCACTCAGATATTACAACAACCATGGATGTTTATGCGGAAGCGACACAGGAGAAAAAGCAGGAAATTGTTGCAAATCTCCAGGGAAAGATTATAATATAAGTAGAGAATTGTCTTGTTACTTGAAGAGACAATCTATATATCAAAACAATTTGTACAACACGAATGACACAGCTGACTTGTGGCTCTATGGACCTCAGTGGAAGACCAAAAAAATCGGTTTTTGGATGTGTACGGTGCCTGACGGAGCTCGGCGGACAAGGGTGGAAGGAATCGTTCAATTAATCCCGACAATGAAGTCCCTGGACGCTGATAAGAAAACTGGAAAGTCAACAAATGGCACTTCCGAAGAAGCTGCTCCGGCGAATGATAACAACGGATTCTTTACTGCAAACGAGAAGATTGACTTCTCCAACGTAAAAGTAGAGCCGCTGTTCGAAGAAGCAGTTGACTTTGATACCTTCAGCAAATCTGATTTCAGAGCTGTTAAGGTTAAAGAGTGTGTTGCAGTACCGAAGTCCAAGAAACTCCTTCAGTTCACACTGGACGACGGAACAGGCACAGATCGTACAATTTTAAGCGGTATTCACGCTTATTACGAGCCGGAAGAACTGGTAGGCAAGACACTGATCGCTATCACAAACCTTCCACCACGTAAGATGATGGGAATCGAGTCCTGCGGTATGCTGCTTAGCGCAGTAAACAACCTTAAGGATTCCGAAGATGAAGAACTGCATCTGATCATGGTTGATAACCATATCCCGGCTGGTGCAAAGCTGTACTAGAATGATGTAAGGATGTACCGTTTTACTAAAATAACGGGATGTACTTCATTTGGTCAAATCCATATAAAACAGTGATTTACATCAAACTTACATTATTTGATGCGTGAATTTGTGCAAGCACGAAAAAATTGCATAATTATTTGATGCGAAACTGATTTAGGATAAGTAGAATTTAATATTGTATAAAGAGGCGTTTTTAAGTTACCCCTGTGATATAGCATTAGCTGTACGGTAACTTAGAAGCGTCTCTATTTTTTTGGAAGTTATATGAGTGCAACAAAGATTATATTGAAAAAACTAGTTTTATTTTCTGTCCTGCTCATTTTAAGCGAACGGTTACAGTAACTGTTCAACTGGGGTGATGAATTGATTGTAGGAAACATTATCGGCAAAAAAGCACTTGCAGGAGTCGATGCAGCACATTAATTTACAATTTGTTTATCACCGTTATTGTTGGTTTCACTTCCGGCTTATCAGTTCACTTTCGGGGGCTGTATTAATAGTACCGATTTTGAAAGCACTCAATATACCGACGGATTTATTTGAATATGCGAGGGAATATCTGGGAGGACAATGCGTAATGTAAGAAGCCGGATGAAGAATGAACTGGAGTATCGGATAAATGAGAAGCAGGAAAATTGTATTCGGTTAAAAGACTGATGGGTGGCAGAGTGATTAAGAAAAACAGAATTTTTATAGATACCTTATCTGCCGTTTGCCACCTGCCAGTGTATAAATAATAAAAAAGATTGCGAACTGCTTGGAATTTGCAATCAAACGAAATATAATGAAGAAAAAAGAGGAGGCGATATCTATGGCAAGAACAGCAAATGTATTTGCACGTGTTGAGCCTGAAGTGAAAGAACAGGCAGAGCAGGTACTTGATCGACTTGGTATTCCAATGTCCAATGCGGTAGGAATGTTTCTGAGACAGATTGTACTCCAGAGAGGAATTCCTTTTGAAATGAAACTTCCGGCTTATGAGGAACCTGTTGCGTATGGTTCTTTTACAAAGGAACAGTTCGATGCAGAAATAGAAAAAGGCATGGAAGATATTAAAGCTGGCAGAGTATATTCAGCAGATGAAGTTGAAGCAGAAATGAAACGGGAATTTGGAATATGAAATATAAAGTGATGTATACAGCAGGAGCCAAAAGAGGTCTGAGAAATATTTTCAGATATATTTCATAGGAACTGTTAGCTCCAGAGAACGCTGCCGGACAGACAGATCGAATTATGGCTGCCATTCGAAAGCTGGACACCATGCCGAATAGAAACCGGCTTTATGAGGAAGAACCATGGCATAGTAGAGGACTTCGGTTTGAAGAAATGCCGTATAATAACACAGAATTGTTAGATATATTGATGAAACGTTTGAAAAAGTAACGTTGGCAAAAAAGATAGTGAAGGCTTAGAGTGGCAGTGCACCATCTAAGCCTTGTTTTTTGAGAAGTGAAAGTAAATTCTGCGTTATAAAGTTTCGAGAAAACGAAAGTTTCATGATTGTAAAACGGCAGCTTTAATGCTAGAATGTACATATATCTTGCTGTATTGATAGGGGATCAGAAATGGTAAATTATAATAACTTATGGGTTGTTATGAAGCAAAAGAAAATGACCAAAACGGAATTGAGATTGGCAGCAAAACTGAGTACAAGTACTTTTGCAAAGCTGAGTAAGAATGAGATGGTTTCACTAGAGGTGCTTGTTCGTTTATGTTATGTTTTGGGATGTCAATTAAGTGATATTTGTTTTATCCCGAATGCGAAAGAGGGGGACAGCATTGAGTAATATAATGGACATTATTGCAAAAGAGACAAATGGAAAAAGTTATAAGACATTTAAGTATACTTATGAAGGATCAGATGTGTTATCTTTTGCTTATGATGATCATCAAGAAATAACATGGGAACGATACGGAGAAACTGTACCTCCAAATGGGTCTATCAATTTGAAAAGAAAGGCAGATTCTATTGCAAACGATAAACCATTATTTGGATTTTTTTTAGATGGATCACGACACACATATAAAGTTGATGATATCGCATACAAAAATAAGGTATATCCAGTTATTGCGGGACAGGTAGGCGTTAGCTGCTGTCAACGTATAGATAAAGTAATGCATAGTTATGAGTTTGATCGTAGGCTGGCAATTGCGTTGCCTAAAGTTGCAAGCCAGAGTGATTGGAATAAAAAAGTTTTTTTTGCAAATCTCTGTAAAAAACTTAATGAGGAATCTTATTTAGAAACAATAGGAATTCAATTTACAGATGTTATTCCATATGCAACAAAAGTTGATGAGTTTGATCGTATAGAAGGAAAAGGAATAGCGGTTATTCAGGATTTGATGATTCAAAGAGAAGTAGCCATGGTGACTAAATTGGTAGCTGAACATAAAATCAATAATAGAAGATATTTGCTCAAAGATGGCTCGTTGGAATACAGAGTAGATCATTTAAGAAATGACAGAGAAAAGCGTCAGTTTCAAAAGAATTTTAGTTTTGTTGTTGGAGTATCAAAATCATTTAATCCAGAAAACTGTAAAGATAAGAAAGGTAAGAATAATTCAAATATGATTGCTGATCTTCCGCTATATCATAGAACTCCAGTGAGTATGTATAGTTCTCCACGACTTGAAGGAATGAGATATGCTGTATGGTATTTGAGAATAAGAGATAAAAGATATACGACAAATACTTTTGATGGCATTTTAAAAATAGAAAAAATATTGGTTACAGATGAACAGATTCATAATGGCTTAGAAACAGAAGAAGTGGATTTAATTTCAGCAAACATAATAAATGAAAGAAATCCTGTCTGCTATGGAGCTGACAGTAGATGGGCAAATCACTTGTATCCGGTTTATGTGACAGAGTGTTTTGCAAAAAGTAAGTATCTTAGTGATACAATGTTTTTGAATCTTTTTTAGGAGATAGTGTTATGGGAAAAGTGATAGGAAAAGTAATTGCGACAGAAAAGAATCCATCGACAATAGATGATTTTTATTTTTGGACAAAACAGGATTTGATATTAAACCCTTTCGATGTTGTGAAAGTTAATCATCTTCAACATAGTGTTTCTTATGGTGTCATTGAAGAAATATCTCATATTACAGATACTGCAAATTTTTTGGCAGATTATGTGTCGAACGATTTTGGAGATGTCGATGCAACAGAAAATACACATCGTATTGGAATGAACTATGTAAAAGCAAAAGTTATAGGAAATACGGGAAATATATATATTCCTTTGATTAATAATCAAAAAGTTGAATTGGCAAATGAAGATGAAGTGGCAGAAGCTTTGGGACTTAAAAATGTCAAAAATCCAGTGACATGTGGTTATTTGGAAATGTATAATGGACACGAGGATAACATCAAGCTGCCGGTTCAAATGGATTCTCGTTTTTTGATTGGTCCAGAAGGGGCACATTTAAACATTTCAGGAATATCTGGACTTGCAGCAAAAACTTCATATGCTATGTTTCTTTTAAAGGCAATTCAAGATAAGTGCATGAGTAATCCAGAGCAAGACGATGATGTCGCTTTTGTTTTGTTTAATGTGAAAGGAAAGGACTTGCTTGCTTTGGATGAGCCTAATGAATACGAATCAGTTGCCGAGAAAAATGCAACCTATGCTCTTTATGAAAAATTACATATGTCAACAGAACCATTTAAGAATGTTCAATATTACTATCCGTATGCAGAAAATAAGATTGGAAATACCTATTTACATAGAGAAGCATATGATAACCAAAGAAGTCAGGGAAAAGCACATCTATATAAGTATTCATATGAAGAAGATAAAGACAA
The DNA here is from genome assembly GCF_013304735.1 of Blautia luti. Lineage (GTDB taxonomy): Bacteria > Bacillota > Clostridia > Lachnospirales > Lachnospiraceae > Blautia_A. The sequence goes on from NZ_JAAITI010000011.1 coordinate 40,567, forward strand.
TTTGGATTTGATGTTTGCAAGTATGGATGATCCACAGCAGACAATGGATTCGATTCTGAACTATATTATTTCTAATCAAGGGAGTTTTGGAGGACTTGATGGATGGGACGATTTTTTGGATGAAGTTCAAAAGTATTGTAAAGCTGGATCTGGTGGAGATAAGGAAATAACAGTAAACAGTTGGAGAAAATTCAATAGAATTATAAGAAAGTCTATTTATCGAAATGAGATTTTTGATTCTGTACGAGATAATGGTGAAGAGGTTCGAATTGGAGAAGCGCTGAAACATATAAAAAAGGACGAAGTCCATGTTATTGATATTGCAAAATTAAATGAAGATATGCAGGGCTTCGTATTTGGAGATGCGATTAGAGCTATTTATGATTTACAGTTAGGTCAATTTAGTGAAGATAAAGATGTCAATCCGCCGAAAAAAATAGTTATTTTTATTGATGAGTTAAATAAGTATGCTTCGACTGATACGCCTAAGAGTTCACCAATCTTACGTCAGATTTTAGATATTGCAGAAAGAGGACGTTCATTGGGAATAATTCTTTTTTCAGCAGAACAATTTAGAAGTGCTATACATAACCGTGTAACGGGAAACTGTTCTACGCATGCATATGGAAGGACTAATGCAATCGAAATTGCAAAGCCTGATTATAAATTTGTGCCACCGGTATACAAGAACATGATGACTCGTTTGAAACAAGGTGAATATATAGTACAAAATCCTGTATTTCGGTCATTACTTAATATTAAATTTCCTAAGCCGATTTACAAACAATATAAACAGTAGAGGGGTATTTGAATATGGCTGTAGGAAAAAATTTCCTTGAAAATTTAACAGTAGCTATGTATGAAAATAGTTTTACTGTATATAGAGAGTTTGTGCAGAACGCAGCAGATTCTATTGATAAGGCAATTGCCAGTAAGCTGGCAGAGCCAGATGATTTTTATATAGATATTTCTATTGAATATTCTAAGCGAAGAATTTGTGTATATGACAATGCATGTGGTATTCCGATACATTTATTTAAGAAAAAAATGTTGGATGTAGCAGATTCTGATAAAGATCGAGATACAGAAAAAGGATTTCGAGGAATAGGAAGATTAGCAGGTTTAGGGTATTGTGATAAACTAATTTTCCGAACGACATCAAAGGGTGAAGATAAGGAATCTATTATTACGTGGGATGGAGTTAAATTAAAAGAGATTGTTGATGATCCGACACAGCATCCATCTTCAGAAGAATTGATTAATACAATTACAGAAATTGAATATAAATCGGCAGACGAAGATGATCATTTTTTTGAAGTAATTATGGAAGACGTTATTTTTGAAAGTGATGATTTGTTGGATGAGGAACAGGTAATAAAATACTTACAGGCTGTATCACCAGTGCCGTACGCAAATTATTTTATATTTTCATCAAAAATTCAGGACTTTGCTAATGAAAATAATTTTAAAATAGATGAGTATACAATTACTGTGAATGGAAATCAGTTATTTAAGCCTTATAAAACGAATTTACTTGAGGGTACATCGGATAATAGCAAATCATACGATGAAATTAAAGATGTTGCTTTTAAAATTTTCAAAGGTAATGATGGAAAACCAATTGCTTGGATGTGGTATGGAATCGCAAAGTTTGAAAAACAGATACCGGTTGTAAATGAAATGAGATGTATTCGTCTGAGGAAAGAGAATATTCAAATTGGCGATGAGTCAACTATAGGATATCCAAAATACTTTAAAGAACAACGTGGAAACAGTTACTTTATTGGTGAAGTTTTTGCTGTTGATAATGGATTAATTCCTAATGCCAGACGAGATTATTTTAATCAAAATCCTGCAACAAAACAATTTGAAAAAGTATTGAAGCCTTTTTTTTATTCGGAACTTTATAATTTATATCATTATGCAAGTAAGGTTAGAAGTGCACAAAAAACGATGAGTAATTTCCAAAAAAAGGAAGAAGAATACAAAGAAAAATTGAATAACGCCGGATTTATTGATACTGAAGAGAGAGAGACAGCACAAAAGGAACTAGAAGAAGAACGTGCCAAGTCCCTAAAAGCACAGCGTGAAATAGAAAATCGTCGTAAAGATGCTGATGAAAATGAAGTTCTGAATAGAGTATTTAACGAAATAGAAAAAACTTATAAGCATTCGGATTCGCAAGAAGAACCAACTCAAAAAAAGAAAAATGGTTCTGAAAAAGGCGAGAAGGGTAATAAATATTTAACACAATCATTATCAAAGTATGGGAAAAAAGAGCAAAAATTGATTGCAAAAATATATAATATTATCAAAATGATTTTACCTAAAGATTATTCGGAAATGGTAATAAAAAAAATACAGGAAGAGTTGAGCAAATAAATGAGAAAGATTTTGCTTGTTGAACCAAATTATAAAAATAAATATCCGCCAATGGGACTTATGAAAATTGCAACTTATTATAGGCGGTTAGGGGATGATGTTACTTTTTTTAAGGGTAATCTTAAAGAACTTGTTTTGAACAACACATATGAAGCACTTTTAAAACAGTTATATGCTAATGACGATACAATTTTTTGGGAAAAATATAAACCTCAGATATGTAAATATATTGCACGAGGAACCAAGGAAGCATTAGGCGAAATCCCTTTAGTAAATGAAAACATAATTATATTTGAACTTTTGAAATATTATAGAAGATATTTCAGAAATAAGGAATATTTCAAAGCAGAAAACAGAATATACGATAGAGTTGGTATAACTACATTATTTACATTTTATTGGGACATTACAATACAGACCATTAATTTTGCAAAACAGCTCTGTAAAAATGAAAAGGATGTTATGATTGGTGGGGTCATGGCATCCATTTTGCCGGATCAAGTCGAACAAGCAACGGGTATTAGGCCGTATGTAGGAACATTGAGCACTCCAGGACAGTTAGACCCGGGAAATGACATGATTATTGATATACTTCCACTTGATTATTCAATTTTAGAAGAAATTGATTATGTATATCCTGCCAATGATGGATATTTGGCATATATGACCCGAGGCTGTATCAACAAGTGTGCATTTTGTGCAGTTCCTAAACTTGAACCGGAATATAAAGATTTTCTTCCAATTACGGAGCAAATTGAATATACTAATCAAAAATTTGGCGGAAAGAAAGATTTATTATTATTAGATAACAATGTTCTGGCATCTTGTCAGTATGATCATGTTATTGATGAAATAAAAAAAGCTGGTTTTACGGTGGGAAGTACCTTTGTTCCTCCTAATATGTTTGAAATTGCGGTGAAAAACCTCAAAGAAGGATATAATGAACGAGGATACATTAAAACTGTAGTTAGACAGTACAAATTATTGATTGAAAAATATGGTGAAAAAATACAGGATGTATATGATCTTTTAGAAGAACACTATCTGTTAAATGATTATACTGCCAAAAAAGAAGCTGTATTTGAGACATATGATGTTGTAAAACCATTATTTGAGGAGTTCTATAAAAGAAAAGGGCGAAAACGATATGTTGATTTCAATCAAGGTATTGATTCAAGATTGATAAATGATGCTAATATGGAAAAAATGTTTGAGATACCTGTGAGACCAGTTCGTATTGCATTTGATCACTGGAAACTACATGAACGTTATGAAGAGGCTGTTAGAACAGCAGTGCGTCATGGACACACAAGCCTTTCGAATTATGTTTTGTATAATTTCGAGGATAAACCATTGGAATTATATTGGAGACTTAAGTTGAATGTAGATTTGTGTGAAGAACTAGGAATTAGTATTTATTCTTTTCCAATGAAATATCATCCAATTGAAGATCCAGAGTACTTTAGCAATAGAGACTATATTGGACTATATTGGAATAGAAAGTTTATTCGTACTATCCAAGCGGTTTTGAATTCAACCAAAGGGAAAGTTGGAAAAGGAAAAGAATTTTTTGAAAAGGCTTTTGGCAGTAATGATGACGAATTTAATAAGTTGTTGCTTATGCCGGAAGCAATGATCATATATAGATTCTATTTTGAAGAAATTGGGCTCACTGATGAATGGTGGGAACATTATAGTGCTCTTACAGAAATACAGAAAGGTATAGTTAACCCTATTATTTACAGCAATATCTTTGATGAGTATGAAGAAACAGTAGAGGATGAGGATTGTTTAAAAGTGTTGTCATATTATAGAATACGGCGAGAAGATGCAGAAAGTGCTATAAAAGGGAAATTCAGTTAATCGGGTTTTCCTTTTTACAATAAATTTGTCAAAAATAATTGATGGATTGCTTTATAGTACTATTCATAGAAAACATGGTATAATTGGCAGATGAAGAATATGAGGGGAAGAGAAGCATGCAGTTATGGACTTTACAACCATTAGAAATTTGGAAAATCCTTCAACAATCCGATAGCTTTCATTGTAACCCTGAAAAGTGTTCTATGCCGGAATTTCAAGAGCAATATGGCTGGCTTGTAGAGCAAATGTGCAACAAGATAGGTCCTGCACCACGAGGAATTGAATTACCTGTATGGGCATGGTACAAACAGAATTGGAAAAACAGAAAACCAGATCTTCGATCAGAACGCTGGACTTGCGGACTGGAAGATCAGGATTATGTGTGTATGGAGCTATCAATTGACGAAAAACGAGTTGTATTGTCGGATTTTGATTCTTGGGGAATTATATTAAATAATGGCTTGATTTCCCAATCTGAGGAAGAAGATGAACAATTGGAAAATAAGTATGAACAATTATCTGACAGTGAAAAAAAGCGTTATAAATATGAAAATAGAAGATGTCCAAGCTGTGAGATTCTTCCGTACGGGAATTTATAAAAGGTGATTTGAGTTGGTAATATGTGAGCAGAGTAATAATCTTCATATACTTATGAAAAAAGACTTTTAACAATAGTAGAACGGGATAAGATTTTATGCGAATACTTATGCTAGGTAACAGCTTTACTTTTGCCAATCATATGCCAGATATATTGGCTAGACTCACTGGTGCAGAGGTAGTTCATCACACTCGTGGTGGTGCGAGGTTGGCGGAGCAGCTGAATGAAAAGACAAGGATGGGAAAGCTGACACAAAGTGCACTTTGGAATGAAAAATGGGACTATGTTGTGTTACAGGAAATGAGTAATGGTCCGATTACTTCAAAGAAAAAGTTTCTGCAAAATGTGGAGCTTCTATGCAAGCAGATTTCCGACTGCGGTGCTGTTCCGATTCTGTATGCAACATGGGCGTATGAACGTGACAGTAAGCAACTGGAAGCTTTGGGAATGGAGTATGATGAGATGTATCAAAAAATGTATGCATCTTATCATGAAGCAGCTGAATTGACAGGGGCATTGATTGCTGATGTGGGACAAAGATTTTATGAAATAGCAGATCAAAAGAGAATTTATGCTTCCGATGGCTGTCATCCGAATGAGATGGGTTCTATAATTGCAGCAGAAACAATTGCTGCGGTTATTCGAGAAGATCAGGAGAAAAAGAATACGGATAATACGCTTGCATATTACAACCAAAATGTGCTGAATTTTATTTGTACGACACAGTCTGTTGATTTGTATACGGTAAATAGTTAGTACCGTGCTTTTCACCTAAAACCATGAGATAATCCCTTTGTAAAACTAAAAGTTTTTTAAAGGAGGATCTTATGGATAAGATCACACGTCAGGTCCGCATTGAACATTGGACCCAGATCATGAATGAATGTTTGAACAGCGGTATGAATAAAACTGAATGGTGCCGGGCTAATGGGATCTCAGACAAACAATTCTTTTACTGGCAAAGGATTCTCAGAAAAGAAGCTTTTGCTGCTTCGACATCAAAGGACCTTTCGGTTATCACAGACCCGGCAGATGAAACCAGCCCACAAAAGATTTCGTTCGCAGAGATCAGCATTCCAATAAAACAGGAGTCTGTCAGAAATGGATTCCATCCGGATATCATCCTCCGAAAAGGACCGGTCTCTGTAGAGATATCCAATTCCGTTTCAGCAGAACTCCTGTCACGTATCGGAGATATCTTTCATGCTGAATGATGCTTCCGGGTTCCGCAGGATCTATCTCGCTACCGGCTACACAGATCTGAGACGTGGTATGGAGGGGCTTGCATCCATTATCAAGTTCAATTTTCAGCTGGATCCGTATCAAAAAGATATTCTGTTCCTGTTCTGCGGAAGACGTACTGACCGCATCAAAGGGCTGGTCTGGGAAGGCGACGGCTTCCTGCTTCTATACAAAAGACTGGAGTTGGGTGCATTCAACTGGCCCCGCACAAAAGAAGAAGCATTGGAGATCACCCCAGAGCAGTACCAATATCTCATGCAGGGACTGGAAATTGTTGCACGCCATCCGATCCAGGAAGTCAGACCGGATAAGATCTTATAAGATCCTGTGCAAAACAGAGAAAATAAAAAAACATCTTCCAATCATCATAAGTCCTGAAAAAGAGTTATCCACTTTTCATAATTCCGCTGCCTTCATTTATTCAGGAGTACTTTCAGGCCCCTTTACAGGGCTTGTGGATAAGTACTCTGAAAAGCCCGAAAAACTAATAGTTTTTTGAGTTTTTCAGAGTATTCATCTATTAGTAAAAATGACGAATACCCTGTCTGCCTGATTCGCTTTTTCTTTATCTTTGCGTTACAATAGGAACATCAGATAAAGGAGAACGGCATCCATGGCAAAAGTATATACAGAAGAAGAACTGAATAATTTCAGCAGGGAAACACTTATGGCAGTCATCCTGTCCATGCAGGATCAGATTCACCAGCTGAATACAAACATGGAGCGCCTGATCGAGCAGATCGCTGATGCAAACAATAAGCGTTACGGCCGTTCTTCCGAAAAACTGGAAACGATCTCCGGACAGCTGGAACTGGAGCTTATATTTAATGAGGCTGAAGTACTTACGGAAACACTGTATGTGGTTGAGCCTGTTGAGGAAGATGTGATACAGCCGCGTCGTAAAAATAAAGGAAAACGGGAGGCAGATCTAAAAGATCTTCCGATTGAAGTGATCGTCCATACCCTGTCAGAAGAAAAACTCCAGGATGTCTTTGGCACAGATGGATGGAAACAGCTTCCAGACGAGATATATAAAAGGGTACGTGTGCAGCCGGCAGTCTATACTGTTGAAGAACATCATGTGGCAGTCTACGCTGGTAAGGACAACCAGACAATCATAAAAGCGGACCGTCCGAAGAATCTGCTCCGTAACAGCCTGCTTACTCCGTCACTTGCGGCAAGCATCATGAATGCCAAGTACGTAAACGGGCTTCCTCTTTACAGGATCAGCCAGGAATTCCTGCGGAATGACATCCATATCTCCAGACAGGTCATGGCAAACTGGATGATCCAGTGTGCGGACAGGTATCTGGGAATCCTTTATGACCGGCTCCATAAGGAGATGTATCAGTTTCATGTACTTCAGGCTGATGAGACTCCGGTCATGGTCACTAAGGATGGACGGCCGGTAAACAGTAAAAGTTACATGTGGATCTATCGGACCGGAAAGAGTTATACGGATACTCCGATCATCCTGTATGAATACCAGCGAACCCGAAAAGCGGACCATCCGGAAGAATTCCTGAAGGATTTTAAAGGGATCGTAGTATGCGACGGTTACTCTGCATACAGGAAGCTGGACAGGGAAAATCCAGACATCGTCTTTGCCGGCTGCTGGTCACATGCAAGGCGCAGGTTTGCGGAGGCATTGAAAGCCCTGCCGAAAGCAGCACAGAAAAATGCGAAAGAGACTGTAGCTTACGAAGCAGTCAGCCGGATCGCAGCAATCTATCATCTGGACAACCAGATGGAGGGACAGCCTGCAAAAGTCAGAAAGATGTACCGTCAGGCCAATATCAGACCTCTTGTAGAGGCCTTCTTTGCATGGGCAAAAGAGATCCAGATTAAAAATCAGCTTTCCAGAGGAAAGACTCTGGATGGGATCAACTACTGTATCAATCAGGAAGTTTCTCTGAAAGCCTTTCTGGAAGACGGTGATATTCCTATGGATAACAATGCGACAGAAAGTGCTCTGCGTAGCTTTTGTCTCCATAAGCATACATGGAAGCTGATCGACAGTCTGGATGGCGCAAATGCCAGTGCCATTATCTACAGCATCACAGAAACGGCAAAAGCTAACAATCTGAATCCTTTTCGGTATCTTGAACATGTCCTGACTGTATTGAAGGACCACCAGGATGACAGGGAATATAGTTTTATAGATGATATCCTGCCATGGTCTGAAAAACTTCCAGCAATATGCCGGAGCAAAACAAAAGCAACTAATATTTAAAATCTTGCCGCCGGAAACGGCGGCTTAAAGTTAGAGCAGTACGGATAGTTTACCGTATACAAATAAACAACAGGCTGAACAGCAAAGTATGCCATTCAGCCCATCACATTATATTTTTGTATTCTATAAACCTATGATTTTATCATCAATCTGAGAGGTTTACACAGAATAATTTACACTACCCTTTATGTATCTTTAAACGCCCAAATTAGAAATATTACTCTTCTTCACTCTTCTTCAACTTCGAATAATAACTATCCGCAGTATAAAGCGCCGCCACCGGATTATGCCCCAATACACGGTCTTTCGTCACTGCTGTCGTAGTCAGTGCCTCGGAATATTTGTAAAACAGACTGTCATGCCCCACACAAAGTCCGACCACAACATTCAGGTCCGTCTTCGCCTTGTTCAGAAGCTTTGCCTGCAGGATCGGATTACACATATTCACACCGACACCTTCGCAGCATTCCGGGATGCCGACCGATGTCTTCTTCTGTGTTCCGGCTTTACAGCCGACACCATACACCTCAAAGCCATGTCTGCGCAGGATATCTGCCAGGATACGGCTTTCTTTCAACAATCCGACACAGGTTGCGATCCCGATCTTTTTCGCATTAATCTTCTTTGCAAAATCCATGATTTCTTCGACACGGGTATGTTTGCAGTAATTCTCATACTCTACTTCAGCTGCAGCGATTGTTACTTTGCGGTTCTCGTCTTCATTGTAGCATTCCATAGCTTCATTTAGAACTTCTTCATCCATGTGTGTTGTCAGACAGAAATCCGGATAGGTTTTATCCATTTTACTGCAACTTTTTACTGCGCAGTCGATACAGGACATGGCTTCTTTTTTCATTTTTTCACTCTCCTTTTGTATACCTTGGTATCTACAGAGGCCTGCCACTGGCAGATTCTCTAGATTAAGCTTTACTTTGTAAAATATCCTCTATTTACTTCATAATAACAAATACTTATACTACAGACAATGGTTTTCCGTTTTTATTTTCTTATTTTTTGTAGTTCTTTTCTATGAGAAACGTTCCCCGATTCAGGGTTGATTTGTCATGAATTGTCGATTCTGATTTTTGAAAAATTATTGAAAATTATCTTTTTAAACTTGAAGATATATAACAGTCTCTCTGATAGACCATCATCTTTGGATTTATACTATCATGTATAGGTTATTTCGTCAATCAAAACATTTATCCACTTCCCTCATTTCAATCCTAGCTCTTTCAATACCTCAGCCGAATACTAGCTACATGGAAGCCAATAAACCATGCAACGGCGGTTCTTTTATTCGCCAGTATATGCAATTTCTATCTCATAGCCGCCGTTCTCATAGTAGGCGTGGGAAAAATAGTATCTTATTGTTATTTCTGAAATATAAAATTTGAATCATAAAACTTCTTTCCCTCTCAAATCCATTTTTACCAAACCAACTACTAACAATCCAATAAAAATTGCCGTGTCCACAAATAACAGTACAACAACACTTTTTACTACTCCGAAAGTAAAAAGTATGGAGAAGATTTCCACTGACAACACAATAAAACACATATAATTTGTCAAATACTCTGTTATAATTTCTCCATAATAATTGTTCATCTGCAATTTCGCATAGATAAAAGGTTTTAATAAATAACGGATTATGATACATATAACAGGACAAATAAAAATCCAGTTTTTATTAACTAGGGATGTTGCCACTCCTTTACTCCATTGTACTGGAATTTCTGTCGGCAACTTAGAATAAGACAAAGCCCCAATAATCAAGCATAGTGCAGTAATCATAGTCCAGGTAAGCATACTTCCCCATATATACAAAAAGCTGACGGAATCCAGTTTGAAAACAGTTCGATTATCTTTCCAATAGTCATGCAAATCTGTTACATATTGTTCTACCTGTAATTTTTCATAACTAATACTTTCTTCATCCAGCATTTTTTCGCACATGAGTTTCGCCTTATTCAAATCAGTAATCTGATTTTTTAATACTTCCTTTTGCTTCTCAAGCATTTCCTGCAATGTTACTTTTTCGGATATAATACTTCGTATATCTTCAATAGAAATTCCCAATGTACGTAGATATGCAATCTTCTTTATATTTTCCACATCATTTTCAGAATAATCTCTATAACCATTACTTTCATTTCTCGAAGGCTCAATAAGTTTTTCCTTTTCATAAAAACGGATATTAGAACGGGCTAAACCTGTTCGCTCTTCTACGTCTTTTATAGTCATATTATGCCCTCCTTTCGAGCAACTCTATTTTACTTAATAATAAGCTATAAACAAGGTTTACAGTCAAGCATTTATCAAAAAACTATAGTTGTTGATAAGGACATGAAAAGCTGTCCAAAATAGAAGGTGAACCGGATTGCTGCTCCGACTCAATCTTCCACGTGGAATACATCTTCCACCAGCATATTAAAGTATTTTGATATCCGCAGCATAAATTCGGCAGATGGGGTGCTGTCCCCACGTTCTATCCTGCCAACAGTTTTGGTGCTGTATCCGATAGCAGCGGCAAGGTCATCCTGGTAAATGCCACGCTGTTCCCGGATTTCTCTGATATTATTGGTAACCGCCATAAAAATCCCTTCTTTCAGTTCTATAGATATTTTCTTATTGTCAATTATGCAAAATAATGTGTCCAATAAAAAGGACTTGCAATTTTATCGGCAATGCTTTATCGGCAATGTCCTGTAATAGCAGAAGCATCAGATTTTCCAAGAACTTTTCCAAATATGTCTAAGCGGTCATTTTCACTAACCTTGATAGGTGCATACTTTTCATTAAGAGAGATAAGGAAAATTCCGTCTTTATCGTTTTGTAATTTCTTAATATAGGCTTCTCCGTTAAGAGCGAAGATGCCGATTTCTCCATTAGCAACAGATTCCTGTTGTAATACCCATGCAATCTGACCATCATGGAATTCAGGTTCCATACTGTCACCACTAATACGGATACCGAAAGTAGTATCTTCCGGCAGGATAGATTCATCTATGCGTACAGTCTCTTTCGGTCCGTCTACAAGGAAGTTACCGGTTCCGGCTGATACGGCATTTTCAAAAATATCAATGCTACGGAATGGAATTATCTTAGCAGTCTGCTTTTCATACATTCCGGATGCGTGGAGCAGATTGATATAATCCATAGCTTTTGCGGTATGCTCCTCAGTGCTATTCATGAAGAAGAAGGCGAAGAAAAGCTTCATCTTCTGATGGTTGATAACCATATTCCGGCATGTGCTAAGCTGTACTAAAATTAAATATAAAATATCTAAAACCATGATGTCAGACCACAGTTGACAACAATTTGACAACAAAATTTGGGATAATAATGAATCGTTATGAAGCATGACGAATTTCAGGTGAAAGGACACAGGTTTGAGAATGAAATCAAAATTGATTCACTGGATCAATGATTGATATGCATGACAACAAGAGCACTTCTTAGAGTTAATCTGAGAGGTGCTTTTTTTTCGCACTAAAAAATATATCCCGGCAGTCAACTTCTGTAAAACAGTGAATTACGCGAAAATATCATGGATAAAAATTATAAACCAATCACAAGTATGAAGGAAGTATCGGAGCAGCTTAGAAAATTGCGCCGACAGTATCTGCGTTATCAACAGGCAGAGATTATTTACAGTATTTTTCATAAGAAATTATTTGAACTTGCCAGTGATGCAGGTGCGATTTACAGAATAGATGGAACCGTATTGATCAACCGGGATATTTTTGATGTCTATCTGGAACAATTCCATGAACTGGCGACAGGAAAGGATAAGGTGGTGTATGGGATATGCACGTAAAGATGTAGAGAAAACAAAGAAAATGGCAAAGAAATTTGTACGCTATCAGGAAGGGGCAGAGCTTTACAGCATTGGACTGAAGTTCCTCTCAGATTCCATGAAATGCCCGGTATTCCCGGTACATTTCAATCATATTTTTTTTTGCATTTTTCAAATAAGAAGTATCGGCGCTGATTCGTCCAAGAAGAAAATATCCCTGATAGATAGAAAGCATGCGCTGAGAAAGAATTTTTGCATGATCTGGAGACAATCCGGAGCATAACAATACTTCCTGAAAAATCTGCTCAAATTTTTTCAGTCCTTCCATAAATACAGATGCAACTGCAGGCTTGCTAAGTGCTGTTTCCATGCCCATCACCGCATACGGGCAGCCTGCAAATGTTTGTCCATTTGTCCTTTCAGATAAAAAATCAAAGATTTCTTCAATAAAACTTTCCCAGTCATTTCCCTGAGAACTATTTTGAAATTGTTCCAGTAAGATTTTTTGATAGTATTCCGTTACCGCTGTTGCCAGGTCATCCTTGCTTTTGAAATAAAAATAAAAAGATCCTTTTGGAAGGTCTGTTTGTTTGAGGATTTCGCTGATTCCAGTAGCAGAATACCCATTTTTCCAAAATAATTCAGCAGCACACTCGATCAGGCGTTGTCTGGATTCTTCACCCTTTTTCAATTCGCATTTCCTCCTTCAGTCTGGAAAACAGATGCGTAAGTGCAAACATAAGCGTTTCATAATGCATGTAATCTAAAGTATTCCTATCTGCAAGAATTTGAAGACTTGCCGGGAACTCGTCATCAGCTTCCCAGAAACGAATGATAATCGGCAAAAAAGGAAAAAGATTTAATTTAAAAGCAACATCTCCTTTTTCCAGTTCCTTTCCGGAAAGTGATATACAGGCATTACGCAATTCAACGGTTTTTCCGTTAAAAAAGTCAGCGGTATTCTGAAAAAATCCTCTGTTCGGCGAGAGATTTCCTGTTCGGACAGAGGAAAGGCTGTTTATATTTACAAATTCATGTGACAGATGGCATCTATCCTTTGAATAACATAAAACATCATAAATAGTCATTGCTTCATTATGATTGGCTTCATGAACTATTTCAAAATCATTATCTGACCACTGAACACTTCCCGTTTTTCGGTTAATACGATAGGTACGGTTAATAAAAGTAATATATAACCAGTCAGAATTGTGATCTAATGAATATTTATGTATCATTGTAGCCTGATCATATTGCAGGAAAACATGTGCCATTGAAATTTTTGTTTTATCATAATTATTGATAGCTTTCGTCATATATTTCTCCAAGAATATTTTTGTTGTAGTTATTTACAAAATAGACTAATCGGTCTATAAAGTCAATACATTTTGCGTACCAAATAAAAATTAATGATCATGAAAAGTAAATGACTAAGACTTCCCATACCTTCTGATGGCAGATGACAGAATCCCGGCAGTCAACTACTGCAAAACAGTATATAACAGTTGACAACAGTATTATACTGTTATATACTGTTTGCAACAGGAGAGAACATATGAAGATTATAATCAATAATACATCGATGGTACCAATTTATGAGCAGATCATGGAGCAGATCAAGGCGCAGATCATCTCCGGAGAGTTAAAAGAAAATGATATATTGCCGTCCGTGAGAACAATGGCAAAGGAACTGAAGATCAGTGCACTTACTGTGAAGAAAGCATATGACAATCTGGAAGCAGAGGGCATGACAGTCACAGTTCATGGGAAAGGAACGTATGTAGCGGCTTCGAATACACAGCTGATGGAAGAAGAGCGCAGGAAAGAGGTTGAGGCGGATCTGGAAGCAGCAATTCAGAAGGGAAGGCGCTGCGGAATGAAGGAGGAAGAGATCCGTTCGTTGTTTGAACTTATCATGGAGGATGAATGATTATGTTGGAGATCAAAGGAGTAAAGAAAAGCTACGGTGAATTTCAGTTAGACTGTTCGTTAAATGTAGAAAAAGGAAGAATCACTGGTCTGGTTGGAGAGAACGGAGCCGGTAAGAGTACTTTGTTCAAGGCAGTGCTCGGACTCATTTCTTATGATGCCGGTGAGATAAAGATCTTGGGAAAAATACCGGAAGAGTTAAGTGAAAAAGAGAAAGAAGAGCTGGGAGTTGTCCTGGCAGAAACCGGATTCAGTGGATACTTGAAAGGGAAAGATGTTGAGGCAGTCCTTGCCAAATTGTATCCAAAGTTTGAAGCAGAAAAATTTCATCAGATGTGTGAAGAATATCAGATTCCGTTGGATAAATTTATAAAAGAGTACTCAACAGGAATGAAAGCAAAGCTGAATCTGATCATTGCATTGACACATCAGGCAGAATTCCTGATGCTGGATGAGCCGACAGCAGGGCTTGATGTCGGAGCGAGGGAAAGGATGCTGGATATTTTAAGAGAGTATATGGAAGAAGAACCGGAGAGAAGTATCTTGATCAGTTCACATATTTCTTCGGACTTAGAACATCTGTGTGATGACATTTATGTGATACATAAAGGAAAGATTGTACTTCATGAAGCGATGGATACGATTCTTGAAAAATATGCAGTGTTGAAGGTCAGTGAGGAACAATATCAGGCAGTAGATAAAAGGTATCTTTTGAAAGAGAAAAAAGAGTTTTTTGGAGTTGCCTGTCTGACGAACGAGAAGCAGTATTATATAGAAAATTATCCGGAAATCGTAGTAGAGAGCGGATCACTCGATCAGGTGATCCTGATGTTGACAGGGGGCGAAAGATGATGAAAGGAATCAGAGGGCTTTTGGAAAAGGATTTTCGATTGTTTTTTCGGCAAGGTGGTAATCTTTTTTTGGTGTTAGTGTTTGTAGCATTGTTTTTTATACTTACAGGAAAAACGGCAGCTGCTTTCATTGCAATGTATATCCCATCTGTTCTGGCGATATATTCAGGTAATACGATCAGTTATGATGAAAATGGCCATGGTTACACATATTTATTTTCTTTACCTGTAAATAAAAAAATATATGTCAGAGAAAAATATATTTTTTCCTTTATCATGACAGCATGTGGATGGTGCATTGGAATGATCTGTGCAGGAATTATGGTACTCATAAATCCTGAAGAGGTGTTTGATCTGGAAATGCTGGCAATGGAGTTGATCACATTTTTTGTGTTTCAGGCAATTGCGGGAATTATGATCGCGATCAGGATAAGGTTCGAAGGAGAGAAAGGGCGAATTGTGCTGCCGATTGCAATTTTAATTATTTTTGCAATTTGTTATACAATTGGATTTTTTGTGAAGGCTAACTTGGGATTAAAAGAAATTATTCTGCATGTGATAGGTGGAATAGGGGATCTTGAAATTGCGATTGCCCTTATTGTGCTAAGTCTGCTTATATGGTTTGCTTCGTATAAGTATAGTATGAGCGCTATGAAGAAGAAAGAGTTTTAAGATAGGTGTGGCAAAAATGATCCATTAAAAATAATGATTATAAAGATGTAATAGCTACCAAAAATATGAGAAAAACTTTGTGAAAAAATAGGCTTGTGTTTCGTAAGAGTCCCTTGTAAAATAGCGGACAAGGATGAAAAGAAAAGGAGATTCTTATGGGAACCAATGAAAAAGATATGACTGCCGGATCTCCCGGAAAACTGATCATAACTTTTGCCATACCAATGATGCTTGGAAATATTTTTCAGCAGTTTTATACAATGGCAGACACCATGATTGTCGGACAAGTGGTAGGAGTTGAAGCACTGGCGGCAGTAGGTGCCGGAGATTGGCTGGTATGGCTGGTGTTGGGGATCATGACAGGTATCACACAGGGTTTTTCTATTCTTGTATCTCAGTATTATGGAGCAAGGGAAAAGGAAAATCTGAAATGTGCAGTAGCGAAAAGCTATATCATGACAGCATTACTGTCTGTGGTCGTACTCGCAGTAAGTGAAGGTACAGTTTATCATGTTCTTTTATTTTTACAGACACCGGATAATGTCATTGATCTGACAATGCTATATTTGCGGCTGATCTTTGCAGGAATCCCGATCATAGCTGCTTATAATATATTTGCAGCGATCCTTCGGGCACTTGGAAACAGCAGATCTCCGTTGATCGCAATGATAGTGGCAGCAGTGATCAATGTGGGACTGGATCTGTTATTTGTGGCGGTTTTTGGCTGGGGTATAGCCGGAGCAGCAGTGGCAACCGTTATCGCACAGGGATTTTCAGCCTTGTACTGTTTGATCGTATTACGTAAAATCCCGGATATCCGCCTGGAAAAGAAGGACTTTTACAGGCAGCCCTCTATGAGCCTGCGGCTTTTGGAACTGGCGGTTCCTCTTGCGATACAGAATGTGATCATCTCCGTGGGAGGACTTGTGGTACAGTATGTGATCAATGGATTTGGTTTTCTGTTTGTGGCGGGATTTACGGCATCGAACAAGCTGTATGGGGTTTTGGAGATGGCTGCCGTTTCATATGGATATGCTATTACAACCTATGTGGGCCAGAATCTTGGTGCAAAAAAATACCAGAGGATTCGAAAAGGCGTGCGCAGCGGCACTTATATGGCAGTGCTCACTTCGGCTTTCATTTCCGGCATGATGGTACTGTTTGGACGTAATGTACTGTCCCTGTTTGTATCCGGTGAACCGGATCAGACCCGACAGGTATTGGATATAGCATATAAGTATTTGTTTATTATGGCTGTCTTTTTGTGGGTGCTGTATCTGCTGTATGTGTATCGTTCCGCTATCCAGGGCCTGGGTAATACTTTGATTCCGCTTGCCAGCGGCATTGCAGAATTTATCATGCGTGTCAGCGTTGCACTGCTGCTGCCCAAAATGATCGGCGAAGACGGAATATACTATGCAGAGATCTGTGCATGGAGCAGCGCAGCTGTTTTACTATTCGTAAGTTATATGATCATTATACGAAAATATAAAGAAGTATTATGAGGCAGGACTTCCGGAAACAAAAGTCATAAGAAAGGATGCGGTAGCAGATCTGTATGATGGAATATATAAAAGCTGGGGAGATCTTTCCTGAGAAAAAACGAGCGGGCCGGCGTTAAATAAAACGCTGGACCCGCTCCATTGTGGTTTTTAGAATAAAGATATCCGTCAGTACATCACCGGTTTCCAGAGAATGGTTGGCGTTTTGGGTGAGAAAGAGAGGTACATCTTTCTGCGCTGCCAGTTCCCGGATGGAATTGGTTTCGGCCCAGGGATCTGCGGTGCCGTGGAAGGCGATGCTTCCGGCAAGTGGGAAGGAAAAGGTCTCTGCAAGAGGCGTAAACAGGATGCTTTTTACAGTCAGATCGTGTCGGGAAGCATAGGCTGAGGAGATGACTGTACCAATGCTTTTGGAAATAAACAGAATGCTGCCATAGGAATTCCAGTCGATGCTGCCTAAGGAGCGTTCTGTTTGTTCCAGGGCAAGGTCAAAGGCCTGTTTCATTTTCTCCGGATCACCTTTGACATTTTCTGGAAGGGAACCGTAAGATACGGTCCGGATCTGATAACCGTGCTTCTTGGCAAGACGGCCTGCATAGTACAGAAGTGGTTTATCGGCAGTGTATCCGATGCCTGGAAAAATGACGGCTAATTTCGGGGCATTTTTATCTGCTTCGGGTATATGTGCAGAAGTTTTTGCGTAGAGCATCTGCAGATGGATTTTTTCCTGAAGCTCTCTTAAAGTAATAGAGATCGTGCAGGAGTCAGATGGAAGGTAATCGTAATCGGTAATAAGGTTGTCTTCTTCCATGGCATAAACCATGTGTGAGGAACCCATAAGTTCCATATCTTCTTCAATATCAGAAAGTAATTCTTCGTATGATTTCATTTTCTTTTTCTCCTTATATGAAGTTTTTTCAACATATAAATCGTTTATTTTTACAGATGGTCCTATTATAATGGATTTATTGCAAGACAACAAGGGTTTCACACCAGTGAACAGAACTGGAGAAAAGGAGAAAATATGTTGACGTTGTTATTTATCATATGTATGTTTGGAGTTTTTGGAAAATTATTTTGCTTCGGCGTAAAAGCAGCCTGGGGAATCTCAAAATTCGTATTGACAATTGTGTTCCTGCCGTTGATCCTGCTTGTAATGGTGGCAGGAGGACTGATCTCCATAGCATTGCCGGTACTTCTTGTTATTGGAGTTGTCGGACTGATCGCATCGAAAGCATAAGCAGAGAAAAAGCAGTTAACCTGTAAAAACGGGTTAGCTGTTTTTTTATGAAAAAATGGATGCTTTTGGGACAAAAATCCTGTTGCACAACCATGAGAGATACAATTATAATAAAACCTTATAGGGCAGCAAAATATACCGCAGGTTTCCCAAACCATAAAGATCAACAGATTGGAGAATATATGAGATTAAGAAGTCAATCCGCACGGACTTTATTATACGAAGAAGTAGTAGAAGAACTTTACAGGCTGATCGACGAGAAGCATATCCAGCCAGGAGGAAAGCTTCCGCCGGAGAGAGAACTGATCGAACAGTTGAAAGTCAGCCGGAATGTTCTGCGAGAAGCTTTTCACGTTCTGGAAACCAGAGGCGTGATCGTTTCCCACCAGGGAAAAGGAAGATTCTTAAGAGAACAGCCAGGCCATGGCTCAGAGAAACGTACAGAAAGTCTCAGCAAAAATCTGGAACGTTATTCCATGCTGGAAGCGTATGAAGTACGTCAGGTTCTGGAAGTAAAAGGTGTAGAGCTGATCATCCGCAACGCTTCAGAAGAGGATATTGATGATCTGGAAAAAGCCTACAAAAAAGTGGAACACACCTACGAAACAACCGGAACTACAACCGGAGAATTTGAATTGCACAAACTCTATGCAGAAAAAACAGGCAGCATGTTTATGACCCAGACCCTGGAGCTGGTGCTGAATGCCATTCTGGATATGATGTACGGGCAGTTTTATGACGTGCTGGAAGCTACATCGGAGAAGCAGGAGCTGGAATCCCACCGACAGATCATCGACGCGATCCGCAGGCGGGATACCGAGGCAGCACAGAGACTGATGCATGAGCATCTTCAGGTTACGATGGATATGCTGAAAGAAAATTGATTAAATATGCATTCAGGCAAAGCTGAAAAATAATTAAAAATTAAAAAACCGTTGACGAAAAGCACCTTCGGGTGCTATTCTTTATAAACAAGTGGGTGACCAAGTGAACAAATATTAATTCAAAAAGAATGAATATGTATTCAGACGATAATTCACAATCCAGAAAGAACAGAAAGGAATACACAATGGGAAATTTGAAATGGCCGGAAGGTAAAAAATGTGCGGTAATGTTTACCTTCGACGTAGACGGAGATACCACCTGGGAAAACGGAAACCGTGGACTTCCAAATGGTGAGAAATACATCAAATCCTTATCCGTAGGCCAGTACGGACCGAAGCGTTGCGTGGACCGTATCCTGGATATGCTGGAGAGTTACGGTGTAAAAGCTACATTTTTTGTACCGGGATTAACAGCAGAGCGTTATCCGGAAGTGATCACGAGGATCGCAGAGGCAGGACATGAGATCGGACATCATGGATACGCACATGAGAGATTTGCGGGAAAAACAACAGAAGAACAGATTGAGATCATTGAGAAAACACAGAGGATTTTTAAAGATCTCATTGGTCACGAAGTAACAGGATTCCGTACACCATCCGGTGACTGGGCAAAGATCACACCACAGCTTCTGTACGAGAGAGGTTTTCGCTATTCAAGCTCCATGCGTGGGGATGACAGACCATACCGGACTGTGATAAACGGTGAAAAAACTGATTTTATCGAAATCCCGACGAAATGGGAAGTAGATGATTACGTGGCCATGGCCTATAATATGTATCCGGCAGAACCGGCAGGCCAGGATCGAATTTCCAGTTATCGCCTGGTAGAAGATAATTTCATGAGAGAATTTCGCGGACACTATAGAGAGGGACTTTGTATTTCCTACATGAGCCATCCGCAGGTGATCGGATCTCCTGGAAGGATCCAGATCCTGAAACATATGCTGGAGCAGATCACATCCAAAGAGGATGTCTGGGTAGCAACCGGAACAGAAGTTTCAGACTGGTATCGAAGCCATTCAGAAGAACAGGAGGAAAAATAAGGATGAAACTGGAAAGACCAAAGTGGCCGGAAAACAAAAAATGCAGCGCCATGATCACCATCAACCTGAATGCGGAACTGTTCTGGCTGCAGTTAGATCCGACCTGCAAAGATATGCCAAAGACTCTTTCTCTTGGCCAGTATGGAATGACAAGAGGTGTGGACCGTATCCTGGAAGTTCTGGAAGAACGTGGAATCCGCGCAACATTTTTTACTCCGGGATGGGTAGCGGAGCAGTATCCGGATAAGCTGAAAGCCATTGTGGAAAAAGGCCACGAAATTGCGGCGCTGGGATATCACCATGAACATATGGCACTGTTATCCGAAGAAGAGCAGGAAAGCGCCATCAAAAAAGGAATCCAGGCCATCGAAAAAGTATGTGGCGTTACACCGAAGGGATTCCGTTCCCCGGAAGGCGAGCTGACACTGGACACTTTACGGATCGCAAAGAAAAACGGGCTGGTGTATTCCAGCAATCTCTGCGATGACGACAGACCATACTGGAAAGACCTGGGAGAGGATAAGATCCTGGAGATTCCTATTCACTGGGTTAATTATGATCTTCCGTATTTTGCATTCAACTATCATCCGGCATTTCCGGCAGGACAGGGCAGGATCGCGAATTATACAGGAGTTCTGAATAACTGGAAAGATGAATTTTTCGGATGTCATGAATATGGCCTCTGCTATGTTCTGCAGCTGGATCCGGCAGCCATCGGTGCACCGGGCAGGATCGGACTTCTGGAAGAACTTCTGGATTATATTGAAACTTTTGATGGTGTATGGTGGACAACCGGTGAGGAAATGTATGAATACTGTCTGAAAAGCAGTCAGGATCGGTAAGAGGGCATACATATAACGGGAAAAGAAGGGAGAGCATTCATGGCTCATATATTTGAACTGGTAAATCAGCTTTTTGCACAGGTAGTTCCGGTGGCGGATTTTCTCTGGGACTTTCCGACAAACATTGATGCGTACGCAAACATTCCGATCCTGGGGCAGCTGTCTATTGCATTTCTGCTTCTTCTTGGCGGAAGTTTGTATTTTACTTTACGGTTTGGTTTTGTGCAGGTAAAAGAATTCAAGACAGGAATCCGTCTTCTGACTTCCAAACAGCAGGCAAAGGTTGGAACTTCCCAGCTGGCAGCTTTTCTGGTCAGTATGGGCGGCCGTGTCGGTGCCGGAAATATTGTCGGCGTAACCGGAGCGGTAACTATTGGAGGACCGGGAGCGATCTTCTGGATGTGGGTTTCCGCATTCCTGGGGATGGCAACCTCTTTCTGTGAGGCAACACTGGCACAGATCTTCAAAGAGAGAAAAGGCAACGAATACGTAGGCGGTTTTACCTTCTATATCCAGAAGATCTGGAAAAACAAAGCATGGATCGGTGCCGCAATGTGTATCATGTATCTGATCTACAACATGCTGAGTATTCCGGTACATACCTTCCATGTATTTACAGCAGTAAGCTCCATTGCAGATGAAGTAACTGGAAAAACAACGCAGGTAACAGATCCGCTGTATTATGTCATTGCTATTGCGATCATCGTGATTATCGCTGTGATTACTTTTGGTGGAATTAAAAGCGTAACAAAATTTTCCGATGCGGTTGTACCGGTTATGGCAGGTTTATATGTTTTAATCGTGCTGGTACTGATTGTTCTGAATATTGGAAAAGTACCGGGATTTTTTGCAGCTGTATTTGTGGGAGCATTTAAACCAAGCGCTATTTTCGGCGGAGCATTTGGTGTGGCTATGGCGCAGGGACTGAAACGAGGACTTTTATCCAATGAGGCTGGTATGGGTACCGCGACACAGGCTTCCTCTATTGCAGATGCCAATCATCCATGCGAGCAGGGATTCATTCAGTCCATCGGTGTATTTGTAGATACGATCGTGATCTGTTCCCTGGCTGGTTTTGTGGTAACTGCAGGTGCCATCTGGAATAATCCGTCTATTGACTGGGATGTGATGAAAGCCAACAAGATCGGAACTTTCCTGACTTCAGT
The DNA here is from genome assembly GCF_013304735.1 of Blautia luti. Lineage (GTDB taxonomy): Bacteria > Bacillota > Clostridia > Lachnospirales > Lachnospiraceae > Blautia_A. The sequence goes on from NZ_JAAITI010000011.1 coordinate 62,813, forward strand.
CAAGGAACTGGTACCAGGTGACGGAATCCTGGATGTGATCGTATTTATCATCGTGGTTGTTGCATTTGGATTGTTTGCGTTTACAACACTTCTCTGTGACCTGACTTACACAGAGATTGCGGCAAACAAGATTTCCAAGAATAAGAAATTTATCTACTTTACAAGATGCCTTGGCGCGCTGATCTTTGTTCCTCTTGGAACTCTGACTGTACTGTCCGGACTTCAGCTGGATAACCTGTGGTATGTATCTGACCTGATCAATGTAATTTTGATCTTCGTGAACATCCCTACACTTCTGGTTGGAAGAAAACTGGTTACCAAAGCATACGAAAATTACAAGAAAAATCCAGGCAAGCGTTTTATTGCGTCCGAGATTGGTGTAGAATCGGATGTATGGACTATTGAAGCAGCAAAAGAAAGCAGGTAAAAAATGAAAATAAAAGTGATCATGTCGGACAAGGCCATGAGCCGGGAAACCATGGATGCAAGGGAGCGTATGCTGAAAGCGGCACTTTCTTCCGATGCGGAAGTTTCTGTGGACTGTATCAAAAAAGGCCCGGATGAACTGGACTGTAATACAGACGAAGCTTTTGCGGCAGCGGAAATGGTGAAGGAGAGTATCCGTGCGGAAAAAGAAGGATACGATGCCATTGTGATCTACTGTTTCAGCGATGTGGGGATTGATGCCATCCGTGAAAATGTAAGAATTCCGGTGATTGGTCCCGGAGAAACCAGCCTGGCTGCGGCAAGTATGATCTGTAACCGTTTTACGGTGCTGACTTCGGAGAGTATCAATATTCCGAGAACCTACCGTCGTCTGATGCGAAACGGCATTGCCAGAGAAAAGATGGCAGCAGTCCGGGCACTGGATATTCCGATCGGAGAACTGCGCACCAATCCGGAGGCTACAGAAAAATATCTGAAAGCTGTCTGCAAAAAAGCAGTGGAGGAAGATCATTCCGACGGGATCATCTTAGGTTGTCTTGGAATGGCAGGATATGGAGAAAAGCTGGAAAAGGAACTTCCGGTGAAGATCATTGATCCGGCATTTCTGGCGGTTGCGTATGCGGAATTATGTGTAAGAGTTGGAATGCGGCACATTCCGGCAGTTTATCCGGTTTTTACAAACAGCAGCAATGTAGAATTATAAACTGAAAAACAACAGAGCAGAAACACTTTCCGGATTGGATCCGGAAGGTGTTTTTTTGCATATAAAACAGAGATATGAAACTTGTAAATGTCCGATATTTACGGCATAATAACTTTACAGAATGTTTTTAGGAGGAATCACAGTATGAGGAAAAAAATCAGAGGTCTGATAGCAATGGTTATCTTATTGATCTGCTTTTCAGTTCCGGCAGCAGCGGCAACAGAAAGTTTTCGTTTTGAGCAGAAAACGGATTCTGTGCAGGTAGGAAAAACCAAAGAGCTGACTGTTTACAACAATGGAAGAAAAGTAGATCCAAAGAAGGTTCAGTGGAAAAGCAGCAATCCAAAGCTGGCAGCTATATCCAATGGAAAAGTTACCGCAAAAAGCTGGGGAAATGTTCAGATTTCTGCGGTTTATGGAGGAAAAAAAATTTCCTGTAAAGTGTATACATATAATCAGATCATATACACAGATTTTACCGGATATAAAACAACCCCGATAAAAACAAAAAAGGGAAGAACAGTACAGCTGAAGCCGGAAAAACATGGAAGCACAGTGTTTTATAAATCTTCGAACACGAAAATCGCAACCGTTTCATCCAGTGGTGTTGTAACACCAAAAACAACAGGAACTGTAAAGATAACCTGTATATCTTTTGGAAAAAACAGATATATCGCATCTGCAAAAGTTGTGGTTGGAGCAGAACTGAAATCCATTTCGACTTCTTCAGAAATTGTAATGAATAAGGGGGAACAGAAAACGCTGAAAGTGACTGTTCATCCAGCAAATGCATATGTAAGAACAATAACTTATGCCACATCCAACAGCGCTGTTACAGTATCCAAGACAGGAAAAATCACAGCAAAAGCTCCCGGCCTTGTGAAGATTACAGTGACGGCAGATGGTGGGAAAAAGATAAAGAATACCATACAGGTATATGTCCAGGACAAAAAGACAGGCACATCCAATACACCGCTGAATGGAAGTACCGGTATGATTCTGCACAGAGGATTAAGTCTGGAAGCACCGGAAAATACACTTCCTGCATTCAACCTTGCAGGGCAGAGAGGCGCGGAGTATGTAGAAACGGATGTACGACAGCTGAAAGACGGGACATTTGTGATTTTCCATGATTCTAATCTGCTTCGTATGTGTGGCGTTGATAAGAAAATTGAAAATCTCACATATCAGGAAGTAAAGAAGTATCCGGTTATTGCGGGAACAAATGCTTCTGCATATAAAAATAATACGATTCCTACACTGGAACAGTATCTGCAGTGCTGTAATAAATATTCCATGACGCCCGTGATCGAAATCAAATCAAATCTGAATCAGAACGGTGTTGCAAAGTTCAATCAGATCATAAAAAAATCCAGAAAAAGTCCAGTTGTGATCTCGTTTAAGGAAGAACCACTGATCATGTTCAGGCAGATAAATAGAACTGTAAGCATACAGTGGATACTCCGGGATCAGATTACCAGTGCAGCGCTGAATGAATGTGTCAGATATAAATTTGACATAAGTGCCCAGTATGGATGTACCTACAGAAATATAATAGCCAAAGCACATTCGAAAAATATTAAAGTCGCATTGTGGCTGTTTACGGATTCCAGTATTGCAGACTGTTATAAAAACTGGGGTGCAGATTACCTTACCTGTGAGAGAATGATGTAAGACGCATCAGGAAGGAGGTGAAACGGTATGGAAACAGAAATGTCAGGAAGATTGCTTATTACCGGAGATCTACATGGTGACACTGCGGCATTAACGATGATTGCCAGACAGCTTCGAGAGGGAGATGCATTATTTGTTGCCGGAGATTTTGGGTTTGTATTCTGGGATAACAGAGATGAGCATGTATTTTTGGATGATATAGACCGGTTTCTTCAGAAAATAAACGGATATATTATTTTTGCGGATGGAAATCATGAAAATCACCGTGCACTGAATAAATTCCCCGTTGAACAATGGAATAACGCCAGAGTTCATATGATCCGAAGCAGGATCATTCATGTGCTTCGAGGAGAAGTCCTCTCTCTGAAAGGGAAACGGATATTTTGTTTTGGAGGAGCTTTTTCCATAGACAGGGCATATCGTACCCTGAACAAAAGTTACTGGAAGGAAGAGGTTCCTTCTGAGGAAGATTATGAGAACGGAAATAAAAATCTTAAGGCCTGTGACTATAAGGTAGATTATGTGATTACACATACCTGTCCGTTAAATCTTATACCTTCACTTGGCGGATATCACTCAGCGATGGAAGAATGGCAATTGCAGAATTATCTGCAGTATGTAAATGAGACGGTATATGATTCACTGACCCGGTGGTACTTTGGGCACTGGCACAGAGATCAGGAATTTGGCGAAAAGTTCCGGGTGATCTATCTGGATCTTGTAGATATGGAAACGGGAAAAAAGATCTGGTGATTATCCTTGCTTTTATACTGGTATCGGGCTATACTAATGAGACATATATCTGATTAATGGAGGGTTTTACAAATGAAAATTGCAGCAACATACGACAACGGAAATATTTTCCAGCATTTTGGAAAAACGGAGTTTTTCAAGGTGTACGAGGTAGAGGATAACAAGGTTGTTTCCAGTGAAGTGATCGGTTCCAATGGTACCGGACATGGTGCACTTGCAGGACTTCTTGCAGAGCAGGGAATCAGCGTTCTGATCTGTGGAGGAATCGGCGGTGGAGCACAGAGTGCACTTGCTGAGGCTGGTATTGAGTTATGTTCCGGAGCACAGGGTGATGCAGATGCGGCTGTAGAGGCTTATCTGAAAGGTGAGCTGGTATCTACCGGTGTGAACTGTGATCATCATCATGAGGAGGGACATTCCTGCGGAAGCCATGAAGATGGACACTCCTGCGGCGGTCATGAGGAAGGACATTCCTGTGGAAACTGTGGCGGCGGATGTGGTTCCCAGCCGGCGATCACAGGTCCTAACGTTGGAAAAACCTGCCGTACCCATTACAGAGGAACCTTTAACGATGGAACACAGTTCGATTCTTCTTATGACCGTGGCGAGCCGCTGGAATTCATCTGCGGAGCCGGTCAGATGATCAAAGGCTTTGACGCAGCAGTTGCAAACATGGAAGTAGGACAGGTGGTAGATGTTCACCTGATGCCAGAAGAAGCTTACGGAATGCCGAATCCGGATGCCATCTTTACTCTTGAGATCGCACAGCTTCCAGGTTCTGAGGATCTTACTGTAGGACAGCAGGTATATCTCTCCAACCAGTACGGACAGCCGTTCCCGGTTAAAGTAAACGCAAAAGATGAAAAGACCATTACTTTCGATGCCAACCATGAGATGGCAGGTAAAGAGCTGAATTTCAGAATTGAATTAGTAGAAGTAAAATAATCAGAAACAGTGGGAGGTGCTGTATGGGAGCATATGGCATCTCTCTTTTTGTCTGAAGGAAGGTGGGTTTTCCGGTGAGGATTTCTATGATACCATTTGGACTGCTGTCCGGTTTTATGGACAGTAAAGAAATACGGATCACAGAGCTGGGAGAAAATGGATTTCGGTTTCGGCTTGCAGAGGAATGTCCGGAGCCGGAGCGGTTTCTGATCTGTTTTTATGATATGAAAAAAGCCGGGTATCGGAAGGTGGAGATCCGGAAGTTTGAAATGAACGCAGTGGCGGGGACTTCGGCAGCGGAAGAGTGGTGCGTACAGGAAAATGATGGCTCTTTTTTCAGGGAATATTCTGTGAGAGTAGAACAGAAAGACTATATGGAAGAAGTTCAGCGTCTGGCCGGAGAGTACAATAGATATATTCGCCTGAAACTGGAGGGCGATGATGGAGAGCTGGCGAAGGCACTGACCGGTTATCCTGCGGAACTGGATGAGGTGCATTGTGAGAGCCTGGAAGAGCAGAGGAAGCTGTGGTTTGGAGAGAATTCCAGTTCTATAAGACAAAATCCGGATGCAGATCAGAGTGTAGAAGAATCATTTTTGGACAAAGAAACAGAGTTTGCCCTGGAACTGAACAATACTTCTCTGTATGAAGAATATCTGCGTCAGCTGTTAAAGGATTTTCTGGCGTCTTACTGGCAAAAGAATTATCTCACTCACAGCTGGCTTGCAGGCCGGACACCGGAGAGATTTTATATTGGAAATCAGTTTTGCCATAACCTGTTTCCCACAGAAGAACAGCTTTTTTCTATTATGGATAAAATGCGATCGGAAGGACTGGAGATCACGCTGGCATTTTCTTATATCCGGGAATTTATGCTTCCTTCTGTGGGAAAACTTCTGGAAAAAGTGGATAACTGGTGCTGTATTCATGGGATGAATGTGGAAATCGTAGTTAATGACTGGGCCGTGGCGGAAATGCTTCATGGAAAAACATCTCATTTGTGTCCTGTTTTTGGGACACTGCTCAATAAACGGAAAAAAGATCCGCGGATGAAATATAAATCCGGTGATATCTCATTGTTTCAGCGGAACAGTCTGAATGCGAAGTTTTACCGGGATTTTCTGGCGAAAGAATTTCATATCCACAGATATGAATGGGAATCCTGCGGGTACCCACAGGAGTTTCCACCTGGGAAAAACAGTCTTCATCTGCCTTTTTATCAGACAAATACTTCCCAGTATTGTCCGCTGTATGCCCTGTGTACTACAGGGGATCGTGGCATGCAGCAGCTTGCAGAATACTGTCCGAAATTTTGCGAAAAATACGCACTGCTTTACCCGGAACATTTACACATGATGGGACGGTATAACTCTCTGTTCGGTGTGGATAAAACATTTCTGGAGTCACCGGAAATGTGGAAAAAAATAAAGGGAATAAAACCGGACCGTATTGTTGTGAATCTGTGACAGGGAGGAAAGAACTATGAAAATCACAGCTGGATTAGGGTCCATAGATGAATATGAACGTTTCGTGCAGGCAGGAGCAGATGAATTTTTCTGCGGCTATGTTCCGTTTTCCTGGGCGGAAAAATATGGCACGATAATGCCGTTAAACCGCAGAGAAGTTCTCTGCTACAATGTGCAGCTTGGCGCATACAGTGAGCTGGAGATCCTTTCCCATATGGTGAAAAAATATAAAAAGCCGGTACATCTCACCTTCAATTCTCTGTATTATCTTCCAGAACAGTATCCGGAGATCGGGGATATTATAGAACAGTGCATGGAACTGGGATTTCGAAGCTATATCCTTGCAGATCCGGCACTTCCTGTTTATCTGAAAAACAGGGGGATTTCCTGCGAGATCCATCTCAGCGGAGAGACGGGGGAAGTGAACAGTGAGATGGTAAAAATGTTCCGGCGTTTTCCGCTGAAGCGGATAATTTTTCACCGGAAAAATACATTCCAGGATATGCAGTCCGTGATCGCAGCAGAGAGAGAGGAGGAAAAACAGGCAGGCATCCGGCCGGAAGAGGGGATGGAATTCGAAGCTTTTGTGCTCAACGAAATGTGTCAGTTTACGGGGGCATTCTGCAATTCTCTGCACTGTGATGAGATGGGATATCTTTGCAGGGTACCTTACTGGCTGGGTACTGTGCGGGATGACGATGTTATTCCCGAAAAGATGCGGGATCTTCAGGCACAGGTCTGGGAGCGGGAACCAGATCCATCTGCTTATGATGACACAGACTATCTTTGCGGAGAAACAGGCTGTGGTTTATGCGCTCTGTACAAGATGAGGCAGGCGGGGATTACCCATCTCAAGCTGGTCGGCCGTGGAAATTATGTGGGTCATATGGAAAAAGATATCCGGAATTTACGAAAAGCGCTGGACATTCTGGAAACTGCGGAAAATGAGGAAGGATTTCAGTGTACGATAAAACGTACAGTGTTCCCCTATGGGTGCAGCGGAAGGTGTTATTATCGATAACAGAGTGTGATAGTTTTCGGTTGAAGTTGCAGTTTTGGGCGGGGTATTATAATATTAAATACTAGTACAGGATCAGGAAAGGATATTGCGAATTTATGCTGAAACAGTTTTTTAAATATATTTTTCAGAGTATTGCAGGTATGATCGGAATATCGGTTTATATTCTGGCGGATACTTTTTTTATATCGGTTCATTCGGGAGCGGACGGGCTGGCGGTCCTGAATCTGATTCTTCCGGTGTATGGTGTGGTGTATGCCATCGGGGCGATGATCGGCATTGGCTCGGCCACCAGATTCGGAATCAACAGAGCCAAGGGTGAAAATACGGATCACTATTTTCTCCAGTCCGTTTTCTGGAGCGTTCTGTGCAGCGTGCCTTTTATTATCACAGGTATTTTTGCACCAGAGAAATTTCTGCATCTTCTTGGCGCAGATGCGGGTCTGACTGCCCTTGGAAAAAGCTATCTCCGGATCATGCTGATCACTACACCATTGTTTATGACAAATTATACGTTTACCGCGTTTGCCCGAAACGATCAGGGAACGTCCACAGCCATGACCGGCGCAATTTCTGCCAGTTTGTTTAATATTGTGTTTGATTACATTTTTATGTTCCCTATGAAGCTGGGACTTGCGGGAGCGGCACTGGCGACAGCCATTAGCCCTGCGATCACCATGGCCATCTGTACCACCCATTACCTGGGGAAAAAGAATCACGTGGGATTCCGGTGGGTACGGCCTTCCATCCGTCATCTGGTTTCCTGCTGTCAGCTTGGAATTTCGGCTTTTGTGGGAGAGCTTTCCTCAGCGATTATTACGATCATTTTTAACATGCTGCTTCTTGGAATTGCGGGAAATGTAAGCGTGGCAGCTTATGGAGTGGTGGCCAATCTTTCTCTTGTTGCAATGTCCATCTTTAACGGACTGGCACAGGGAGCACAGCCTCTTATCAGCAAAAGCTACGGAGAAGGACAGCGTGACCATGTAAAAAGCCTGCTTCGCTGGAGCCTGATCGCCAGTGCAGTGCTGGAAGCGGTGACGATTCTGGTGGTGTGGGGATTTACGGACAACCTGATCGCTGTTTTTAACAGTGAAAATAATCAGCAGCTTCTGGATTATGCCCATGTGGGACTGCGGATTTATTTCCTGGGATTCCTGTTTGCAGGGATCAACATTATGCTGGTGGCATATTTTTCGGCAGTGGACCGTGCTGTTCCGGCAATTACCGGATCTCTTATGCGTGGAGTGATCGCCATTGCCATCAGTGCGGTGATCCTTTCCAGACTGTTTGGGATCAACGGAGTGTGGAGTTCATTTTTGAGCTCGGAGATCATTACCTTTGTCGTACTTCTTGTGCTGGCGAAGGCAGGGGAGAAAAGAGGATTAAAAAATGAAATTTGATCGTGTAAGAAAAGAAGAGGCAGATACCGTTTTAAAATTATATCGTTCGTTGCTGGGAACGCCCTACTGTGTGTGGACAGAAGACTACCCGACAGAAAAAGAGGTGGAATTTGATTTTTCCAGAGATGCCCTGTTCTGTATGCGTGACGATGACGGGAATATCATAGGTGTGATTTCCATTGATGATGATCCAAACGTGGAATGTCTCACATGTTGGTCGAAAACCATGGTGCCGTCAGCGGAAGTCTCCCGGGTGGGAGTATACCAGGAATTTCAGAACCAGGGAATTGCCCGGAAACTTCTCGTGGGCGTGATGGAAGAACTGAAGAACCGGGGATATCAGGCCGTGCATCTCCTTGTTGCAAAAGATAATGTAAAAGCGCTCCGTTCTTATGATAAGCTGAATTTTGAGAGCGTGGGAGAGTGCGAACTCTGGGGACATATGTACTGGTGTTATGAGAAAGCATTATAGAAAGAATTGAAAAAAATATGCACTTTTCAGACTGGGTATTGATGAACAACCAGTAAGGGAGGTGCATATTTTTGTATAAATCGCAAGTGCTTCGATCATGTTTAAGATAATGTATCCGCCGACAGAGGCATTTAAATCCTCCGGCAGCTGTCCCTCTCAATTAGATGATGGGGCACAATGATCTTCGTAGCTGGAAGGTTCGGGTTTTCAATATGGCTGATCATCTGCGTAGCTGCCTCCATTCCAAGCTGTCCGGAATTGATATCAATGGAAGTCAGCTGGGGTGAGGTCAGTCTGGCAAACAGTGAGTTGTTAAAGGAAAGGATGGACAGATCTTCCGGTATGGAAATCCCCGCTTCCATGCAGATACGCTCCAGGGAAAGTGCCAGGATGTCATCACTGACCAGCATGGCGGTTGGACGGTCGTTACCTGTAAGCAGTTTCCGAAGCTCCTGAAATTCATTCTGGGATGCTCCCGGAACTTCGATACAATATTCCGGCTGTACCGTCAGTCCGTGGTTCAGAAGAGCTGCCATATAGCCTGTTTTTCGGTCTGCGGAAAAGACCAGAGAATTATCGACACCCAGATATGCGATCTTCCGGTGGCCCAGTGCATAGAGATATTCGGTGGCTTCCTGTCCGGCCAGAAGGTTATCGTTATCAATATAGATCGTGTGGTTCGTGTACTGTGCCGGTTTTCCGATAAGGATATAGAGAAGTCCCTCACTGAAAAGAAAATCAATGACAGGGTCGTTCACACGGGAATAAAGAACAATAAATCCATCCACTTTACCACTTCTGGACATGGAACGGACTGCAGTCAGAATCTCTTCTTCATTCTGCCCGGTGACAATGGTGCTGATATACTGATGGGCGTTACAGTAGTGGCTGATTCCACGGATCGCCTCCAGGTAAAAAGAATTCTCATAAGTTTCTTTCGGTGACGGAGGCAGGATAATACCGATGGAACGGGAAATCTGAGCGGCCAGATTGCTGGCCTGGAAATTCGGCTCATAGCCAAGCTCTACCATGGCTTTTCGTACACGTTCCTTGGTTTCCTCACTGATGGATGGATTATTCTTGCAGGTTCTGGAAACAGTGGAAGGGGACACCCCGGCCAGAGCTGCCACATCTTTGATGGTTACTGCCATAAAATTTGCCTCCTTATGGATATGCCGGATCAAAGCGGAAGTATGCCTCTGATCCGGCTTTTTTATCTCAGTCTGATAGAGATATTGTAGTTCATAACAAGGATACTGTCAAACATATTGCACGTAAAATTGCATGAAATTGCGTAAAAACAGATGCACAGAGAATCAGGTAGTGAGATGCAGACAGATTTCTGCTTGGCATGATGAAAAACTGCACAAAATCAGGATGTAAAAATTGTAAGAAAGGTAGAAAAGACAAAAATGCATTGCACTTCATGCAAAATGGACGTATAATTTACGCAAACGGTTGCGTAAATTATATGAATATGCATCCGTAAGAGGATAATAGATAAGATGCTCTGAGATGCAGGGCTCAACATAAGGAGAGAAAAGATATGGATAAAAGAGCAGCCGGCATTCTGATGCCGATCACAAGCCTGCCGTCAGAGTACGGTATTGGATGTTTTTCAAAAAGCGCCTATGATTTTGTGGATTGGCTGAAGGAAGCAGGACAGAGCTACTGGCAGATCCTTCCGCTGGGCCCTACAAGCTACGGAGATTCTCCGTATCAGTCCTTCTCTACCTTTGCGGGAAATCCGTATTTTATCAGTCTGAAGGCACTGGTGGAGGAAGGCGTTCTTACAAAAGAGGACTGCGAGAAAGTTAACTGGGGAAAAAGAGCGGACAGCGTAGACTACGAGAAGATTTATAAAGGACGTTACAAACTTCTCCGCAAAGCTTACGAGAACAGCAACATCAGCGAAAATCAGGATTATCAGAGATTCGTGGCAGAGAATAAATGGTGGCTTTCCGACTATGCACTTTTTATGGCTGTGAAAGATCAGTTCGGCGGTGTGGAGTGGACCAAATGGGCGGAGGATATCCGTCTCCGCTGGGGAAATGCCATGGATTACTATCGCAGAGAACTGTATTTTGATATTGAATTCCAGCAGTATATGCAGTTTAAATTCTATGAACAGTGGATGAAACTGAAAAAATATGCCAACGAAAAAGGCATCCAGATCATTGGTGATATTCCGATCTATGTAGCTATGGACAGTGCGGATACCTGGGCTCATCCGGAGCTTTTCCAGCTGGATGAGGAGAATGTACCGACAGCGGTAGCCGGATGCCCGCCAGATGGATTTTCCGCAACCGGACAGCTCTGGGGAAATCCTCTGTACCGCTGGGATTATCACAGAAATACCGGATATCAGTGGTGGCTTTCCAGACTGAGCTATGTATTCCGTCTTTATGATGTGGTAAGAATTGACCATTTCCGTGGTTTTGATGAGTATTTTTCTATTCCGTACGGTGCGGAAAATGCCATTGGCGGCCACTGGGAAAAAGGTCCTGGGATCGATCTGTTCCGCAAAGTGGAGCAGGTCCTTGGCTGGAAGCAGGTCATTGCGGAGGATCTTGGCTATGTAACAGATTCCGTTCGCCAGCTTGTCCATGACAGCGGTTTCCCGGGAATGAAAGTCCTGGAGTTTGCTTTTGACTCCAGAGATTCCGGATGTGCCAACGATTACCTTCCGCATAACTATCCGGAGAACAGCGTGGCATACACAGGAACCCACGATAATGAGACCATTGCCGGATGGTGGAAGAGTATTACGGTAAAAGAGCGCAAGCTTGCCAGAGATTATCTCTGTGATAACTGGACACCGGATAAAGATCTGTACAAATGTTTTATCAGTATGGTTATGCGAAGTAGTGCAAAACTCTGTGTGATCCCCATGCAGGATTACATGGGGCTGGATAACAGCTGCAGAATGAACCAGCCGTCCACAGTAGGAAAGAACTGGAAGTGGAGAATACGTAAGAGAGAGCTGACGATCAAACTTCAGAAGGAGATACATGGAATGACACTTCGTTATGGACGGATGAACTGGTCCGATTAAAAGGAACGTTCATGAAGTATATTCCGTTTAAACGGGACGTGGAAGAGAGTGGAAAGATTTTAGATAGAATCGTAGTTTTTTGTGTGATATAATGCTGTTTCGTGGAGGCAGCTGTCAGTAAAGGGGAGGCTGACAGCTGTCTTATTTTAACCGAATGCGGATGATTTTATCCGCTTACAGCAAGGGGAGAATTATGACAGGAAAAACACACGCGGCAGTCGGACTTGGAACGGTACTGGCAGTTACACAGCCCTCCACAGTTTCCGGTCTGGTACTTGCCGCAGGAACAGGAATGCTTGGAGCGCTGATCAGTGACATTGACGTGGGAACTTCCAAGTCCCATAAAGATGCGGACCGGATTACGCTGATCGCGGTACTGCTTGTGGCAGCAGAGATCGCACTGAATTATTTTTATGATTTTTCCATCTGGGAAAAGATCCGAAATGACCAGTCCATGGCACCGGTAGCTATGGGGGTTATTATTTTTATTGCAGTCTGTGCCTTTGGAAAAAATCAACCGCACCGGTCGTTTATGCATTCCATTATGGCCATGGCCATTTTAAGCGGAGCGCTTTCCATGGTATCTGTACAGCTGGTACCCTACTTTGTGACAGGCTTTGCGTCCCATCTGATACTGGACTGTTTTAACTGGAAACGGGTCCGGATTCTGTATCCGCTGCCAGGAGGAATTGCGCTGGATTTCTGCAAGGCAGGGGGCTTTGTTGACTCACTGCTTTTCAAACTGGGATCTGTGGCGGTGATCTTTGAGATCGTGTATCTGGCTGTGCGGATGGGTGAGAGCTGGAAGTTTTTTCAGATGTAGAGGATATCTTATTTACCGAGTGCAGATATTGCAGGAATTGAAGGTTGAGACAAAAAAGGAGCAGATTTTCCAATTGTGGAAGATCTGCTCTTTTTTTACAAATTAACATATGTAAGTGTGATTATTTTTTCTTTCTGATCTTGCAGGCGCATGCTGTATAAAGTACGTCTGTGGAAGAGTTCAGTGCTGTCTCGCAGGAATCCTGGATAACACCTACGATGAAACCAACACCAACTACCTGCATGGCAACATCATTGGGGATTCCAAAAAGGCTGCAGGCCATGGGGATCAGAAGCAGAGAACCACCGGCAACTCCGGAAGCACCTGCCGCACTTGCAGCAGCCAAGATGCAGAGGATCAGAGCGGTGGGGAAGTCTACACTGATACCAAGTGTATGTGCAGCTGCCAGAGCCATGATGGAAATGGTAATCGCAGCACCCCCCATGTTGATGGTTGCACCAAGAGGGATGGAGATGGAATAGGTATCCTCATCAAGTCCAAGGTCTTTGCAGAGCTCCATGTTTACCGGAATGTTGGCAGCAGAGCTTCTTGTGAAAAATGCTGTGAGTCCACTGTCTTTCAGACAGCGAAGAACCAGCGGATATGGATTCTGACGTGTGCAGATGAAAGTAACGACCGGATTGATCACCAGTGCAACAAAGAGCATGGTTCCAACCAATACACAGATCAGACGGCCATAGCTTAAAAGTACACCAAGTCCCTGCTCGGAGATGGTTGTGAAGATCAGGCCCATGATACCGAATGGAGCAAGACTGATGATCCATCTGACTGCTGTGGAAGTTGCATCGGAAATGTTTTCGATGACAGTCTTGGTGGTTTCACTTGCGGCCTTCAGTGCGATACCGAAAATGATAGCCCATGCAAGGATACCGATATAGTTTGCGTTCACAAGTGCGTCAACCGGGTTGGAAACAATGTTCATCAGAAGATTTTTGAGGACTTCTGCAACACCGCTTGGTGGAGTGACATCGGAAGTATTTGTATTCTCGGAAAAAGTCAGCATGATCGGGAACAGACGGCTGGAGATAACAGCTGCCAGTGCTGAAAGTATATTTCCAAGAAGGTAAAGTACAACGACGAATTTCATGTTTGTTTTCTGGCCTTTTCCCATGTGGCACAGAGAGCTCATTACCAGGAAGAACACCAGAAGTGGAGCAATTCCACGGAGAGCACCGACGAACAGGTCACCGAGAATGGAGATCACAGACGCCTGCGGGATGGCAAGGCCGAGGATGATACCAACGATCAGACCGCAGATGATACGTTTGATCAGATTGATGCTGTTCCATTTTTGAATCAGGTTTTTCATAACTACTTTTCCTCTTTCCTATTGTGTGAGAATGCTTTTACTGTTCTGAGATGTAATACTAATACTGCATCACGTAAAAGCACAATGTAATGATTATATACAATTTTGTCCGTCTTGTAAAGACAAATGTACAACAATCACGAAAAAAGTAATTATATATCAATGTTTTTTTCTGTTTCGTGACAGTGACAGGAAGGAAAAAAGTCCAAGAGCCAGAACACTGGAAAAAATACCTGCACGTAATCCAGGTGCATGGTAACGCAGCTGGATGGTATTATGGCCTTTGGAAACCGGAACAGCGATAAAGGTATTTTCTGCCTGATATTTTGTGGATTTTTTTCCATTGATATAAAGATCCCATCCGTTTTCGTCAGGAACGGTAAGCAGGAGTGTTTCCTCATCAGCGGCATCATATTCTGCCAGCACTTCTCCCTTTTCCATTTTCTGTATGGTACAGGAACGGCTGCGTAAAAGATCGGTTACATTTTTCAGAACCTGAGTATTCAGAGTTGCCGCACATAATCCGTAGTCGTCTTTGTAATTGCCTTCATCATTGAGAAGACGGATGGTTACCGTATCGCCGGATTTGTATTCTCCCAGATAGAGAATGGGATTTTCATACCAGGGATTGGTTTTGAAATACTGGCCGTTGACCTCAATATTTGTATTATTGGCTTCATTGGAAAAATAACAGTAAAAGGCGCCATCAGCAGGAACTTTAAGTTCCCAGGAGGTCCATGAATTTCCATCGGTATCCTGAGACTGGATTTCGGCACTGGTGTAGAGACCGTCTCCCTGTCCGGACAGGTGTTTGCACAGGAGGGTCTGATTTTCAAATACATTTGTACCATAATCCTCAGCTGTTTCCAGATTGTTTACGGCATAACCAAGAGGAAGTGCGTAAGGGTTGCGGTAAAGACTGATGCCGTCCAGAATGTCCTGACGGATTTGTTCACAGCCGGTAATGGGTTCTCTGGAATAAATGTATTTTACACCAAGGAGAGAATCCATAACCAGATTGGCAGTGTAGGGAACCAGGGTGGTATCGTTGGTGTATCCCATTTTTCTGAGAAAAACGGCTTCTTTTACATTGTTGGTAGAAGTATAGTTGGAAACCGAACTGTATCCCAGTGACAGAGATTCATTTGCTCCACGCATAGGAGTTCTGGAAAAGTTTTTGTCAACACGGTACAGAGACTGGTCACTGTCCATAAGATCCGCAAGCTCCCCTTTCATTGTGGCAGTATAGGAACGGTACCATTGTACATTTTCTGTATGATCTGAAAAAATCATCTGCATTTTTGAGGAAAACTCATAAGTGGTACAGAGAAGAAGCAGGCAGACAGAAAGCAATGCAGCGGTTCTGCGTGGTTTTTTCTTTATAATAATAAGACCGATTCCAGTTATCAGTGCGGCAAAGCAGCTGAAATACAGACGGTTCTGGTTTCCGTAAGGCCGTATCATGTCAAAAATCATTCCGGTGCCTGCAATGATCAGTGCGGCAAAAATCAGATATTTCTGACGGATATAACGGATTTCATCGGCACACATTCCTGCTATGGCAATCATAAAAAGACCGTATATAAATGCATAACGATAGGTATGCGAAGTAGGAATACGAAATACTGTAAAAATATAATTCAGCGGGCGGAATGCAAAAATCAGGATAAATCCGAAAAAATAAGCAGCAGCCAGCTTTTTGCGGAATGTACTGGGACCTTTTGCAACAAGAAAAAGGACGGTCAGAAAAAGGACAAATGATCCGATGTATACAGGAGGAATATATTCGTTCCATGTGAGAACATCCGGTTCCAGAAAGAAATCCCGGAATCCTTCCAGGTAGGAAAAACCAAATGCCGGCTTGAATATGGAAAGATCAAATCCTTCTCCGTCTTCCAGCATATGAATGGCCTGGGGAATAAACAGAATTCCGGAAGCCATGAGGCTGAGAATGGAGGTGGAGATAAAAATACCGGTTGTCTTAAAGATCTGCCGGAATACCGGAGATTTTTTTTCATAATGAAGAAACATTTCAAATAAAAAATACAGAACCGCAAAAAGACAGAGCATATATCCGGTGTACCAGCAGGTAAGAATTCCATAAAAAAGGGTGAAAAAATAAAGGTTTCGTCTGTTCCCGGAAATCAGCCGGTAAATTCCAAGTGCAATGACAGGTGCGGCAATTACTCCGTCCAGCCACATGATATTGCTGCACTGGAGAATGTTGTAACCCATCAGTGCGTAAGATACGGAAATAAGAATCCGAAATAAAGGCGCAGGCTGAAAACGGCGGCTGATATAAATATATGAAGTAACGCTGCACAGGAGCAGTTTCAGGCAGATCAGGAGAGTAAGAAACTCTCCGATGTGTGCGGAGTCAACAAAATATACCAGCAGGTTCAACGGGGAAGCGAGATAATAGGCAAAAAGAGCTAGAGTACTTCCGCCGAGACCGGAATGAAAAGAATAAATCAGGGAATCTTTTCCGTGAAGGACATTGGAAAACCACAAAAAGAAATCCGTATACTGATATTGCATGTCGTTGTATACGAGGAGATTTTCCCCAAAGGGATAAATGTGGCTTCGAATCAGTGCGACTGTAATAATAAAGGCAGTAAAAAGTACTGCTGCAGCAGGGTGCAGCAGTCTTTTTATATGGTGTTTGTGTTTCATACGTTTTCTCCTTCAGATAGTTTTGAAATCAGTAAAAGTAAGGAAGCGTTCATGTCCGGATTTTTCTGAAACTGAAAGCAAAGAACAGAACTTCCGCAAATCCTGTAATTCCCCATGAGAAAATATACAGAAGATACAGAGCGGAAATGGTCTGGAAGTGTGCGAATACCGTATAAATCCAGATAATACGGAATACGCAGGAACCCAGGATAACAATGATGGTAGGCGGAATGCTTTTTCCAATGCCACGGGAAGCTGCGATGCTGCTATCCATAAAACAGCTGAAAGCATAACAGAAGCCCATGATCCGGATTCTCTGCATACCGGCATCAATAACAGCCGGTTCTGTGGCAAACAGTGACAGAAACTGCGGCCCGAAAACAAGAAGCAGTCCACCAAGGATCGCGCCTGCGATGAAGGCATAGGTAAGGCTGACGCCATAGGATTTCAGCATTCGTTTTTTGTTTCCGGCGCCCCAGTTCTGGCCGATGAAGCTTGCACATGCCGTGTAAAAAGAAAACATGACATTGTAGATCAGGGCATCGGCATTTGCGGCAGCTGCGTTTCCGGAAACCATTACCGCATCAAAGGAATTGACACCGGTCTGTACGAACAGGTTTGCAATGGCAAAGATTCCGTTCTGCAGACCTGTAGGAATACCAAGGAGCAGTACAGATTTACAGGCCTTCGGGTGAAGACGGAGCTTACGCAGGGATACCTGGCATTCATCTTTTCGCCGGAGGAGGTGGATCATTACCAGAGACGCGGACACATACAGGGAGAGCGCGCTGGCAGTTGCAACACCTGCAGCAGCCATATGGCAGACGATAACAAAAAACAGGTTCAGAAGAACGTTGATCACTCCGGCAATGGAAAGATAGATCAGTGGTCGTTTCGTATCGCCGCGGGCGCTTAAAACGCCGTTACCGAAATTGTATACAGCCATGGCAGGCATACCCAGAGCGTAAATCTTCATATATAAAATAGCCTGGTCGATCAGTTCCGGTTTCGTGTTCATCATGGCCAGCATCTGCCCGGAAAACAGAAGACAGATGATACAGACCAGAAGGCCTGCGATGGCGCAGAGAAGAAGCGAGGTATGGATCGTTTCTTCCGTGCCTTTTCTGTTTCCGGCGCCAAGTTCGTGGGCTACACGGACGTTGACACCGGCACCCATGCCGATCAGGATTCCGGTAAACAAAGTGACCAGAAGCGTTGTGGAACCCACAGCTCCAAGTGCCAGGTAGTCCGCAAACCGTCCTACAACCGCAACATCGCTTAAGTTAAAAAGAACCTCCAACACCTGGGACCCCATCAAGGGAAGGCTGAAGAGGAGGATATTTTTCCAGAGAGAACCGGAAGTCATCTCTATGGAATGAGTTTTCTTTTTTTCATTTTCACACATAAAATTACCTCATAAAAAGTATATAAAATTCCTTCATCCAGGTTATACAATACTCTGTTGAAAAAGGTTTGTAAAGAGGGGAAAACCGCGTAAAATAAATATTTTTCGGGCAGATTCTACTTGACATATCCGGTGGTTCATCATAAGCTGTTGAGAGATATGGAAAAATCGAAAAGTCTTTGAAAAAAGGGGAAAAATACACATGAATAACTGGGACAATGTACGTCTGGTACCGGAGTTTAACGAGCAGGGTGTCGCATGCTATCGTCTTGATGGCGGAGATTATGTAAACGAATATTATATTACTTCAGAGGCAGAGACAAGAAAGCTTCTGAATACTCCGGAAGTGGTAGGATATGAGGTATATAACTGTCTGATCCCGTCTACCTGCCAGATGCTTTATTATCTGAAGGAGCAGAAGAAGGTTACCACTGCAAATATTCTTTCTATCTTAAGAGGGGCGCTGAATTATCCTCTTGAGGAGGCCTGTTATAAAGAGCATATCCGTGTTCATGATATCAGCTTTCTTTCCAGCGAGCGTGTTTTTGCGGAAGATGAGATGACAGGGCTTGAGATCAAGTACAGCAAACTGACCATGGTTCCGGACAGTACTCTGATGATCGGTGACATCATCGCAAGTGGTGAAACACTGATCCATTGTCTCCGTTATGTGACTGATTTTTACAGAGAACGTGGGACAAAACTTCGTAATATTATCATCTTTACTATTGGAGGAACCAGGGGAATCGATATTCTTGAGAACCTGACAAAAGAGATCCGCGAGTTCTGGCCGGAGTTTGAAGGATTTATCACGGTATTTTATGAAGGGATTTTTTCCACCTATCAGGATAAAGGCGTTTCCGGGATCAATCTTCCGGATGTTGATTTCTACTGGAAGGGTGGAATCGTTGCACCGGAATTTCGAAGAGAGACACTTTCCATGTGCAGCCCTCTTTTTGAAAAATGTATTATCTACGATGGCGGCGCAAGACGTTATGAGATCCATGAGCATGTAGAGGAAGTCCTGGAATTCTGGGAGGGAATCCTGGAGCGCGCGGACAAGATCGACTTCAAGGAGCTTCTGGATGAGAAACTTGGCTATCCGACACCGATCAGCTACGAAGACTGGCTGGCTCACAACCACTACCAGGAGATCCGCCCTGCCGACACCAAATGGCTCTATCGTCAGGAGCAGGGGTATATCGAGAGCATGAAGAACATCACACTGAGGGAACTTGCCGAGCAGAGAATCGGGGAGTTTCGAAGTGCATTGAGGAAATACATTCTGTAACAGTTCAGAGAATAAGACGTAAGTAAAAACAGCCTAGAGCAAGCTTGCTTGTGGAAGGCTGTTTTTATTTACACAACAGGTATAAAAATGGTAAAATCGGGATAGAAAAAAGGCAGGGGTGATGCCATGGTGACGGTTCTGGATGGTGTTGGAGAATTTACCGTAGGTGGTGTAAAACATGTCTGCAAAGCAGGCGAAGCTCTGGTAATGCCGGCAACCATTCCTCATGCAGTTTATGCGGTAGAGCGTTTTAAGATGCTTCTGACTGTTGTATTCCCAATCGAGAAATAAAACGGAATAATGAACTGGATAATTATGGATTGAACGTTGCTTTCAGTATGAACAATGGTATAATAAATGATAGCAATGAGACAGTATTTTCAGAAATATTGAAAATATAAAATACAGCAGACCAAGGAGGATCCTGTAACAATGAAAATTGGAAATGATATTTATTATGTAGGTGTAAATGACCATCAGGTAGACCTGTTTGAGGGACAGTACGTAGTACCAAACGGAATGTCCTATAACTCCTACGTGATCAAAGATGAGAAGATCGCAGTTATGGACACAGTAGATACCAACTTTACAGAAGAATGGCTGGGAAAAGTAGCAGAAGTTCTGGATGGCGCGAAACCGGATTATCTGGTAGTTCAGCATATGGAGCCGGACCACGCCGCAAATATTGAGAACTTTATGAAAGCATATCCGGATACAACCGTTGTTGCCAATACTAAAACTTTCACCATGATGGAGAACTTCTTCCGTGGAATGGACCTGGAAGGAAAGAAACATATCGTAGCCAACGGTGACAGCCTGACACTTGGAAAACATGTCCTTACTTTTGTATTTGCACCGATGGTTCACTGGCCGGAGGTTATGGTCACATATGACAGCACAGACAAAGTTCTGTTTTCCGCAGATGGATTCGGTAAATTCGGAGCCCTTGATGTGGAAGAAGACTGGGACTGCGAAGCACGCCGCTACTATATCGGAATCGTTGGAAAATACGGCCCGCAGGTACAGAAGCTTCTCAAAGCAGCTGCAACTCTGGATATTCAGACTATCTGCCCGCTTCATGGACCGATCCTTACCGAGAATCTTGGACACTACCTGGAGAAATACGATATCTGGTCTTCCTACAAGGTAGAGAGTGAAGGCGTAATGATTGCCTACACATCCGTATATGGCCATACAAAGAAAGCAGCAGAACTTCTTGCACAGAAACTGGAAGAAAAAGGCTGCCCGAAGGTTGTTGTCTGCGATCTTGCAAGAGAAGATATGGCAGAAGCAGTGGAGGACGCTTTCCGCTACGGCAAACTGGTACTGGCCAGCATTACATATAACGGAGAGGCATTCCCGTTCATGAGAACATTCATCGAAAACCTGACAGAGCGCAATTACCAGAACCGTACCATCGGCCTTATCGAGAACGGAAGCTGGGCACCAACCGCAGCCAAAGTCATGAAAGGAATGTTCGAGAAGAGCAAAAATATCACATGGCTGGAGAATAATGTAAAGATCATGTCCTCCTTAAGTGATGAGAATGTGGCAGAGATCGATGCGATGGCAGAGGAACTCTGCAAATAATTTCTGAATGCCAGGCATATGCAGAAGAAACTGAAGATATAGCATAATAAAAAGACGTGAACCCGGATTGATAGGTCCTTTCATTTACTGAGTTGTTAATGAGAGAAATATATCAATCCATAAGGTTACGTCTTTTTTATTTACCGAGCAACAGGAAAAAATTATCTGTGCTTGTATAATTTTAGAAGATGCTACAATAGATTAAGCGGCTCGTGAAAAGGATATTTTCGTAGTTGCCGGCAGATCCTGAATTCTGACCTGAGATTAGAGAAAGGGTCATGCCACAGAATAAGTTACATTCTTTTACACCACATAAATCCATAAGCCGGAAGCACCACATCCTTAAGCTCCAGAGTCTGTCCTGTAATAAGATCACGGAAGGTTCCTTCTTCCTGCATCCATGCAGTTTTTTCACTGTCACTGAAGTTGAAAATTCCGATAAAACGTTCATTTCCCTTCTGGCGGAGGATGCAGAGAATGCTGTCATCATGAACATCGTAAGTATATACATCGCAGTCTTTGTCAAAAACAGATTCCTGGCGGCGGATCTGCTCCATGCGACTCAGTGTCTGGAAGATCTGGCCCTCAACAGAAGTTTTTGATTTCCGTTTTTTCGCGAGATCCCACTGGAAAGCACCGCGGTGGATATAGCGGGAATCCGCTGCTTTATCCGGATCATCTTTATAGGAATAATCATTGAGACGGCCAACTTCATCGGAACTGTAAAGCATTGGGATTCCGGACTGAGTAAGCATATATGCGTGAAGCATCAGATCTTCACGGATACCTCTTTCCAGCTTCTCATCATTTTTTTCAAAAAGTGCAGCCTCGATTCCACACATGGAAGCAGTGGTTCCGCAGAAACGGGCATCCTGAGTTACCGGGTCATCGTTATAAAGCTCTCCGCGGCTGTCGCTTCCCGGATGTTTTCCTGTGAAGAAATCGTTGAGGTAACGCTTGTGGGCCGGCTCGTCCATGCCCCAGTCTTTCAGAGTGGCGAAATCCAGTCCCCAGCCAATGTCATCATGGCAGCGGAGATAATTCAGGAAAGTATACTGCTTCGGAAGGCTGTTCACAATATCCATCTGTTTTTTCAGAAGGCGGATATCACGGGTGGCAATGCTGTTCCAGGTTGTAGCCATTGTTGTTACATTGTAAAGCATATGGCATTCCGGTTTCTCCACGGTTCCAAAGTACGGAACAACTTTTTCCGGTTCCATAACAACCTCGCCCAGAAGAACAACACTGGGGCAGACGATTTCAGCGATCATACGCATCATACGGACGATGGTATGAACCTGTTTCAGGTTACGGCACGGAGTTCCAAGCTCTTTCCAGATATATGGAACCGCATCAATACGGATCACATCCATTCCCTGGTTTGCAAGGAAGAGGAAGTTATACATCATCTCATTGAAAACACGGGGATTGCCATAGTTCAGATCCCACTGATACGGGTAAAAAGTAGTCATGACATAATGACCGATATCCGGAAGCCAGGTAAAGTTTCCCGGAGCAGTGGTAGGGAACACCTGAGGTACGGTCTTTTCGTACTCGTCCGGGATCTCACGGTTGTTGTAGAAGAAGTAACGGCTCATATATTCTCCGTCACCCTGGCGTGCCTTTTTGGCCCACTCATGATCCTCGGAAGTGTGGTTCATAACAAAATCCATACACAGGTTCATTCCGTTTTTGTGGCATTTGTCAGCAAGGGCAGCAAGATCCTCCATGGTACCAAGGTCCGGGCGGACTTTGCGGAAGTCGGCTACTGCGTAACCACCGTCGGAACGGCCCTTCGGAGTGTCCAGAAACGGCATCAGATGCAGGCAGTTCACGTTGCATTCCTTAAGATATGGAAGCTTGGCAGAAACTCCCTTGATGTTGCCGGCAAAATTGTCAATGTAGAGCATCATGCCCAGCATATCCTTCTGGCGGAACCAGTCCGGATTTTTTTCTCTTTCAAGGTCGCGGTTTTTGAGAGCACGGCGGCGTGCTGTAAAATACTGATACATCTGATCGCAGAGCTCTGCAAACATGTCGTCATTGTGATAAAGCTCTGTGTACAGCCATCGAAGCTCGTCGTGATGATGGTTTAAACGTTCCTGAAAAATTTCCTGATCTTTTTTCATGATTTCCTCCCTGAATAGATATTTATAGATGTCGGGAAACCTGTAAAATATTTCCCGGCGGTAATGGTTATCTGACATTTTTCCACAGAATTATAGCATGAAGTTTCCAGTACATGAATATACGGGTTGTTATGGAATATGGAAAAATGTTGTATGTATTTTCAGTCTCCGGTTGTCTGTCGTCGTATCAGAACCGGAGTGATCTTTTTGTGGATCGGTTTTTGAAGCGGTGCCGGTTTTCTTTTCTTCATTTCGTTCATCTGTTCCACAAGCAGTTCCATGGTAGTCTGTGCGATCACATCAATCTGCTGTCCAATAGTAGTGATCGGGATGATGGACTCCGCAGCAATGGGTGAATTATCGAATCCGATGATCTGATATTCATCCGGCAGACAGTTGTATTTCTGGAAGATCAGATTGAGAAATATATTTGCGTAAGTATCATTGGATAAAAATATGCCTTTTTTCTGACCGGAATATTTACTGTCAATATCCTGAAAGATCACACGCATCTGTTCAAAAAGCTCCTGATAGGAATCACCGGAAACATTAAGGTTCAGTTCATAAGGAACATGATATTCCCGGCATGTTTCCTCAAAGGCACGGATACGGTCATAAGCCGGAATATTCTCAGGTACATGGACATTGATGTGGATCAGTACATCACACTGATTACGTATCAGCAGAGAAGTAGCCTGCATGCTGCCCATGTAATTGTCTGTTGTAACGCTGCATATATGTTCTGCTTCACGTTCAATGGCGATCACAGGAATATTATAGGAAGCCAGTTTTTCAGAGGAAAGAGTATGGCTGAGAACAATAAGTCCTTCAATCTTATAAGCCATCAGCTCGTCCAGATACTGCATTTCTTTCTCCGGGCCGCCATCACTGACAAAAACCAGAAATTTGTAATGATAATCGGAGTAACTTCGAAGAAGCTGTGTCAGCATTTCGGAATAATAATGAAGATAAAGGTTCGGGACAATGATCCCTACAAATTCGCTTTTTCCATTGGCAAGAACCCTGGCAAGCTTGTTTTTTCTGTAGCCGAGCTCATCAAGGGCTTTTGCGATCTTTTCCTGATTTTCCAGGGTCAGAGAATCCGGATGATTGAAATATCTGGAGATCGTAGTCTTGGAAAAACCAGTGTATTCTGCAATATCGGCAAATGTTACCTGTTTTTTAGCCATAAAAAAATAGTCTCCTTTTAACAGCAGAAAGTTATGATACGGAATGCAGATGTGATCATATAAGAGAAATCTGCAGACCGTACAAGATAATTGGATTGATGTAATTAAGTATAACAATACAGACGTTAAATAGCAATAAAAAAATAACCAGTTAAGTTACCGGTAACTTTTCTTGAATAAATTAACAAAAAAGGTTGACAGAAGCTATGTCATATAGTAGTATCAAATTATAAAGTAACCGGTTACTTTACCGGTTACTAAACAAGAACGAAAGAACAAAAACGGGAGGAAAAGAGAATGAAAAAAGGTTCTGCGAAAGCTATTCCGGCAGGAAAAAGAACTGCTGCAGAAAAGCTTCAGTATGTGAAAAAGAACTGGCAGCTGTATGTGTTTTTTCTGCTGCCTGCACTTCTTCTGACGATCATCTTCAAATACGTGCCCATGGGTGGCGTACTGATCGCTTTTGAGGACTACAATGTCATTGATGGTGTATTTGGAAGCAAATGGGTAGGACTGGAATACTTCCGGAGATTTCTGGCATCACCGGATTTTATGAATTATCTTGTGAACACTTTGAAACTGAGTATTTACGGACTGCTGTGGGGATTTCCGATTCCGATCATCCTGGCACTTCTTCTGAATCAGATCCGGAGAGCCGGGATCAGGAAAAAAATTCAGCTTCTAATCTATGCGCCGAATTTTATTTCCGTTATCGTACTCTGTGGTATGGTTCGTATGTTTCTTTCACCGGTAGGTCCGCTGAATAAACTGATCGGTTCCGATGCCAACTGGATGACTATGCCGGCAGCATTTCGTACCATTTACATAGCCAGCGGAATCTGGCAGACAGCCGGATGGGCATCCATTATGTATACTGCAGCACTTGCCAATGCAAGTAAGGATCTGGAAGAGGCAGCAGTGGTGGATGGAGCAAATATCCTGCAGCAGATCTGGTATGTACAGCTTCCGGCTATTAAAAACATCATTGTGATCCAGTTTATCCTTCAGGCCGGAAATATTATGAGCATTGGTTTTGAAAAAGCATATGCACTGCAGACAGATATGAACCTTCCTGCATCTGAGATTCTTTCTACTTATGTATACAGAATCGGTCTTCTGAATGGAGACTATGGATATTCTACAGCAGTGGGGCTGTTTAATTCAGTGATCAATGTAATTCTTTTGATCTTTGTAAACTGGGTAGTCAAGAAACTGAATGACGGAGAGGGATTATAGGAGGTGCTGTTATGGCAAAAGCAAAGAAAAAGAAATATTCGGCATCTGACAAAGCCATTTTAGGAATCGGATACGTACTTCTGGGTGCATTTGTACTTTCCATTCTGGTTCCGCTTTTATATGTTGTGATCGCATCCTTTATGGATCCGAATGTGCTGAACAGCCAGGGGATCAGCTTTGATGTGCGGAAGTGGACGATCGATGCGTACCGCAGAGTTCTTGAAAATAATATGATCTGGAGAGGCTTTGCAAACTCATTTTTTTATTCCCTGGTGTTTACCATTATTTCAGTTCTGGTAACTCTGCTGGCAGCATATCCAATGTCCAAGAAAGAATTTGTGGGAAGAAATTTCTTCAATGTTATTTTTCTCATTACCATGTTTTTCGGTGGAGGAATGATCCCGACTTTTATCCTGATCAATCAGTTGCATCTGGTAAATACAATCTGGGCAATCCTGCTTCCGGGTGCGTTTAATGTCTGGAACATGATCCTTGCCAGAACCTATTATCAGTCTATCCCCAAGGAACTCAGAGAGGCATCTGCCATTGACGGTGCCACGGAAATCGAGCATTTTTTCAAGATTATGATGCCGGTATGCAAACCGATCATCGCAGTGCTTGCACTGTGGTCCTTTGTAGGAATGTGGAACAGTTATTTTGACGCTATGATTTATTTGAATGATGCGAAACTGCAGCCATTGCAGCTGGTACTTCGTTCCATCCTTGTACAGAATACACCGCAGCCCGGAATGATCGCAGATATCCAGAGTACTGCACAGATGGCAAAGGTAGCGGAGCTTCTGAAATATGCTACGATCATTGTATCAAGTTTACCGCTTCTGATCATGTATCCATTCTTCCAGAAATATTTTGACCAGGGCATTATGGTTGGTTCTGTAAAAGGCTGATGACAGGAGGTTGATAATGATGAAAAAAAGAATGAAGGCATTATTGGCAATCGGGCTTTCTGCAATTATAATGGTATGCAGTGCCGGATGTGGAAACGGAAAAGAACACATGAAAGCAGAAACAGATCCGGATACCCCGGTGGAAGATGTGTCCTTTCCTCTGAAAGAAAAAGCAGAGCTGTCTTTTATTACCAGTGCACCTGCAACATCTACACAGGAACCTAATGAAAGAACGATCTTTGAAAGACTGGAAAAGCAGACCAATGTCCACATTGACTGGACCTGTTTTGTATCGGATCAGTTTGATGACAAAAAAAATCTGGCGCTGGCACAGTTCGGAAATCTTCCGGATGGACTTTTTAACGCAGGGATGAGTGATTATGATCTTCTTCGTTATGCCAAACAGGGAATCATTATTCCGGTAGAAAATCTGATTGATAAATACATGCCGAATCTTAAGGCTGTATTTGAAAAATACCCGGAATACAGAACAATGTGTACAGCACCGGACGGACATATTTATTCTTTCCCATGGATCGAGCAGCTTGGTGCGGGGAAAGAAGCCATTCAGGCAATTGGAGATATCCCCTACATTAATAAAAAATGGCTGGATTATCTGAAGCTGGACGTTCCGACTACAACTGAGGAACTGGAACAGGTTCTGGTCGCTTTCCGCGACAATGCAGATAAACTGGAAAAGAAATTCAACATTGAGGGTGGTGTGATCCCGATGTCCTTTATCATCAATAATGGTGATCAGGATCCTGCAATTCTCATCAACGGATTCGGAGAAGGATATGGTGACACCGGTGATCATTTTGCAGTAAAAGATGATGGAACCGTTATTTATACAACTGTACAGGAAGGCTATAAAGAAGGTATTCAGTGGCTCCATCAGCTGGTAGAAGAAAAGCTGGTGGATCCGGAGGCTTTTACCCAGGAATGGTCAACTTATGTTGCAAAAGGTAAGAACCACAGATATGGTCTGTGTTTCACCTGGGATATTGCAAATATTGATAACAATGAAGATTATGTAATGCTCCCGGCGCTGGCCGGTCCGGATGGTCTTGTAAATATCACAAGACAGAATAACAGTGAAACCAGTGGCTTTGACAGAGGACGTTGCGTTCTGACTACAAGCTGTCGGAATACGGCACTGGCAGCAGCATGGATCGATCAGATGTATGCACCGATCCAGTCTCCGCAGAATAACTGGGGTACTTACGGGGAAAAAGATTCATTTAATATCTTTGAGATGTCCGAGAATGCAGAAGGTGGTCAGATGCTGAAACATATGGATCTGGGAGATGCATCTCCGGTAGAGGTTCGTGAAGCACAGTCTGTAAACGGACCGTTGGCAATACTTAACGAGTATTACGATGTATATGTAACAGAGCCGGCAGATGCAAAATGGCGTCTCGACAATATGCACGAAACATATCTTAAGGATATGAACAGTAAATATGTGTATCCGAATGTATTTATGAGTATTGATGATACCAATAAGGTATCTCAGTACGACACGGATATCAAGAAGTATGCGGAACAGAAAAAAGCAGACTGGATCCTGAATGGCGGCATCGATAAAGAATGGGATTCCTATCTGAAAAAGATGGAGCAGTATGGACTGTCTGATTATCTGGCAATCAAACAGAAATATTTTGACCAGTATCAGAAGTCTCTTAGTGAGACAGAGAAATAAAAACAGAAAAAGATACCGGTCAGAAACATAAAAAAGAAAGAGAGAGCAGAGTATGAGTGAAAAACTTGAAAAAGCACGTCTTTATGAAATAGAGGAAGCAAAAAATATCCCGCAGGAAGAGAAACCGGCCTTTCATGTATCTGCACCGGTTGGCTGGATCAATGATCCCAATGGATTTTCTGTTTTTAAAGGAAAGGTACATCTTTTTTACCAGTATCATCCTTACAGCCGTGACTGGGGCCCTATGCACTGGGGCCACAGTGTGACGGAGGATATGATCAGATGGGAGCAGCTTCCTACAGCGCTTGCACCGGATCAGGAATATGATCGAGAGGGATGCTTTTCCGGAAGTGCTATTGAAGCGGATGGAAAACAGGCTTTGATCTACACAGGAGTTACAACAGAAAAGCTGCCTGATGGAAAAGAAGAAGTCCGGCAGAATCAGTGCCTTGCCTGGGGTGACGGAAAAGATTATGTAAAGGCAGAGAAAAATCCGATAGTCACCGGGGATATGCTTCCGGAGAAATGCAGCAGAGTTGATTTCCGTGATCCGAAGGTATGGGAAGATAACGGAACATACCATATGCTCGTAGGATGCCGCAGCGAAGAAATTCCTGGACAGGTAGTTCTGTTTTCCAGTAAAGATCTGAAAGAATGGAAATTTGAAACAATTCTTGCGGAGAACTCCACAGGAGAAATCGGTGTTATGTGGGAATGCCCCGATTTCTTTCCGCTCGGGGATAAACATGTGCTGATCTGTTCTCCGCAGCATATGCGGGCAAAAGGGTATGAGTTTCATAATGGACATAATTCCCTGTATTTTACGGGAGATTATGACAGCGAAAAACATACATTTGAAAAAGACGCACCGGTAAGTCTGGACTACGGACTTGATTTTTATGCGCCGCAGACAACCCTTCTTCCAGATGGAAGAAGAGTGATGATCGCCTGGATGAAATCCTGGGATAGCTGTGTGATCAAGGAAAAGCAGAGATGGCAGGGAATGATGACTCTTCCGAGAGAGCTGGAATATCGTGACGGAAAGATCTGGCAGAAGCCGGTCCGAGAAATTGAGAATTATCGGAAAAACCGTTGCTGTTATGAGAATGTAAAAGTGGGTGAGAGCTTAAGCCTTGAAGGCGTCCGTGGCCGAATGATCGATCTGACTGTGGAACTGCAGAACGCAGATGGCATCATGGATGGAATCAGGAACTCCGGAAATCCAAATCAGGAAGCATTGGATGTGTACAATGAGTTCCGGATCGAGCTTGCACGCAATGAAGAATATACAACGGTCTTTACCTATGATCGAAAAAGACAGATACTGGAGATCGACAGAACCTGGAGCGGGGTGCAGCGTGATGTTGTATGTACAAGAAAGCTCCAGATCACAGATGACAGACAAAATCTGAAGTTGCGTTTTATCCTGGATCGAAGCTCCATAGAGCTTTTTATCAATGATGGAAGCAAAACTGCGACTACCGTGATCCCAACACCAGTGGAAGCAGATGAGATCCTGTTTCACAGTGACGGAAATGCTGTGATCCAGGTTGAGAAATATGATATTGTGTTGTAGAAGCCTCTCAAATATTGACAATTTCTCTATTTTTGTATAACATAGGGGAAGTTGCTTACGCCGGATCAGGAGTTATTCGTATCTCCTGATCCGGCATATATTTACAGGAGAGGAACACAGGAATGTTTTATCAGTTAAAAATCACAAGAAAAGGAACGAAACCGCCGGTATGGAGACGTTGTACTGTTGCGGCTGACGTTACATTTGCAAATATGGCAGCCATGCTTGAAAAACTGGTTCAGTATCCGGCAGGCAGCCTATATGAGATTGAATTTTTTCAGAAAAAAGTACAGATCCGTGAGAACGGTGACGGAGAAGCGAAGAATAATTTCACATTATTAAATGCAGGCGAGACAGAGACTGCAGAGCTTATGGATTCCGAGAAATGGTTTACCTTCCGTCAGTATGGTGCGGATAAGGAAGCTCCGGAATACAGAGTTGATATTGAGAAGAAAGACGAGGGAACAGCAGAAGCTCCTTCTATTATAAAAGAAGTAAAGGGTGAGGATGATCCGTACTGGACAGAGGCACCGGAGCTGGGATGCACTGCAGCAGTTGAAACTGAGGTGGAAACAGCCAAAGCATCGGAAGACATTGCTGCAACAGTAGCGGCAGTAGAGGCAGCAGCCAGAGCTGCAAAAGCAGATGAGGCAGCCACAGGCAGCAGAAGAAATCCTACAGTAAAAGATTTCCTCATGTCCTATCGTAAAGAAGACCTTCTCAGCATTGCAGGTGAGCTTGGACTTCACTGCAAGGGAATGGATCAGGAAGAGATCGCTGCAAAGGTTGCCGCAGAGGTTCTTAAACCGGAGGTTATGAAAGCAAGCTTCCTCGTAGCAGACGATCAGGAGGTACTGGCTTTTGAGGCAGCTATTCAGAGAAAATGCTTCCATGTTGCAGAGGATGAGTGGAATACGTTAGAATGGCTGAACGATATGGGCTATCTTGTTTCCTACAGTGATGATTACGCAGAAGTTCCGGCAGAGGTTGCAGCTGTTTACGATCAGATCAATACACTGGAGTTCCAGATACTTCGCAGCCAGGTAAACTGGCTGAAGGATTGCCTTATTATGGTAAGCTATCTGTATGTATCTGCACCGGCAAAGACCGTATATGAGATGTTTAAGCAGAGAAAAGGTTTTGACATCGGATATGACAGCTTCATCGAGCTGTATCATACCATTCCGGAGAAGGCCTGTATCTGTGAGCTTGCGGAGGATCAGCTGATCCTGAAATCCGCACTGGTCAATAACATCTACAAGGATATCGAGAGACGTCAGGGTGGACGGAAATTCTATATTCCGTCTGTAGATGAGATCCTGGATTATTCCGAAAACGGGTATCCGACAAAATCTGCTTCTTACCAGAGACTGGGCAGATTCCTGCTGGATGAGATGAAGGTTTCCGATGCAGTGAAGGATCAGGTACTGTTCTTTATTTACAAAGAATGCTCCATGGATGGCAGAATGTCAGCGATCATGGAAAACCTGAACCAGAAGGGGATCCAGTTTAACGATGAGCAGCTTGAGAAATTTACAAAGCTGATCATGGAGGCAAACAATAACACAAGAATGCTGGAATTCCGCGGTTACACACCGAATGAGATCTCAGGAGCAGTATGGCCGTTTGCCACAGGCAAGCCGCACACTGCAATGCCGAACAGCTTTGTGCCGACAGCAATGCCGATGCAGCCGGCATCTGCAAGAAAAATCTACCCGAACGATCCGTGTCCGTGCGGAAGCGGTAAGAAATATAAGAAGTGCTGCGGAAGAAGATAATTCTACAGAAAATTTACCGTAATTCCAGAGCTGAAAGTTCCCATAGATCGTTGCGGAGCGACTGCGCTCATGAGTGAGCAGCGAACGCGGATGATCTGGTCCGATTTATCGTTTGATGCAGTATCTCCGGAAATACCATACAAATTAATATAAGACAGTTCGTTTGTACCATCCTGTCTATAAATAAAACCAGGGCTGAAGAAGATGTGAGAATCAGGGCAGACTCGTGGCGGGTCTGCCCTTTTTTTACTTTAACTGGATCAAGGCCGGGAATCCCGGCTTTTTTTATTTATGGAAATATTCGGGTGGTGTGACAGATCCAGAAGGAGGAAAAATTTATGTATCAGTTAAAAACAGAAGCAGATTTCGATTCGGCACACTTTTTGTCCGGTTACACCGGCAAATGTTCCAATATCCATGGCCATCGCTGGCATGTGGAGATTGAGATCGAAAGCCAGAAGCTGGAGAAAAACGGTCAGGAGCGCGGGATGCTGGTAGACTTCGGAGATCTGAAAAAGGATCTTCGGGAGCTGGCAGATTCCATGGATCACACGCTGATCTATGAAGAAAATACATTACGTCCGAAAACGCTGGAAGCACTGGATGAGGAAGGCTTTCATCTGGTGAAGGTTCCTTTTCGCCCTACAGCAGAGAATTTTTCAGAGTATTTTTTCAGAAAAATGGAAGAAAAGGGCTATCCTGTAAAAAGAGCTGTTGTTTACGAAACACCAAATAATTGTGCAGCTTACCGGGAAACGGAAGAAGAAACGGAGGCGGTATGGCTATGAGTACCTATCAGGTTGTAGAGAAATTTGTCAGCATCAACGGAGAGGGCAGACGGGCAGGAGAGCTTGCCGCTTTTATCCGGTTTAAGGGCTGCAATCTTCAGTGCAGCTATTGTGATACCAGCTGGGCAAATGAGCCGGGATGTGAGAGTGAAAGGCTGACAGAAGAAGAGATCCTTTCCTGGATCCGTGAAACAGGCGTAAAAAATGTGACACTTACAGGCGGGGAACCACTTTTACGGAAAGGCATGGAGGAGCTGATCGAGGCAATCCTGGAGGATCCATCCCAGCGGGTGGAGATTGAGACTAATGGAAGCGTAGATCTGAAGCCTTATCATATATTAAAAAAACGTCCGTCCTTTACCATGGATTATAAAGCACCGGACAGCGGCATGGAAAAAGAGATGCTCCTTTCCAATCTGGAGCTTCTGGGCAGTGAGGATACGCTGAAATTCGTGGTCAGTAGCCGCAGAGATATGGAAAAAGCCCTGGAAATTCTGGAAAAGTACAGGCTGGTCGGAAAAACGGCAGTTTATTTCAGCCCTGTATTTGGCAGGATCCAGCCGGTGGAGATCGTGGATTTCCTTATGGAAAAAAAGCTCAACGATGTAAAGCTTCAGATCCAGCTTCATAAGGTGATCTGGGACCCGCAGAAACGGGGAGTATGACAGGAAAACATATCACAATATAACAAGAAATACCGCAGAAAAGGAGAACGCTATGAAAGCACTTGTACTTGCAAGCGGCGGTGTGGATTCCACCACCTGCCTGGGGCTTGCCGTAAACAAATATGGAAAAGAGAATGTAATTGCATTAACAGTAGCTTACGGACAGAAGCACACAAAAGAAATTGAGGCTGCCAGAAAAACAGCAGAATATTACGGAGTGGAGCATCTTTATCTGGATCTGGAGCCGATCTTCCGGTACAGTGACTGTTCGCTTCTGAAGCATTCAGACAGAGAGATCCCACACGAAAGCTATGCAGAGCAGCTGAAGGAAACCGATGGCTCACCGGTTTCAACCTATGTGCCGTTCCGGAACGGATTATTTCTTTCCTCGGCAGCAAGTATTGCGCTGTCAAAAAACTGCAGTGTGATCTATTACGGAGCACATGCGGATGATGCAGCCGGAAATGCATATCCGGACTGCAGCAGTGCGTTTCACAATGCGATCAACGAGGCGATCTATCAGGGAAGCGGCGGCCAGCTGAAGGTTGAGGCGCCTTTTGTCAGCTGCACAAAGGCAGAGGTCGTAAAAACCGGACTGGAGCTGAATGTTCCTTATGAACTGACCTGGAGCTGTTACGAAGGCGGCGAAAAGCCCTGCGGTGTGTGTGGAACCTGTATTGACAGAGCAGAGGCATTCCGGCTCAATGGAGTGAAGGATCCGGCACTTGACAGATAGATCGGATCATAAATATCCGTTTGACCATAGAAAGGAAAAAATATGAGCAGAGAAAACCTGGAAAAAGAAGGGATCACCCTTCTCGGAAATCAGAAAGTAAAATATCCGGACAATTATGCTCCGGAGGTACTGGAAACATTTTTGAACAAGCACCCGGACAACGATTACTTTGTAAAATTTAACTGCCCGGAATTTACAAGCCTTTGTCCCATTACCGGACAGCCGGATTTCGCGACGATCACGATATCCTACGTACCCGGTGAAAAAATGGTGGAGAGCAAATCTCTGAAGCTGTATCTTTTCAGCTTCCGCAATCACGGAGATTTTCATGAGGATTGCGTGAACATCATTATGAAGGATCTGATCCGTCTTATGGATCCGAAATACATTGAGGTCTGGGGAAAATTTACGCCGAGAGGTGGCATTTCCATTGATCCCTACTGCAATTACGGAAAAGCCGGAACCAGATGGGAGGAGATTGCCTGGAAACGTCTGACAGAGCATGACATGTACCCGGAAAAGATCGATAACCGGTAGAAAAACTAAAAGTCCCTGTTTTCACTGCGAAAAGCAATGAAAGCAGGGGCTTTTTGTTTAGGTGCGCCTAGCGGCGCAGGTTTATCTTTATGACAGCCGGATGCACTCCGATTCTGTGCCAAACAGATCAGCGATCACATCGTGCACGGTTTCGATCTTATCTGCCATATAGGCCTTTGCTCCGCAGAACAGCAGGCCGTTTTCCACGTCGCCCTTTACGGCGGCGATCAGCTTGTCTGTAATGCAGTAAGGGATCTCGCCGGGGGAACATTTGGCAAGGCAGCGGTGGCAGGGACTGTGCGGGATTTTTTCACCGGCCATGACGTGCTGCATGAAGGGATTCATAATGGCACGTCCCGGCATACCTACCGGACTTTTTACAATGGCAATGTCGTCCTTTGCGGCGTGGATCAGGGATTCTTTCAGCCGGATGTCTGCGTCACATTCTTCCGTTGGGATAAAACGGGTGGCAACCTGAACGCCGTCCACACCAAGATCAAGGACATGCTTTACATCCTCGTGCGTGGCGATGCCGCCGGCAGCTACTACAGGGATTTCCGTGCCGAATTTTGCGGCATAGCTTTTTACAGTCTGGACGATCTTTCGGATCTCATTGTCGTAGGCTTCCGGTGTATAGGAATCCAGCTCTTCCTTGTGGAAGCCCAGATGACCGCCTGCCTGGGGACCTTCGATCACCACAAGGTCTGCAGTGCGCTTGTACTTTCTTTCCCAGTATTTCAGGATAACCTTTGCAGATTTGTCCGTTGAGACGATGGGGGCAATCTTTGTTTTGCTTCCGCTGACAAGAGCAGGGAGCTCTGTAGGAAGTCCTGCACCGGAGATGATCAGGTCAGCGCCGGCATGGACAGCGGCTTTTACATGAGATGCGTACTCCTTCAGTGCAACCATGATGTTGTAGCCGATGATACCGTCAGGAGAAATCCTGCGTGCTTTTTTCATCTCGGACAGGATAGCCCGCTGGTTGGCTTCTTCGGTATTCCGGTCGAAATCCTTTTCCCGGTAGCCGATCTGAGCGGTGGAAATGATTCCAATCCCGCCTTCCTTTGCAACGGTGCCTGCCAGACGGCCAAGGCTGATACCAACGCCCATTCCACCCTGGATCAGGGGAAATCTCGTAAGTTTATCACCGATTTTAAAATTCTTCATAATGATCAGATCCTCACATTCATTTGCTTTCACTAAATAATTTTAGTATAAAATAGTTTTATCATCAAAGTATATCATAACAGGGGAATTTGTCAATGTATATGTAGGAAGGTTGAATCAGGGAGATGTGATGATTTGTCGGTATAGCTTTTCGGAATAAGAAAAGGGTGAGCTGACAGCATTATGCTGAGTAGTTTCACCCTTTTTATGTGTGATGAAATTTTAAACTGTAAAGCAGTAGACAGTGGTCGAAATCCCTCTGACAAAATCAGAACTTAAACAGATTCAGTCCGATATCCTCGCTGAACTCACGACCGATCTCTCCGTCGATCACCTGGATCTGGATCTCGGCGGTAGCACTGATGATGGCACGGTTCAGATGACCGCCGTGTACAAGGCCTTCTTCGTCACCGGCTGCGATGTGGAGATGAAGATAAACTTCGCCGTCTTTACGGGTAACGGTACCGGTAAGAGAAACAATCTCATAAGCTCCCTGAAACTGAATAGAGTGATATTCCTTTGTTACGGTGTTGTATACGCCAGCAGTGAAATCATTGATGGCGCCAAGGCCTGTGACCTGTGCAAGGCGGATGTTCTCTTTCTCTGCAACCTTGCCGATCTCCTCCAGGATCTCTTCCTTCGGATCAAGTCGAAGATAGATCGTGTTTCCAAAACGTTTGTATTCCATGATAAAAAACCTCCCTGTAAATTTTTTGATTTTCCTATTGTCTGAGTATGATTCCAGTATAATACATTCCTGTTTTTATTCAATAGTTACATTGATCAGATTACAGCACTTCCGGAAATTACTGCATCATGCCCTGTCCAATTTTTTCGTAGAGTATATTGCAGATAATTTCGAGAAAAACTGAGAAGAGACATACTTAAAAATAAGTATATCTACCAGAAACTAATCATAAACAGCCAGAAATTAAGAATTGTACACATTGGCTGACCGGGGTACAATATAAGCAATTCAAAAAACAATTAAACGAAATGCAAAGGCGCATTTGTTGTAGAAATACAGCGAATGCGCCTGTTTTTTTACCTGAATGAACGCAGGATGCAGATGCAGATCGCGGGATGATTTTCAGAAAGAGAGGGAATGTATTATGGCAAAGAGTGAACAGGTAATCAAAGATCTTGACAGAGTAATCGGACTGATCAACACAGATATGAAAGATATTCCTGCAGAGGAGAAAAAACAGATGGTAGCAGATACCATCGATCATTTTGACAACTACGTAAGCCCGGGCTGGCTGAAATACCGTAAATCTGTTTCTTCTGATTCTGAGCAGGGTGCGGTTCTTGAGTGGCAGGATGAAGGTGCTTACTGCTACGGATTAAATGGAGAAAAATTCATCGACTGTCTTGGTGGATTTGGTATTTATACCTGTGGTCACAGAAATCCGGAGATCCTGAAAACGGTTAAAGCACAGCTGGATCATCAGGCGCTCCATTCTCAGGAGCTTCTTGATCCCCTTCGTGGATATCTGGCAAAAGCTCTTGCAGATATCACTCCTGGTGACCTGCAGTACTGCTTCTTCACAAACGGCGGTGCAGAGGCTGTTGAGATGGCTCTGAAACTTGCACGTATCGCAACTGGCGGAAGATGGTTCATTTCCACAGTGGGCGCTTTCCACGGAAAGAGCATGGGTGCCATCTCCATGGGTGGTAAGAGTACATACCGTACACCATATACTCCAATGGTACAGCAGGTACAGCATGTACAGTACGGTGTTGCTGATGATGTTAGAAAAGCAATCGTAAACCTTCAGGCAGTTGGTGAAAAAGTTGCCGGTGTGATTCTTGAGCCGATTCAGGGCGAGGCTGGTGTTATCGTTCCTCCGGCTGGATATCTTCAGGAGGTTCGTGAGATCTGTGATGAGACTGGCGTAGCGCTGATCTTTGATGAGATCCAGACTGGTATGGGACGTACTGGTACCATGTGGAGATGTGAGGCAGAGGGCGTTACACCGGATATCATGACTTATGGTAAAGCTTTCGGTGGTGGTATCATGCCGATTACTGGTATCATCTGCAAACCGAAGATGTGGGTTCAGGATCTGATTGACAACCCATGGCTTCTTGGTTCCCCGACATTTGGTGGAAACCCGGTTTGCTGTGCAGCTGCTATCGCAACCATCAAATATATGCTTGAAAATGATATCCCGGGTGTCTGCAAGCGTAAAGGTGAGATCCTGAAAGCCGGACTTTTGAGCCTTGCAGAAAAATATCCGGAGATCATCCAGGAGGTTCGTGGTACAGGTCTTATGCTTGCTGTTGAGTTCCATACCTGTGAGCTTGGTTATGAGACTGCAAAGGGTCTGTTTGCAAGACGTGTCATGACAGCCGGTACTCTTGTTAATGCAAAAACAATTCGTTTTGAGCCTACAGCTGTTATTTCCGAGCAGGATATCAAGGACGTTATTTCCAGAATGGATGAGGCTCTTGCTGATACAAAGAAAGCACTTAATGTATAAAATATAACGGGATTTTTCCGAAAGGGATGATATTATAAGATGAGTTTATGCAGAATTGAAGTCATCACAAGCCTTGCGAAATTTTCCAGCCTGAAGTCTGCGCTCAGCAAAGCCGGTGTCAGAGGTATGACGGTTATGCAGGTGCTTGGTTGTGGTGTGGAAAAAGGTACCCGTGAGTATGAAGTGGATGAAAATTATGAGATGGAGCTTCTTCCGAAGCAGCAGATCAGTGTTGTGGTAAAAAAGGAGCAGGTGGATAAGATCGTGGATGTGATCAAGCACGAGCTTTATACCGGTCATATCGGTGATGGTAAGATTTTTATCTATGATATTGACAATGTGATCCGCGTGCGTACTGGTGATGAAGGGGCAGATGCTTTATAGATGATGGATTGCGGATCATGGAAGGATGGTCTGTATTATAGAGCAGGCGAGGGTGTCCGCGGATGAAGCGGATCCTCGCCTGTTTTTATGCTGGATATTTTTTATGACTTATGTTTATATAATGCGAATGTCCATTTCATTATAGGGGAGGTGCTTGGGATTATGAGTGAAGATAAGAAATTAGGATTGGGAAGTGTTGTATCTATATCAGTAGGTTTGGTCATTGCCACAAGCTGTCTGGTTTCCCTTGGACAGGGTGCAGGTACTGTTGGCGTTGTGTTTGTTTTTTCTATGATCATTGCCTGCCTTTTAAATATGACTACGGTGGCTTCGCTTTCGGAGCTGAATGCGATTATGCCGAATACGACGGGTGGTCTGGCACAGTATACTCTGGCGTGCCTTGGGCCTTTTCCTACATTGATCTCCATGGTTGGTGGGTATCTGCTCTGTAATATTCTGTCATCTGGTGTGGAGGCTTCGATTTTTTCCTATGCGATGGCCCAGACGATCCGGCTGCCGATTCCAAGTATCGGGTATACGCTGGTGATGACGATTGTGATCATGATTGCGAATCTTCATGGCGTGGATATGTTTGCAAAGATCCAGGATCTGGTTGCGTTTCTTTTGGTTGGTTCTATGATTATCATGGGGCTGATTGGTATGTTTAAGCTGGGCACGGGTCAGGTAGTTTCTCAGCCGTATACTATGGCTACGAAGCCTTCAGAGCTGTTTTCTGCTACGGCTACGGCGTTCTGGCTGTTTATCGGGGCGGAGTATGTGATCCCGGTTTCCAAGAGTGTTAAGAATGCGAAGAGGAATGTGCCTCTTGGTATGATTATTGGTCTTGCTCTGATCTGTGGTGTGCAGTCGATCATGGTGTTTGGTTTTCATAATTATACTCCCTGGCAGGAGTTGATGGATTCTCCAGCGCCGCATTTGCTTTACGGGGAAAATCTTCTTGGCAGTGTGGGGAAAATCTGGATGACTCTGGTGGCTGCGCTTGCGGTTGTGAGTACGCAGAATTCTACGGTGAATGGGCTGGCGAGTATCTGTCAGGGTATGGCGAAGATGAATATGATGCCGAGGATTTTTGCGAAGACGAATAAGCATGGGGTTCCGTGGTTTGGGGTTGTGTTTGTCAGTGTGACGATTTTTATTTTTGCATTGATCAGTAATAATTCTTCTTCTATTATTTCGTTTTTGATTCTGGTGGGGTCGGTGTTCTGGATGATTTCTTATGTTTTGGCGCATGTGGATGTGTTGATTCTCCGGAAGAGGATGCCGAAGGTGCCGAGGAGTTTCAAGGTTCCTTTTGGGCCGGTGTTTCCGGTTATTGGTATTGTGGGGACTTGTTATATGATTTTGAATATTTCTTCGGATCCTGTGGAGAGGAATTTGATCTGGTTGGTGGTTTTGATCACTTTTCTGGTTTTGGCGGTTTATTCGTTTTGGTGGATTAGGACTAGGATGAAGATGCCGGTGTTTAGGAGTGTGCCGATTCAGAAGGTTATGGCGATGGAGAATGAGTTGTTTTATACGATTCGGAAACGTCGGGGGATCTGGAGGTAATATTTGGATATTTGGGAGGACGCTGCCTGGTGGGTGGCGTTCTTTTTGTGTGTGGGAGGGACAGAAAAGCGGACGCCAGAGGGAGAGGATATCGGCCCGGGCAAGGACTCCGTCGGGGGATACAACTAGGGTTCCGTGAGGGTGGAGAGAAAGAGGTACGCCAGAGGGAGAGGATATCGGTCCGGGCAAGGACTCCGTCGGGGGATACAACTAAGATTCCGTGAGATGGCTAAAAGCATTGCGGCAGGGCCAGAACTCGCCGTTGGCTCAAACAGCTGACCCTGCCGCAAT
>NZ_JAAITI010000108.1 GCF_013304735.1 Blautia luti
TGGTATCCGGCATCACTGGTGAAGAAAAAATTTCTGATGCTGACCTATTCACATATCGAGTATGTCTTACACTGTATGAGTGGTAACACCACAAAGGTGAAGAACATCAAGAAATATTTATTAGCAGCTTTGTTTAATGCACCGTCAACGATGAACGGGTATTATCAGGCAGAGGTGAACCATGATATGCCAGGACTGGTAAGATAGGAGGTGCACATGTTTATTTTAAAACTTGTTGGGAAAATATTATTACTGCCGGTATGGCTGATCCTTTTTGTGATCGGCTTGGCAGTAAAAATGACAGTACAGACTTATGCGGTTGTCAGAGGAATCCTTGGGTTTATATTCACTTTATTGATCATAGCGACTGCATACTGTTACCATGA
>NZ_JAAITI010000109.1 GCF_013304735.1 Blautia luti
AAGTTCCGTGTGGGACACTATGCCCTACACAACACCGTATCAATGAGAGTGCTGTTCTGACATTGGTTTCTGATACGCTCCGGGCTATCGCTGAATATTCCAGAAATGACCGGACGGAGTTTATTCACACCGTTCAGGAAACGCAGGTTGCTCAACAGAGTGCCGATATATCGAAAAAGCGCAGGCGTCTGGCCGCTGCCCAAAAGAGAGCTGGAGAACTGGAAAAACTGATTTGCAAAATCTATGAGGACAACGCCCTCGGCAAACTGCCGGATGCACGATATAGGGCGCTTGATGCCACAGTATGCCAAAGAACAGGACACACTTGAGATTGAAATTGCGGAGCTGGAAAAGGCTGTTACCGGCTATGAGCAGAG
>NZ_JAAITI010000110.1 GCF_013304735.1 Blautia luti
AAGTTCCGTGTGGGACACTATGCCCTACACAACACCGTATCAATGAGAGTGCTGTCCTGACATTGGTTTCCGACACGCTCCGGGCTATCGCTGAATATTCGAGAAATGACCGGACGGAATTTATTCACACTGTTCAGGAGACGCAGGTTGCTCAACAGAGTGCCGATATATCGAAAAAGCGCAGGCGTTTGGCTGCTGCCCAAAAGAGAGCCGGAGAACTGGAAAAACTGATTTGCAAAATCTATGAGGACAATGCCCTCGGCAAGCTGCCGGATGCACGATATAGGGCGCTTGATGCACAGTATGCCAAAGAGCAGGACGCACTTGAGATTGAAATTGCGGAGCTGGAAAAGGCTGTTACCGGCTATGAGCAGAG
>NZ_JAAITI010000111.1 GCF_013304735.1 Blautia luti
AGCTTAAAAACTAGGCTTTTCACCCTTGCTTTATATATAACAGTTGTTGAATGGCATGTCAAGAGCAGGCGGTTCCCCGCCTGTTTCTCTGACCTGTTTTTTATTATTCTGGCAGCCGGCCTTCATACATAATACTCAGTTCACCATATACCTGCGCCCAATTCCGGATTGTACTGGTCCATTTTTTGGTGGCTTCAAATGTAGCAAGATATAATGCCTTTAAAAGGGCCGTATCACTTGGAAATACGCTCCTCTGACGGTTCAGTTTCCGATAGGTGGAATTCAGGGATTCGATGGCATTTGTAGTATAAATCACTTTTCTGACCGTTGCTGAAAATTTGAAAATTGGAGAGATCGCATCCCAGTTATCTTTC
>NZ_JAAITI010000112.1 GCF_013304735.1 Blautia luti
TTGAAAAAACGAGAGTATTTAGGGCATACCATCAATTTCAAGACCCGCAAGCACTTTAAGGACAAGAAAAGCCACTATGTTTCTGAGGACGAATGGACGATCTTTGAGAATACCCATGAAGCCATTATCGACCAGCAGACCTTTGATTTGGCGCAGAAAATCCGCAGCAATGTACGGCGTTATCCAAACGGCTGGGGCGAAGCGGCTCCCCTCACAGGCTTGCTCTATTGTGCCGATTGCGGCGGCAAGATGTATGTCCACCGCACCAACAATGGCAGGCGGATTTCTCAATATACCTGTTCCAATTATACCAAAGTTCCGTGTGGGACACTATGCCCTACACAACACCGTATCAATGAGAGTGCTGT
>NZ_JAAITI010000113.1 GCF_013304735.1 Blautia luti
CTTTATACTTCCATAGCACCAATTCCGTTTGCCACCATGACCAATAAGGAATGGGGCAATATCGGAAACAACTATTTAAAAGGCTTGTTCGCACTGGCATTTCAGGGATTCTTCATGATGGTCTGTGTGGGAATTTATGCAGTTTTAGTAAATGCAATGACCATATCCAGTGACCTTCATGCAGCAATGTTTTCAGTAGCGGCTTATACCGTGATTCTTGCATTTTCATTATTCAAGACCGGAAGCCTTAGCAAATCAATATTCAATGCCCATTAGCGGGCAGGAAAGGAGCGCATACCATGGCGTATGTACCAGTACCAAAAGACCTTACCAAGGTCAAAACAAAAGTAGCGTTAAATCTGACAAA
>NZ_JAAITI010000114.1 GCF_013304735.1 Blautia luti
ACTGAATCTTAAATGCAGTCCATGACCCCGGCATGCACGCACACCGGTTTAGGCTCCTCCGCGTTCGCTCGCCGCTACTTACGGAATCGATGTTTCTTTCTTTTCCTCCGGGTACTTAGATGTTTCAGTTCCCCGGGTTCCCTTCCATACGTTATGGATTGGCGTATGGATGCATGAGGTCTTCTCATGCGGGTTTCCCCATTCAGACATCTCCGGATCACGGGATATTTGCTCCTCCCCGAAGCTTTTCGCAGCTTATCACGTCTTTCATCGG
Source organism: Blautia luti (assembly GCF_013304735.1). GTDB lineage: Bacteria > Bacillota > Clostridia > Lachnospirales > Lachnospiraceae > Blautia_A. The sequence goes on from NZ_JAAITI010000114.1 coordinate 275, forward strand.
CTCTTAGTGCCAAGGCATCCGCCCTGTGCCCTTATTGCTTGACCTTTCGCTTCATCACCCTAGCGTAGGTGATGCGGTCTCTTGATTCTC
>NZ_JAAITI010000012.1 GCF_013304735.1 Blautia luti
TAGTTTCAGATTAAAATTCATAAAGTCACCTCTGCATTAGTCCTGATAAACATCCGTTAAAGATAGTGAAATCAAGAAATGAATAACTATTTGTCCATATTATAACACAAGCTGGCAGAAAATCAATGAAAAAGAGTACAAAAAAGAACCTAAAACACATGAAGTGCTATTGACATTAGCAGTAACTGGGGATATAATGGCATTAAATCGAAATAGGTACAAAAATGTATACCTACAAAACTTTTGATTGTTGAACCTTGAAAATTGAATGAGCTGTATGGGTGCCTTTCGGGGCTTAAAGGTAACACAGGATTCCATCGCTGTATCAGAGAGTAGTATGTGGAAACCGAAGATACTCCGGCAACGGCTGGTATGCTTGAGAAGAAGCTGCCAGTATTCAGAAAGATTTCTGATAGAGGTCAATTGTAACGTTGACACCGCCATATACAAATGGAAGCCAACACGCCGAACGGAATGGAAAATCATTGTAAGAAGTCTAAACAAAAAGTAGAGTGTACTGACAACGGGCATAACCGCTGTCTGGGAGGTGATGCAGAAGAATACGGAGGAAAGGAGGTATGTGCATCATGAGAAAAACAACAGAGTATAAGGCTGAAAACCGTCTGACGGTAGATATTGAAGGATTAATGGCAATGTTATCCTGCGGAGAAGTAACTGCAAAGAAAATTGCAGACTATGCAGAAGCAAGAGTGATTGTTGGAAGACGTGTTCTTTATAACGTGGATAAGATAAAAAAATATATTGATGCAATGGCAGTGTAATGAAAGATGAGAGGATAAAATACAACAACTTTCCTTCGGAATGAAAAGTGAAAAATATTCCTATAAAAAAGGCAAATAAAAATTAGCATTTTGCAGGAATTTACCCTTGGAAATTATAAAATATTATGTTAATCTGTGAGCAGATATCAGGCAGTAAATGACTGATACCGACAGGACAAAAATCATTCCGAATAACGAAAAATGAAGTGAAAGGAATGATTGATATGGCAAGAAAAGATAATAAAGGCAGAAATTTAAAAACAGGTGAATACCAGCGCCCGGATGGACGTTATGAGTATCGTTACAAGGATGAAATTACCGGAAAGCGTAATTCGGTTTATGCAGCTGATCTGGTGAGTCTGCGAGAAATGGAAAAGAAGATCAATAAGGATATGGATGATCTGCTTATTACAGACGCATCAGTCAAGAAGCTGACTGTAAATACGTTGTTTGAGCGATACATGGCAACAAAGAATATCAAGGAAAGAACGAAAAAGAATTATATCCGTATGTGGGACTACCGGATACGAAATACTTTAGGAAATATTCGTGTTGTAGATTTTAAGACATCTCACGTAAGGACGTTCTTTTCCTCATTGTCAGATGAAGGACTGGCACACAGTACGATCAAAGGTCTTTATGGTTTATTGAATCCCAGTTTTGAACTGGCAGTGGAAGACGGGATTATCCGTAAGAATCCGGTAACTGGAACACTTGGAGATTATGGGGCTCCGGCAAAGGAGAAAGAAGCACTGACACTGGAACAGCAGGAAAAACTCCTGAAGTTTGTTGAACAGAGTAATGTGTATAAGCCTCATCTTCCAATGATGCAGGTTATGTTTGGAGCTTGCCTGAGAGTGAGTGAGACTATCGGCTTAACCTGGTCAGATGTGGATATGAAGAACAGGGAGATTCATGTAGGTGGACAGCTTGTGTATTATGAAGGTGATGAAGGATATTGTTTCCATGATTCAGAAACCAAAACGGATGCAGGAATCAGAGACATTCCTATGACACAGATGGTATATGATGCGTTCCGTAAGCAGAGAGAACTGAATCTGATGCTTGGTTTGCAGAGTAATGTGGAGATCGGTGGACGTAGTGGATTCATCTTCAATACAAAGCATGGGCGTCCGATCATGCCGGCGGGAGTGAACAGCTTTCTGAAAAATATTGTCAATGCCTATAATAAGAAAGAAAGCAAACTGGCAGAAGAAGAGAAGAGAGAGCCGGAGCTGATGCCTCCTATTTCATCGCATACCCTTCGTCATACGGGATGTACCAGACTGGGTGAGAATAACGTCAATCCCAAAGTTATGCAGTATGTGATGGGCCATTCAGATGCACAGATTACAATGAATGTCTATAATCATATTGCAGAAAAGTCTCATGTGGAGAACGAGATGTCCAAAATGAACCTGCCAGAAACCGTACCTGCTGTGGTATAAACCATAAGTCGTTGTCGTAAAATGTGGTAAGAAAATCAGACGAATATATTTTTCCAAGAATTTGTCGTAAAAATGTGGTCAAATCAAGAAAATCGAGTGCGAAAGCAAGTGAAAAATCCCTGTGAAGCCCGTAAAATCAAGGCTACACAAAATCTTCACAAAATAATTAGCACTCACCTCTTGACAGTGCTAACAAATAGTGTTATATTTCTCCTAGAACAAGAAAAAACCACAGCATTTCCGATATGAGAGTATTGGAAGTGCTTTTCATAGAATAGGAGGAAAGCCTATGAATATCAGTAAATTTACACAGAAATCCATGCAGGCTGTCCAGGATCTTGAGAAGGTTGCTTATGAATATGGCAATCAGGAGATCGAGGAGGAACACCTTCTGTATGCTTTGCTGACACAGGAGGACAGCCTGATTCTCAAACTGATCGAGAAGATGGAGATCCAGAAGGAATATTTTATTGACACAGTGAAGAAAGCATTGGATGCTAAGGTTAAAGTTTCCGGTGGACAGCTTCACTTTGGTCAGTATCTGAACAAAGCGCTGGTCAGTGCTGAGGATGAAGCGAAGGCTATGGGAGATGAGTATGTCTCTGTTGAGCATCTGTTTCTTTCCATGCTGAGTAATCCAAGCCCGAGCATGAAGAAGATATTCAATGAGTTTGGAATCACCAGAGAGCGTTTTCTCCAGGCATTGTCTACAGTCAGAGGAAACCAGAGAGTTGTCAGTGACAACCCGGAGGCAACTTATGATACGCTGAATAAATACGGCGAGGATCTTGTGGAGAAAGCTAAGAATCAGAAGCTGGACCCGGTGATCGGCCGTGATGCGGAGATCCGGAATATTATCCGTATCCTTTCCCGTAAGACCAAGAACAATCCGGTTCTCATCGGTGAGCCTGGTGTTGGTAAAACAGCAGCCATCGAGGGACTGGCACAGCGTATTGTAGCCGGAGATGTACCGGAAGGCCTGAAGAACAAGAAGATTTTTGCTCTGGATATGGGCGCACTGGTTGCAGGTGCCAAGTACCGTGGTGAGTTTGAGGAACGTCTGAAAGCAGTACTTGAGGAAGTGAAGAAGAGCGAAGGACAGATCATTCTGTTCATCGATGAGCTTCATCTGATCGTCGGTGCCGGTAAGACAGATGGTGCCATGGATGCAGGAAATATGCTGAAGCCTATGCTTGCCAGAGGTGAGCTGCACTGTATCGGTGCCACAACTCTGGATGAGTACCGTCAGTATATTGAAAAAGATGCGGCACTTGCCCGTCGTTTCCAGCCGGTTATGGTAGATGAGCCGACCGTAGAAGATACCATTTCTATCCTTCGTGGATTGAAAGAGAGATATGAAGTATTCCACGGCGTTAAAATCACAGACAGCGCCCTGGTTGCAGCTGCCACACTTTCACACAGATACATTACAGACCGTTTTCTTCCGGATAAAGCCATCGACCTTGTTGATGAGGCATGTGCGCTGATCAAGACAGAACTGGATTCCATGCCGACAGAGCTGGATGAGCAGAGACGTAAGATCATGCAGCTGGAGATCGAGGAATCTGCCCTGAAAAAAGAGACAGATAACTTAAGCAAAGAGCGTCTGGCAGAACTGCAGAAGGAACTGGCAGAAATGAGAGATGCTTTTAATACCCAGAAAGCACAGTGGGACAATGAAAAACATTCCGTAGAGAAGCTTCAGAAATTACGTGAGCAGATCGAGGATATCAATAAACAGATCCAGAAGGCGAAACAGAACTACGATCTGGAGAAAGCAGCAGAGCTGCAGTACGGCGAGCTGCCGAAGCTTCAGCAGCAGCTGGAGATTGAGGAGAAACAGGTTAAAGAGAGTGACAGAAGCCTGGTACATGAGGCTGTTACAGATGATGAGATCGCCCGTATCATTTCCAGATGGACCGGTATTCCGGTAACCAAGCTGACGGAAGGTGAGAGAACCAAACTTCTCGGTCTTGAAGATGAGCTTCATAAACGTGTAGTAGGACAGGATGAAGGTGTACGACTTGTAACAGATGCGATCCTCCGTTCCAAAGCAGGAATCAAAGATCCGACCAAGCCCATCGGTTCCTTCCTGTTCCTTGGACCAACCGGTGTTGGTAAAACAGAGCTTGCCAAAACTCTGGCTGCCACACTGTTTGATGATGAGCAGAATATGGTACGTATCGATATGAGTGAGTACATGGAGAAATATTCCGTGTCCCGTCTGATCGGAGCGCCTCCAGGATATGTCGGATATGAGGAAGGCGGTCAGCTGACAGAGGCTGTTCGAAGAAAACCGTACAGTGTTGTTCTTTTCGATGAGATCGAGAAGGCTCACCCGGATGTATTCAATGTGCTTCTGCAGGTACTGGATGATGGACGTATCACAGATTCTCAGGGACGTACTGTTGACTTCAAGAATACCATTCTGATCATGACTTCCAACATTGGTTCTCCGTATCTTCTTGACGGTATCGACGAGAAAGGAGATATCAAACCGGAAGCACAGGAGCAGGTTATGGGAGATCTCCGTGGACATTTCCGTCCGGAGTTTCTGAACCGTCTGGATGAGATCATCATGTTCAAGCCACTGACCAAGAATAACATTGGCAAGATCGTTGATCTGATGGTAAAGGAACTCAGTGACCGTCTGGCTGACCAGGAACTTTCCCTGGAGCTTACAGATGCTGCCAAACAGATGGTAGTGGACAATGGTTATGATCCGGTTTACGGTGCGCGTCCGCTGAAACGTTATCTCCAGAATTATGTGGAGACACTGACAGCTAAGAAGATCCTTTCCGGTGATGTACATGCCGGAGATACCATTGTGCTGGATGTGAAAGACGGAGAGTTTACTGTCAGCACAAAATAAAAATAACTCCATAAAATTAAGATAGATTGACCGTGAAAAGAACTGTCGGTTCTGATGAAAAATCCGTTTCAGGATGAAGATCAGGATCGGGCAGTTCTTTTTTTATGTAAAAATGGATAGTAATGGATGTAAAATGCCTGAAAATTAGGATGTAGTCTGAATGAGTACGATTTCACAAAATCCTGAAAAACTCTGAAAAAGAGGCAGATTTTACATGAAAAATCCTGGAAAACAGTTCCGAACAGTCTGAAAACTGATAACGATTTCTGAATCCTTTATTGAGGAAAAATATATGGGAAACTATAATCGGAGACAGATCAGAGAAAAGGATGTGAAAAGCAATGAAGAAGAATTACATGAAAGTTTCAGTGTTTTCCGTAGCAGCAGTACTGGGAGTGTGGATTGTGGGAAGTGCGCTGAACTGTTTTAATCCTACTTTTATTCCATCGGTAAAAGATGTGCTGGATGCTTTCCGAAATCTGTGGGAAAACGGCTATAAAGGCTATCCCCTTATGTACCATATAGCTGCAAGCATGAGACGACTTGGAATTGCGATGCTGCTGGTGTTTATCGTAGGAACAGCTCTTGGGATCGCATGTGGAATGAACCGTAAGATCCTGGCAGCGGTAGATCCTTTTATCCAGTTTTACCGGGCACTGCCGCCGTTGGCTTATAATACGCTGATCGTACTTTGGATGGGAATCGGCGATGGGTCAAAGATCATGCTTCTGTTTCTCAGCGGATTTGCTCCATTATTTATTCAGATCGTGTTTGGAGTTCAGAAGGTGCCGCAGGACCGGATCAATGGAGCAAGATCCCTGGGAGCAGGAAATTTCGTGATCTTCCGGGATGTGATCCTTCCATCCGTTCTGCCGGATATCCTTACCGGACTTCGTACAGCTGTTGGTGTTTCCTATGCAACGCTGGTGGCAGCGGAAATGATCGCATCTGCATCTGGACTTGCGTGGATGGTGCTGGATGCCAGCAAATATATCCAGTACGCAACGGTCTATGCAGGGATTTTTATTATGGGAGGAATTGCACTGCTGATTGACGGCGGACTCAAGCTTCTGATTCGAAAAGCAATGCCGTGGCAGGAAACAATATAAAGACAAAGGAGAAAAAATATGAAAATAAAAAGAATTTTAACTGCGACGGCAGCTGCAGCACTGGTTATAACATCTGTGTTTGCGGGAGGAAATTTCAAAGAAGTACAGGCAAAAGATAATGATACACCGAAAAAGATTACATTAGGATACTGGGAATCACCAAATGGAGAGCTGCTTACAAAAGAATCAGGTGGAACACTATCTGGAAATTGTAGAACTTACAGAGGCAAAAGATAAGCTTCCTCACCAGCTCTCAGGTGGTATGCAGCAGAGAGCTGCCATTGCAAGAACGCTGGCAACAGAGCCGGAGTTTGTTTTGCTGGATGAGCCGTTCAGTGCCCTTGATGCGCTGACAAGGGAAAAAATGCAGGAGCATATACGGAAAATATGGGAGGAAACAGGAAGCACGTTTCTGTTTATCACCCATGATGTGGATGAGGCATTGCTGCTCGGAAAGCGCCTGGTCGTAATGCAGGGAAATCCGGGACGGATCGTTTCAGATTATAAAAATCCTTTGAACAAATATGAAAATATAGATTATGAGCAGTTGAGACAGACAAAGGAATACTGGAAGATTCGCCAGAAGCTGATCGGACAGATCCAGAATGACGAAGAGAAAAAAGCAGAAAAACTGATTCAATTCGGCTAGAAAGAAGGCATAAAAATGAGCAGGGATAAAAAGGTACTGGTGCTTGGAATCGACGGAATGGATTCCAGGATCACAAAGAAATTTCTGGATGAGGGAAAACTTCCAAATATAAAAAAATACCTTGAGAGGGGAGCTGCAAGAACAGGACTGGATATGCTGGGAGCAATCCCGACGATCACTCCGCCCTGCTGGACAACACTAGCAACCGGAGCTTATCCGGGAACCCACGGAATCACCTGTTACTGGAGACAGTCTCCGGATTCTCTGGATGCTGTAGTCTATAATATGGACTCCAGATTCTGCAAGGCAGAGCAACTGTGGAATGTAACTGCGAAAGAAGGAAAAAGACACTGGTATGGCACTGGCCGGGTTCTTCATGGCCGCCGTCCCTGAAAAGTGAAAATCTCCATGTGGTAGATGGAACCCAGCCAGGTTCCGTAAATATGGGAATTGCCCAGATGGACTGGGAGAAGGTGGTGATCGCATCTACAAGAATAAAAAAAGCGGAGTATCTTCCAAAGGTGGAGCGAAAACAGGGCGTTGGATGTGTGATCGATGATCTTTCCGCACTGCAGGCCGGTGATGAAGACGATGAGATGATGGAACTGTGGTGGGGCGATGAAGCACGGGAAGGAAAAGAAATCCGTACATATGTCCATGACCTGGATGATACGGAGATGATGATCGGGGCAAAGGTTGCCTATGATATGGTATCTTCGCCTGTTGTACCGGCAGAAGGGTGGAAGCAGGCACCTGAGAATGCGTTGGAATTTACAGTTCTTCTCTGCAAGGGAGAAATAAAAAGACCGGCGCTGATCCTGAAAGGAGAAGCCGGAATATATGACAGAGTGCAGATCTACGAGAGCAAAGCAACAGAAAGATTTCTTGTGGAACTGAAGGCCGGAGAAATGAAGAGTGGGATCGTGGACGATGCGGTAAAGAATGGAAGAACAAAAAAAGCCTGCCGTTCCTGGAAACTTCTTACACTTACTCCGGATGGAGCCAGGGTAAAACTGTGGGTCAGCAATGCACTGGATGTGGAAAATGATACGTTATGGCAGCCCAAAAGTCTGTACAAAAATGTGACAGAGAATGTTGGACCGGTACCGCCGGTCAGCCTGATCGGTGGCGAGGATGAAGAACTGGCGGAAGAAATCTTTCTGCCCTCCTGGGAAATTTATAATAAGTGGCAGGCAGACAGCTTAAAGTATCTGATCGACAGGGAGGATTATAAGATTATTTTTTCCCATCTTCATAATGTGGATTGTGCTGGACATCAGTTCTGGCATCTGGCAAAAACTCTGGAACCATGGAAACATACTGATGAAAAGTTCTATCAGAAACTGATCGAGAAAGTTTATGAACAGACAGATGAGTATCTGGGGGAATTTTATGAATATCTGGACAATGGCTGGGATATTTTTATTGTGTCGGATCATGGACTTCTGGTGGGCGAGAATGTTCCACCGATCCTGGGTGAATATGGAGGACTGAATCTGGGGGTAATGGAAGAGCTTGGATATACTGTGAGAAAGAAGGATGCGGACGGAAATCCGGTGGATGAGATCGACTGGGAGAAGACCAGAGCGATTCAGATACGAAGCAATTATATTTATATCAATCTGAAAGGAAGAGATAAATACGGAATTGTAGAGGAGAAGGACAAGTATGATCTGGAGGAACAGATCATTTCGGATCTCTATTCTTACAGGGATCAGGCAACTGGAAAGCGTGTGGTGGGAATTGCCATGCGAAATAAGGACAGTGTTGTGCTGGGACTTGGCGGTGCAGAGTGCGGCGATATTGTTTTTACGATCAATGAAGGTTTTAACCGGCTTCATGGAGATGGATTATCGACTGCCGAAGGATATGCACAGACGTCAGTTACTCCTGTTTTTCTGGCAGCAGGGGAGGATATTAAAGAAGGAACGATCACGGACAGAGTGATCCGGCAGGTAGATGTGGCGCCTACCATTGCGGAAATCCTCGGAGTGCGAAAGCCCGAACAGTGAGAGGGCGCGCCAGTTTATCAAATATTAAAGAAATAAAAGATCCTGAAGAGATTTTTCGTCCTGGCTCTTGACAAAAGGAAAATTTGGTAAGATAGTAAATCTGATACTTCATAAATGGCGGCTTTCAGGCTGTCAGAAAATAATAAAATGATTTATAAATATCAGATAAAAAGGATGGAAACAGATTATGATACCAAAGGACCCGGTAATGCTTTTAAGTTACGTAAATACACAGCTGAGGGATTTTTACAGATCCCTGGACGCTTTCTGCGAGGACAGAGGGCTTGACAGAAAAGAACTGGAAGATAAGCTCGATATGATCGATTATGCTTATGATCCGGCTGTGAATCAGTTTGTATAAAAAATCAGGAACAGGAAAAGGTGACGATGATATTAGAAGAAGTTTTTCAGAAGATAACAGAGATATGCAGGAGAAATGGAGCTTCAAGGGTAATTCTTTTCGGTTCCAGAGCTAAGGGGACTGCGAGGGATAGAAGTGATATAGATATTGCTGTATGCGGGGTTTCTGATATGGAAAAACTTCAGGAAGAGATCGAGGATATCCCGACTTTATATACGATAGATCTGGTAGATCTGGACACCTGTGAAAATCAGTTGCTGTTGGAGGATATAGAGCAGTATGGACGAAAAATTTACGAAGAGGTATGAATCCTTTAAAAATTCTCTTGCTTCATTAACTGAGGCGAGACAACGTGATATGGAAGATTCCTTTGTATTAAGTGGTACAAGTGCGAAATTCAGCATTACCTTTGATCTTGCCTGGAAAGTAATGAAAGATATTCTGGTTCAGTATTATGCGATCACCGGTTTTGTTGCAGGATCACCAAGAGAAGTTTTGAGAGAGTCGTTTAAGGCAGAGCTGATCCAGGGCGATGAATGGATGGATATGCTGAAAGTCCGTAATCAGCTGGCACATGATTATGACGGAGTTATTGTGAAAAAATACTGTCATATCATAGTTGACGAATACATTGGAAAATTTGAAGAATTTCAGAGAAAAGTGGATTCATTGTTTTACAATATATAGAGAACAGAAAGAAGCACCCGTTTCGGATAGTACAATTCCGAAGCGGGTATTTTTATGCGAAAAATAGGAAAAACAGAAGAAAATAAATTAGCTTGGCAAATCAATTGACAGATTTTAATTGGTGATAAAAGAAACTATAAATCTTAAAAAAGTGTAAAATTCACAAAAACCAGTTGCATTTTTTGTGCAGATATATATTATATATAGTTAGCCGACTAATCAAAAAAGATACTTCTGCCTGAAAGATAAGAAATAAAAAGCAGAAGTTCTGATGGAGGAAGGGAGTGACAGAGTGTTTTGTGAGGAGGACGATGAGAAAGAGAAGCAGAGCAGTTTTTTATCTCTGTTTATGAAGGTGGACCGTCACTTTATGACGAAATGTTTTGGACAGATGCAGGAACTTGGCATTTATCCGGGACAGATCCCGGTTCTGGGACTTGTTGCCAAGAAGGATGGCTTAAGTCAGAGGGAGCTGGCAAAGATCCTGCATATCAAGCCGCCTACGGTAAATGTATCGATACAGAGACTGGAGAAAGCAGGTTTTCTTTATAAGAAACCGGATGAAAAGGACCAGCGTGTGACCAGGATCTACATGACAGAAAAGGGAAAGGAAATCAAGGCAAAAGCACTGGAACGGATCCATAAAAATGAGGCTGTGATGATGGAAGGCTTCAGTGAGGCGGAACAGTGCCTGCTTCGGAGATTTCTGGAGCAGATCCTTGTAAATATCGAAAAGATCCAGCCGGAGGAAGCCATAGAAAAGCTTCAGCTGGAGGACATGACAGAAAGGAAGGAACAGAAACGTGATTAAACTGATGAAATATCTGAAACGATCTGCAGGTTACATCGTACTCATCATTGCGCTTCTTTTTCTTCAGGCATACTGTGATCTGTCTCTGCCGAATTACACATCAAATATCATTAATGTGGGAATTCAGCAGAACGGTATTGAAGACAGTGTTCCTGAGAAGATCAGAAAGACGTCCATGGACAGTCTGAAGCTGTTTATGGAAGAGGATGATGCGAAAACTGTGGATGGATTTTATGAGGAAGAGGGAGATGATCTGGTATTAAAGGATAAAATCTCCAAAGAAGACAGAGAAGAACTCAACGATATCTTCGGCAAACCGATGGTGATTGTTTCTACTCTGACGTCCGACAGTGAGGAATCAAAGGCAGCTCTTGCAAAAATGGGAATCCCGGAAGGGACTGATCCACTGGCGGCTCTTTCTCAGATGCCTGCAGAGGCTCTGGCTGCTGTGAAGGAGCAGGTCGGAGAAAAGATCGACAAGATGCAGGAATCCATCATCACACAGGCAGGTGTTTCCTATGTTCGTGCAGAATATGAAGCTATGGGTGAAGATGTGGATGCCATACAGATGGATTACATGAAAGCAACAGGTATCCGCATGGTGCTGATGGCACTGGTCACTATGATGGCTGCAGTATGTGTGGTATTTCTTTCGTCCAGAGTTGCTGCATCTATGGGACATGATCTCCGTGGACTGGTTTATAACAAAGTCATAGGTTTTTCCAGCAGAGAGTACCATAAGTTTTCAACAGCATCCCTGATCACACGATGCACGAACGATATCCAGCAGATCCAGCAGGTAATGGCTATGATGTTCCGTATCGTGCTTTACGCGCCGATCCTTGGAATCGGTGGTGTGATCCGCGTGCTTCAGAGAGATTCCTCCATGACATGGATCCTTGGGGTGGCCATTGTACTGATCATGGCATTTATGGCAATGCTGTTCAGGATCGCAATGCCGAAATTTACAGCCCTGCAGACCATGGTAGATAAGCTGAACCTGGTAACAAGAGAAATCCTTACCGGTATTCCGGTTATCCGTGCATTCAGCCGTGAAAAACATGAGGAGGAGCGTTTTGAGGATGCAAATATCACTCTGACGAAGACAAACCTCTTTGTAAACCGTTGTATGACATTTATGATGCCGGTGATGATGCTGATCATGAACGCAGTTTCCGTACTAACCATCTACAGCGGTTCTTATGCGGTAGACAGCGGAAGCATGCAGGTTGGTGATGTAATGGCGTTTATCCAGTATGCAATGCAGATCATCATGTCATTTTTGATGATCACAGCCATGTCCATTATGCTTCCAAGAGCAAATGTATCTGCACGTCGTATCAATGAGGTGCTGGAAACAGAAGTAAGTGTTCATGATCCGGAGAATCCGGTACAGCCTTCTGAGAATGTGAAAGGTACAGTGGAATTCGATCATGTAAGTTTTGCTTATCCGGAAGCAGGAGAGAATGTTATTACAGATATTTCCTTTAAGGCAGAACGTGGCGAGACCGTGGCAATCATCGGAAGCACCGGAAGCGGTAAGAGTACGCTGATCAACCTGATTCCACGTTTCTATGATGCAACAGAAGGATCTGTAAAAGTAGACGGTGTGGATGTCCGGGAAATGACACAGAAAGATGTCCGTGACAGGATCGGATATGTTCCGCAGAAGGGCGTGCTTTTCTCAGGAACCATTGATTCCAATATCCGCTACGGTAAGACAGAAATCTCAGAAGACGCGGTGAAAAAAGCAGCAGAGGTTGCACAGGCTACGGAGTTTATCGACACAAAACCGGAGGGCTATGGATCTCCGATCGCACAGGGCGGAAGCAATGTTTCCGGTGGTCAGAAGCAGAGACTTTCCATTGCCAGAGCTATCGCAAAAGATCCGGAGATCTTTATCTTTGATGACAGCTTTTCCGCACTGGATTTCAAAACAGACAGTACACTTCGGAAAGCGCTGAAAGAACATACAAAAGAAGCAACAACCATTATCGTGGCACAGCGTATCAGTACGATCTTAAATGCAGATAAGATCCTTGTACTGGACGATGGACATATGGCAGGGATCGGAAGCCATAAGGAGCTGATGAAATCCTGCGAGGTATATCGCCAGATTGCTATGAGTCAGTTATCAGAGGAGGAATTGGCATGAGTCAGCAGAGAAGAAGAGGCCCGATGGGCGGACACGGAATGCAGCCAACAGAGAAGGCCAAGGACTTCAAAGGCTCCATGAAAAAGCTCTTTGGCTATATGGGCAGATATAAATTCCGTTTTATCCTGATGTTTATCTTTGCAGTGGCAGGAACTGCTTTTAATATTGCAGGTCCGAAGATCCTTGGAAAAGCCACTACAGAGCTGTATAAAGGCCTGGTTGCCAAGGTAAATGGTACAGGCGGAATTGATTTTGACAAGATCGGAATGATCCTTCTGTGGACGTTGGGATTGTATGTGGCAAGTGCATGCTTTTCCCTGATCCAGGGTTTTGTCATGACGGGGATTTCCAATGATGTCACGTACAATCTCCGAAAAGATATCTCAAAGAAGATCAACCGTCTGCCAATGAATTATTTCGAGAGCCGGACAAACGGTGAGATCCTTTCCAGGGTGACAAACGATGTGGATACCCTGCAGATGAGTATCAACCAGAGTATGACCCAGCTGATCACATCCGTAACCACATTGATCGGTGTATTTATCATGATGCTTTCCATCAATGTGTGGATGACTCTGGCAGCACTTCTGATCCTGCCGATTTCCATGTTTATCATCAACAAGGTGATGAAACATTCACAGAAATATTTCCAGGCACAGCAGGAGTATCTTGGAAAAGTAAACGGCCAGGTAGAGGAGAACTTCGGTGGTCATGATGTAGTAAGAGTGTTCAATAAAGAACAGGACGTGCTCAAAGAATTTGAGCGTGATAATCAGAAGCTTTATGAGTCTGCATGGAAATCCCAGTTCTTTTCCGGAATGATGATGCCGATCATGCAGTTTGTAGGAAACCTTGGCTATGTGATGGTGGCACTTCTTGGAGGCGTTTTTGCCATCAGGGGAACCATTGAGGTTGGAGATATTCAGTCCTTTTTCCAGTACATCCGTAACTTTACACAGCCGATCCAGCAGATCGCACAGGTTACAAACCTTCTGCAGTCTTCCGCGGCAGCTTCTGAGCGGGTATTTGAATTTCTTGAGGAGCCGGAGGAAGAACTTCAGCCGGAGAATCCGGATTCTATTGAGGGACTGGAAGGAAATGTACAGTTTGAGCATGTAAAATTCGGCTACAACCCGGATAAGATCATTGTAAATGATTTTTCCGCGGATGTGCATGACGGTCAGAAGATCGCTATCGTAGGACCGACCGGTGCCGGAAAGACAACCATGGTCAAACTTCTGATGCGTTTCTATGATGTAAACGGCGGAAGTATCAAGGTTGACGGTCATGATGTCCGTAATTTCAACCGCAGTAATCTCCGTGAGATGTTTGGAATGGTGCTGCAGGATACCTGGCTGTTCTCCGGAACCATTATGGAAAATATCCGTTACGGAAGACTGGATGCAACCGATGAAGAGGTGATCGCAGCTGCAAAAGCGGCTCATATCCACAACTTTATCATGCAGCAGCCTGGCGGCTATCAGATGGTTCTGGATGAGGAGACCAGCAACGTTTCCCAGGGCCAGAAGCAGCTGCTCACCATTGCAAGGGCGATCCTGGCGGACAATAAGATCCTGATCCTGGATGAGGCCACATCTTCCGTAGATACCAGAACCGAGATGCAGATCCAGAAGGCCATGGATAACCTGATGAAGGGCAGAACCAGCTTTGTCATTGCCCACAGACTTTCCACCATTAAGGATGCTGATCTGATCCTGGTTATGAAAGACGGAGATATTATTGAACAGGGCAATCATGAAGAACTGCTGGCACGAAAAGGATTTTATGCGGATCTTTATAACAGTCAGTTCGAGAAAAAAGAGGCACAGGCATAAGCTGATAGAAAGACAAAGTGTTATTATATAAAAAAAGAGCGAAGCGGATTCCGAACGTCCGCTTCGCTTTTTTACTCTATACATCCGTTCCGCTTTCAGGTATAATTCTGTAGTAAGGACTCTGAAACAGGGCTTTCAAAAAAGGCTCCGGAGTATCTATAAAAAATGAAAGAAACGGGAGGATTTACCATGATCATAACAACAACACCATCGGTAGAGGGAAGAGCAATCCGTGAATATAAAGGAATCGCATTTGGAGAAGTGATCACAGGAGTGAATGTTATCAAGGACCTTGGCGCAGGTCTTCGGAATTTTTTCGGCGGAAGAAGTGCCGGATATGAGGAAGAGCTTCAGAAAGCCAGAGAAGAGGCACTGAAAGAGCTGGAGCAGCGCGCGGCAGCAATGGGAGCCAACGCAGTGATCGGTGTGGATATCGATTATGAGGTGCTTGGCGCAGACAATGGCATGCTGATGGTTACAGCAAGCGGAACAGCGGTAGTGGTGGATTAAGGCGTATGGCAGCAGTAAAAAACGGACGGGAATATCTTACACATGTGACAGAAACTCTGCGTCACCGGATCACTCAGCTGAATGATTCCATAGAAGCAGGTCAGAAAGAAATCGAAGGGATGCACGAGTACTACTGGGAAAACTACACAGAGATGGATCAGTACGGCTATGAGAACTTTGATAACCAGCAGGCACTTCTCCATGAGATCAATGCAAGCAATGAGAAGATCGAGCTGCGCCGCAGGTTCCGGAAAATGATGGATTCTCCATTTTTTGGAAGAGTAGATTTCTGTTATGAGGGCGACTATGAGCCCGAGATCTTTTATATCGGAATTGCAAACCTTGCGGAGGAAAACGGTGGCCTTCCACTGATCTATGACTGGAGAGCACCGGTGTCCGGACTGTTCTATGATTTTGACAAAGGGCCGGCATCCTATCAGGCACCTCTGGGGGAAATCCATGGAGACATTGCTGCCAAGTGGCAGTATAAGATCCGTGGTGGAAAAATGATCTATGAGTTTGAAAGTGATGTGAAGATCGATGATGAGATCCTGAAGGCAGAGCTTGGAAGTAACGGAGATGTACAGCTGAAAAACATTATCCGCACCATTCAGAAAGAGCAGAATGCCATTATCCGAAACACTTCGGACCGGATCATGGTGATCCAGGGAGCTGCAGGAAGCGGCAAGACATCCATCGCCCTGCACAGGATCGCCTATCTTCTCTATCATGACAGGAAAAATCTGAAATCTTCTTCTGTGCTGGTGCTTTCACCCAACGGAGTGTTCTCGGATTATATTTCCCATATTCTGCCGGAGCTTGGAGAAGAGAATATCCGGGAGATGAGCTTTGATCTTTTTGCCTATAAGAGACTGAAAAATACAGTGTCAGACTGCGAAGACCGCTATGATCTGATCGAGCGACAGATCGCAGGATCGTGCGATGAGAAACTTCTGAAGGAAAAACAGTCCCGGGATTTTCTGGACCGCATGGAAGGGTATCTGGTAGAACTGGAAGACAGCCTTATGAATTTCCGGGATGTGGAACATCGTGGTGTAGTCAAAAAAGAACAGGAGATCATCGAGCTCTTTTACTTTAAATTTATGGATATCCCGCTGCTTTCCAGAATGGATGCAGTGGCGGAGTATTTCATTGATGAGGTGGAAACGCTGAAGGGATTTGACCTTCCGGAGGAAGAGCGGGAGGCAGTGAAGAGCCGTTTTTACCGGATGTACGAGACGAGAGACCTTTATGTTCTGTACAACCGTTTCCTGAGACAGGAAGGATTTCCGGCGCTTCCACAGGTACAGTATGAAAAGAGAAAGCTTCGTTATGAGGATGTGTATCCGATCCTGTATCTGAAATACCGGTTGGAAACCCAGCAGGAGGACAGTGGTGTCCGTCACCTGATCGTAGATGAGATGCAGGATTATTCCAGGATCCAGTATCTGATCATCCAGAAGCTTTTTAAATGTAAGATGACGATCCTTGGAGACCGGGAGCAGACCATGGACGGGGATCAGCAGGATGTACTCACATTCCTTCCGAAGATCTTTGGAAAAGATATCCGCAGGATCGTGATGAACAAGAGCTACCGTAACACTATTGAGATCGCTTCTTATGCAAATCAGCTTGCCGGGATCACAGAAGTGGAACTGTTTGAGCGTCATGGAAAACCGGTGGAGGAAAAAGAATTTCCGGGGCTTATCGAGGCATTGGAGCGCGTGGTGAAGGAACTGAAACTGGAGAAGCAGGCAGTGACGGAAGCTGAAGCAGACAGAATGGAAATGGCAGATATGGAGACAGCCGGTGCGGAAGGCCAGGAAGAATTTTCTTACGAGACAGCAGCGGTGATAACGAGAACTGCAGATGAGGCAAGAGAAGCATACTATATCCTTCAGAAAAAACTGGAAGCAGAAGGATTTGATACAAAGGAGCGGCTGTCCCTGCTTCACAGAGACAGTACAAACTTCAAAAAAGGTCTTACGGTTACCACCTTTTATATGGCAAAAGGACTGGAATTTGACCAGGTATTTTCGGTATTTCCGGGGGCAGACCGAAGTCCCATCGTGCAGAGAGCAAGGTATATTGCGGCAACCAGAGCGCTTCATGAATTGTATATGTATGAAATAACAGAATAGAAAGTAACAGAAAACGCTGTAAAGGGAAATCGTGGTGCAAGAGTCCTTTTACAGCGTTTTTTTGATGATTTTTTTGATAAAGAATCAAAAGATATAATAGAGCTGTTTTATTTCATGTTTTCACAGAAGATCTCTTCCATAGATCCGGTAAGTGCAACACCCAGTTTTCGTAAGGTTCCGTCCAGAGCATGGAAAACTTCACGTACATTGTAGAAAGTTGCATTGTTTCCCATGTGGCCGATGCGGATGACCTTGCCTGCGAGAACGTCGAAAGAACCTGCAAGCATGATGTTGTAGTCTTTTTTGACTCCGTCCAGGATCGCAGCGGCTGTGGTGCATTCCGGAACTTCAAAAACAGTTACAGTGCTGGAATAGCCGCTGTGGAGATACAGCTTAAGTCCGGCTCCTGTAATGGCCTTTCGGGAGGCTGCGGCGATTTTGGCATGGCGTGTAAGGATCCCGGGATCATCGGCAATGTTGTCAATAGCAGCCCGCAGGCCATAGATATCGCTGATCGGCATGGTATATGGAAACCATTTTTCTTCATAATAATGTGCAAAGGTTGTGAGATTTGCGTAGAAAGAAGCAATGGGTGTCTTTCTTTCAGTCATTGCCTTCTTTGCATCGCTGCTGACTACAACAAAGGTAAGTCCCGGAGGTGCGGATACCACTTTCTGTGATCCGCCGCACATGATATCAATCTGACATGCATCAATGTTCAGTGGTTCGCCGAAAGAAGCAGAGACAGAATCTACAACGGTAAGGATTCCATATTTTTTAAGAAGGGGACAGATGGCAGCGACATCGTTGAGCATACCACTTGGAGTATCGCCGTGAACTACGGTTGCATATTTGTAGTCATGGTTATCTGCAAGAAAATCTTCCAGTTCCTTCACATCGAGGGTATTCCGGTAATCTCGGGTATAAAGTTCCGGTTTGCCTCCGTACATGGAAACAAAATCGGCAAAGCCTTTTCCATAGATACCATTGTCGAGAACGAGAACCTTATCTCCAGGCTCAGTCATGGAAGCGATGGCAGCCTCCAGACCAAGAATACCCTCACCACTTAAGATGAGGGTTTCATTGGAGGTGTGGAGAAGAGAACTGATCTTCTCGCAGGTTTCTTTATAAAATTCGACAAAATCTTCGTCCAGATCCGGGTTGGTGCATTCCAGGCTTCTTGCCAGACGGACGTTTTCTGCGACCTGTGTAGGTCCTGGTGTCATGATCTTATACATAAACTCACCTCTTGTTTTCTTTGGTTATTTATTTTTTTAATCCGGTTTTTTTTGCTGCAAGGTTTAATGGTGTGATCACTACGAGAACGATAACTGCTGCAACTCCGATCTGTACCAGGTTTCCAGGAATGGAAGATACCGGTGCCAGCGGGTTTCCATAGATGATAACTTCTGCGATGTAGTAGCCGACAACCTTGATCGCGCAGGCTGCGGCGATGGCGATCACATACCATTTCATGTTCTGATGTTTGTGGTCTTCTGTGATCTTACCTACGGTGAATCCCATAATGCCTACAATGATAAGAGTAAATGGTGCCCAAAGTGTCCAACCGGAGAGAAGGTCGAACAAGCCCATTCCGATTCCGCCTGCGATGGCTCCGGTTTTCTTTCCAAATAAAATGGCACCGATGAAGAGCGGTACATTTCCAAGGTGGATCAGTCCGCCGTTGGCTGCAATTGGAAGCTTGACATTAATAAATGCTGTGAAGATATAAGTCAGTGCAACAAATACGGCTGTGATGGTGAGAAACTGAACAGATGAAAGCTCCTGATCAGTTCCCTGAGATGTCTGAACTGCTTTTTCCATAGTTATGAATCCTTTCCCGAAAACATCTTTATATAGATGTCCTCTTTTCATATGTTTTTGGTTGGATATACTTTACAACATGAGTGTATACGAATAAAGATACAATTATCGAAAAAAAAAGAGGGACAGATTAAAAGAAAACAGAAATTCCGTATCGGAGACGTAAAACCGGAAATACAGA
Organism: Blautia luti; assembly: GCF_013304735.1. Classification (GTDB taxonomy): domain Bacteria; phylum Bacillota; class Clostridia; order Lachnospirales; family Lachnospiraceae; genus Blautia_A. The sequence continues at coordinate 19,378 of NZ_JAAITI010000012.1, forward strand.
ATCTGATATGGAATGGAATAAGATAGGCACATCTGGGGAGATTATAATATAGGAAAAAGTCTGTACGGAACAGGATATTTGTTTACGGGATATTCATAAAGTACAGGGAGAAATCAATTGACAAAGTTGTAATAAAATCGTAAAATGTAGCAAAGAGTGTGTTCAGGAGTGAATATTCCGGACACACTTTGTGACTGATGATGATTATGAGGAGGATACTATGAAGAATAAAAAATTTATCGCACTTTTAGCTATGACTGTTGCTCTCTCTGGTGTCATGACTGCATGTAGTTTCGGAGGTGGAAAAGAGGACAGCGTGGTTGTGGAGTCTACTCCTACTCCTACACCTGCGAAGAAAGCGACAGCTACACAAACTGTTGCGGCAGATGCACAGAACACAACCTACACATCCAAGGATAAATCCGTAGCGATTAAGCTTCCGGATGCAACCTGGGCTAATAAATCCGATGAGACAGATATGTTAAGCTTTGAGTCTCCGGATCAGGGTAAGATTCTGATCCTTCACGGTTCTGGTGCAGATCTGGAGTCTGCGGTAATCCCGAATTCACAGGATATGGCCGTTTCCATGACACAGGCAGAGAACATGGTCAATGGAACTGATTTTGAGATCCAGGATTATAAGTCAGACCAGAAAGATGGAATCAATATCTATTCCTACACCGTAAAATACAAAGATACAACCAAGAGTGATGGTTATGTATATGCCATCAATAAATATTTTGTAAATGACAGCGAGTACTACAGCATTGTGGCTTCTGTTAAAACAGAGGATGCTCTGAAGAAGGTACAGGAGTCTGTGGACAGCTTTGCAATCCTCGGAGATTCCACGCTGAAGAGTGCGGCAAGTGGTTCCGCAGCCAAGACTGCAGGTACAGGCGATGCAGCAGCTTCTTCTGACGGAAGTGCATCTTCTGATGGTACTGCAGCAGATGGAACTTCTTCTGACGGAACAGCAGCTTCCGATGCAAGCACCTCTTCTGATGGAAGTGCAGCAGCGGACGGATCATCCACAGATGGAAGCGGCACAGCAGATGGAACAACGTCTGACGGTTCTTCTGACGGAAGTACATCTTCCGATGGAAGTTCTTCAGGGGCTATCGTAAATGGTGGATTTACAGATGAGCAGCTCAGCAACACCGATGAGACAAGAACTATTTACAGAAACTCCGATGGTAAACCACGTGTTATCGTTCCGGACGGAAACGGTGCATGGATGGATAACGAAGGAAACCGTTTCACCTTCTCTTCTCAGTATGACTGTGATGTATATGAAGAGGATGGAACAAGTTTCTACTGGCATGGAGAGGCAGCAGATGTATACTATATGCCTGTACAGTAAAGCCTGAATCAGTCCCAATAGTATTCGGTTAAATAAGAGTTCCGGGATCACAGCTTATGTGGCTGCGGTCCCGGATTTTTTGTACCATATTATGTCAGAGGCGTATACTTATGCAGGAAGACATGATATAATGTGAACGCTGCGGGCGATGAAACGCCCGGAAAATATTTGGAGGTTTTTATGGAAGCATACAGCGATTTTGCCAGAGTTTATGATATCTTCATGGACAATGTGGAATATGAAAAATGGGCGGAATATCTGATCGGAAGCCTTAAGGAATACGGAATTGAAGAGGGGATCGTGCTGGAACTTGGCTGCGGGACCGGAGTGATGACGGAACTTCTGGCAGAGTCCGGTTATGATATGATCGGCGTGGATAATTCCGAGGAAATGCTGGGCGAGGCCATGGAAAAAAGGGCAGAGTCCGGCCATGAGATCCTTTACCTGGAGCAGGATATGCGGGAGTTTGAACTTTATGGAACAGTACGTGCTATCGTTAGCGTCTGTGACTGTATGAATTATATTACAGAGGAAGAAGATCTGCTTACCGTATTTAAGCTGGTGAATAATTATCTTGATCCGGATGGAATTTTTATATTTGATATGAACACCCCGTATAAATACCGGGAAATGCTTGGAAATACTACCATTGCGGAGAACCGGGAAGAGGGAAGCTTTATCTGGGAAAATGAATTTGACGAGGAGACAGGGATCAACGTTTATGACCTGACTCTGTTTCTTCCAAGAGAAGACGGTCTTTATGAGAGAGACGAGGAGATTCATTACCAGAAGGCCTACGAGCCGGAAAAAATCCGGGAACTGCTTGAAAAGGCGGGACTGATTCCGCTGGCAGTTTATGATGCATACACCAAGGATGCACCGAAGCCAGACAGTGGAAGGCTGACTTTTGTGGCAAGAGAACATGGCAAGGGAATTTCGGCAGAAGAGAAATAAAGGAGGAAATTTTTTTATATGAGTGATTATATTGTAAGAGCAACAGCGGCAAACAGCCAGATCCGTGCATTTGCGGCTGTGACAACAGATATGGTGGAGACAGCGAGACAGAATCATAATACCAGCCCGGTGGCAACAGCGGCACTGGGACGTCTCCTTACCGGCGGAGCCATGATGGGAGCGATGATGAAAGGGGAAAAAGATCTTCTTACACTTCGTATCCACGCAGGCGGACCGCTGCAGGGGATTACGGTAACTGCAGATTCTCACGGAAATGTAAAAGGTTATGTAGGAAATCCGGATGTATGTATTCCAGCAAACAGCAAAGGCAAACTGGATGTTGCGGGAGCTGTGGGTGTAGGTTTTATGGATGTGATCAAAGATATGGGACTGAAAGAGCCGTATGTGGGTCAGGTTGCACTTCAGACTAGTGAGATTGCGGAAGACCTTACCTATTATTTTGCCACCAGTGAGCAGGTTCCGTCTGCAGTAGGACTGGGTGTGCTGATGAATAAGGATAATACGGTCCGTCAGGCCGGCGGCTTTATTGTGCAGCTGATGCCGTTTGCAGAGGAAGAAGTGATCGCAAAGCTTGAGGAAAACGTATCAAAGATCGATTCTGTTACCAGCCTTTTGGAGCAGGGCCATACACCGGAAAGTCTTCTTGAGAAAGTACTGGAAGGTTTTGACATCGAGATCAATGATACACTGCCCACACAGTTCCACTGCAACTGTTGCAGAGAACGTGTGGAAAAGGCGCTGATCAGCATTGGAAGAAAAGAGCTCAACGAGATGATCCAGGAAGGCAAGGACATTGAGATGAACTGTCATTTCTGCAATAAAAATTATAATTTTACAGTGGAAGATCTTAAGAGAATCATAAGAGAGTGCAAGCGATAAGCCGCAGGAGGAAGAAAAAATGAAGCATGGTTTTATCAAGGTGGCAGCAGCAACGCCGAGAGTTACCGTTGCAGACTGCAAGGCAAACGGGGAGGAGATCCTGAAAGCCATTCACGAAATGGAAAAAGAGCATGTCAAGCTGATGGTATTTCCGGAATTCTGTATCACAGGATATACCTGCCACGATCTTTTTCTCCAGAGATGTCTTCTGGACAGCGCGTGGGATGAACTTCTGCATATTGCAGACGAGACAAAAGAGACGGATGCCCTGATCTTTGTGGGACTTCCGCTGCGTCACAGAGGCAAGCTTTATAATGTGGCAGCTGCCCTGAATCATGGCCGTATCGTGGGCTTTGTGCCGAAGACCCATATTCCTAATTATAACGAGTTTTATGAGCAGAGACAGTTTGCCGGTGCAGAGGAAGAAGATGTGGAATTTGTGGACTTCCTGAAGGGCGTGAAAAATGAGGAAGATGAATTCTGGGATGAGATTCCTTTTGGAACAGACCTGATCTTTGAGTGTGAGGAATTTCCGGAATTCACTGTTGCGGCAGAGCTTTGTGAGGATCTCTGGGTTCCGGCACCGCCAAGTATCCGTCATGCCATCAACGGCGCCCATATTATCGTCAATCTTTCTGCCAGCGATGAGATGGTAGGGAAAGATTCTTACCGGAGAACTCTGGTAAGCGGGCAGTCTGCACGGCTGATCTGCGGATATATTTATGCAAGCGCAGGAGAGGGCGAGTCCACCCAGGATCTTGTGTTTGGCGGACAGAATATGATCGCGGAAAATGGCTCCATGCTTGCGGAAAGCAGACGTTTTGAAAATGGTATCATCTACAGTGAGATCGATGTACAGAGACTGGCCGATGAGAGAAGAAGAATGTCCACGTATCCGGCGGTTTCCACCTGCAGCCATACAAGAGTTGGTTTTTCCGTAGAAGAGGAAGAAACCGAACTTACCAGAACGTATCCCCAGTATCCATTCGTTCCGTCTGTGAAGGAAGAACGTGATGAGCGTTGCGAGGAAATCCTGAATATTCAGGCCATGGGACTTAAGAAACGTATGGAACATATCCACAGCAAGAGTGCGGTGGTAGGGCTTTCCGGCGGACTGGATTCTACCCTGGCGCTTCTTGTAATGGCCCGTGCTTTTGACCGGATGGGAATGCCGAGAGAGCAGATCCACTGTGTGACCATGCCATGCTTTGGAACAACAGACAGAACCTATCAGAATGCATGTAAGTTAAGTTGCTGCCTTGGTGCAAAACTTACTGAGGTGAATATTAAAGAGGCGGTAAATGTACACTTCCGGGATATCGGACATGATCCGGACATCCACGATGTGACTTATGAGAACAGTCAGGCACGTGAGCGTACCCAGATCCTGATGGATACGGCAAACAAGGAAGGTGGAGTTCTTGTGGGAACGGGAGATCTTTCCGAGCTGGCTCTGGGGTGGGCAACCTACAATGGTGATCACATGTCCATGTATGGTGTGAATGCTTCTGTCCCGAAAACACTGGTACGTCATCTGGTACGTTATTATGCGGATACCTGCGGGGATGAGGAACTGAAAGAGGTTCTTCTGGATATCCTGGATACTCCGGTCAGCCCGGAGCTTCTGCCACCAAAAGATGGTAAAATCGCTCAGAAGACCGAGGATCTGGTAGGACCTTATGAGCTTCATGATTTTTATCTGTATTATATGCTGCGTGCAGGATTTACACCGGATAAAATTTATCGGCTTGCCTGCCTGACTTTTGAGGGAATTTATGATAAAGAGACGATACTGAAATGGCTGAAAACCTTCTACCGGAGATTTTTTGCCCAGCAGTTTAAGCGTTCCTGCCTGCCGGATGGTCCGAAGGTAGGTAGTGTGGCGCTTTCTCCAAGAGGAGACTTAAGAATGCCAAGTGATGCCAGTGCAAGAATCTGGCAGGATGTGTTGGAGAAGATTGAAATCTGAAAGTAAAAAGAAAAGCGGAGAGCTTAGGTGTTCTCCGCTTTTTTTACTGCGTCTGTGATGGCTGAAAGGAGTACCTGGGAGGTGTATTTCCGGTCTCCTGCATACTGAATGTCCTCCAGGGACTGGCTGGAATAGATCTGGCTTGCCAGAGAATCCAGAACCGGCTCCATGAGAGGGTAAGAAGCTTTTGTGGTTTCGCTTAAGTTTACCAGACGGATGGCTTTGATCTTGTCGGCGTTTACGGTGACTTCCACATCGAAGGTATTGTCATTAAGGGTGATGGAAGAGGTATATACGCCCGGTTTGTAGCGGGATTTTTCGCTGGCTGTATCACTGGCAGTTTTTCCGGGACCGAACATGAAGAAAAGGATAACAGCCAGAACAACAGCCAGAGCCAGAAAGACGGCTGTGTAGATGATCTCTTTCATATGTAGGACGATGATCCTGGTTTTGGAACTCATGGCGCACGCCTCCCGAAGCTTTTTATATAGTTTATTAAAGAGATGGAGAAATTATGCCAGAGCTCCCGTTCTATAGGAACAGGATTTGTGGTATGATAGGGGTACTTTAGACGGATCAGGAGGAAACAGATGTCTTTACAGTTTATTATAGGAAGTTCCGGAAGCGGAAAATCCTGTTATGCATATCAGAATATCATAGAACAGGCCGGACTGCATCCAGAGAAGCTTTTCTTTGTGATCGTGCCGGAACAGTTTACCATGCAGACCCAGAAGACGCTGGTGGAGATGAGTCCGGGAAAAGGAATCCTGAATATTGATATTTTAAGTTTTGAGCGTCTGGCATATCGCGTGCTGGAGGAAGTTGGTGGAGACAGCCGTACGCTTCTGGAAGAAACAGGTAAGAGTATGGTGCTCCAGAAGATGGTCCAGCAGCATGGAAAGGAGCTTTCCTACCTGGGAGGCCAGATGCGTAAGGCGGGATATCTGGATGAAGTGAAGTCCATTTTGTCGGAGTTTATGCAGTACGATATCCGGGACAGTGAGATCCAGGAGATGATCGAGGATTCCAGTGACAGAGCATTGCTTCAGATGAAACTGAAAGATGTATCTGTTCTTTATCAGGCTTTTATCGGGTATCTGAAAGATCATTATATGACAGGTGAAGAAGTGATGGACGCTCTGGAAAAAGCCCTTCCTTTTTCAAAAAAGATGAAAAACAGTGTTCTTCTTTTGGATGGATACACCGGTTTTACGCCCATTCAGATGCGGGTGGTGGGAGAGCTGCTTGCTGTCTGTGAAAAAGTGATGGTGACGGTGACTATGGATGCAACCGAGAATTTAAGCACCAGAGGGAAGCCCTATCAGCTTTTTTATATGAGCCGTCAGATGATCCACGGACTTTCGGAACTGACTAGGGATATTGAGGAATCGATCCTTTTGAAAGATGTGAGAAAATCCCGGTTTTCCCAGGCACCGGCTCTTCATTTTCTGGAAAAAAATATCTTCCGTTACCGGAAAAACGTATATAAAAAGAAGCAGGATGAGATCTGTATGTTTTCCGCAACGAGTCCTCTGAAAGAGATGGAAGAAACTGCCCGGCGGATTGCCAGACTTGTCCGTGAAAAAGACTGCCGTTACGGTGAGATCGCGGTGATCACCGGTAACCTGGAGGAGTACGGAAATCTTGCGAAGCAGGTGTTTACAGCAGCCGGGATCCCGTATTTCATTGATGAGAAACATACGGTTCTGATGAATCCTTTTGTGGAATATTTCCGTGCGGCACTTGAGATGGCAGTGCAGGATTTTTCCTATGAGAGTGTATTCCGTTATCTCCGGTGCGGGATGTCCTGCGTGACCAGGGAGGAAGCAGATCTTCTGGAGAATTATGTGCTGGCTCTTGGCATCCGTGGATTTAAGAAATGGGATGAAGTATGGGTGCGTATTTACCGGGGGATGCCGCCGGAGAGCATTCAGAGGCTTAATGAGATCCGGGAGCGGTTTGCGGATGAGACCAGGGAGCTGGCGTTAAGTTTTAAAGGCGGGAAGAAGACGGTACGGGAATACTGTACCATTCTCTATGAGTTTGCCCTGAAGAGCCAGGTGCAGCAGAAACTGAAACATCAGGAACTGAAATTTAAGGAACAGGGCGACAAGGCCATGGAGAAGGAGTATGCTCAGATATACGGGATCGTTATGGAACTTCTGGACAACATGGTGGAGATCCTGGGTGAGGAGACAGTGAGCCGCCAGGATTTCCGGCAGCTTCTGGAGACCGGTCTTAATCAGGCCAAAGTAGCATTGATTCCTCCAAGTATGGATCAGGTACTTGTGGGAGATATGGAGAGAACCAGGCTGAAAGATATCCGTGCACTGTTTTTTGTTGGAGTCAATGAGGGGAATATCCCCAAGAATACTTCCGGTGGGGGAATTTTGACTGAGCTTGACCGGGAATTTTTTCAGGATCAGGGGATACAGCTGGCACCTGGTCCGAAAGAGCTGATGAATACGCAGAGATTTTATCTCTATCTGAATATGACCAAGCCGAGAGAACTTCTCTGCCTTTCTTTCTGTCAGTCGGACAGTCAGGGAAAGGCTTTAAGCCCGGCATTTCTGATTAATAATATCCGGGAAATGTTTCCGGAAATGGAGATCCGGCAGTGTGGGGAAGCGCAGGACTCCATGGAGCTTCTGGAACTTCCGGGAATCAGTCTGGATTATCTGCTGAAAGGTCTTGCGGGAGAATCGTATCGGGATGATGCAGTGTTCCAGGAACTGTACAGCTGGTACCTTCAGAGTCCGGAATATAGGACACTTGTGAAACGGCTGACAGAAGTATCTTTTTCGGAACGTCCGTCGGATATGATCGGAAAAACGGTGGCAGGAATTCTTTACGGGGAAGTTTCTCCGTACAGTGCTACCAGGCTGGAGCGGTTTGCGGCCTGTGCCTTTGCACATTTCCTGCAGTATGGCTTGAAAGTGACAGAACGGGCGGAATATGAATTCCGTGCTATGGATATGGGAAATGTGATGCACATGGCACTGGAAAAATTTGCGGCGGAAGTCCGAAAAGAGGGACTGGACTGGGCGGATCTTACAGAGGAAGAAAGAAACCGTATCATAGATGACTGTCTGGATCAGGTTTCCGCAGATTACGGAAATACAGTTCTCAAAAGCAGTGCAAGGAATGAATATATGATCGAGCGGACCAGACGGATCTTAAGGCGTACGGTGTGGGCACTGCAGGAACAGCTGAAACATGGAGAATTCCGGCCGGAAGGTTTTGAGGTGAAATTTGAAGGTGGCCGGATCGATCGTGTGGATATTATGGAAGAACCGGAGAACAACCGGGTCTATGTAAAAGTTATTGATTACAAGACCGGAAATACTTCCTTTGATATGCTGGCGCTGTATCATGGCTTGCAGCTGCAGCTGATGATCTATCTGGATGGTGCACTGAAGGTGGAACAGAGAAAGTATCCGGACCGGGAAATTGTTCCTGCGGGAATTTTTTATTATAATGTGAAGGATCCCATGATCCAGGAGAAGATCCATGCGGACGTAGAGAGGGTCCAGGATCAGATGCTGAAAAAACTGAAAATGAACGGTCTGGTCCAGGCGGATGATGATGTAAGCATAAAGATTGATGAAACTCTTGCATCCATACCAGTGTCCAGAAATAAGGACGGAAGTTTCAGCAGGCGGTCTTCGGTGGCATCCAGGCAGCAGTTTGATGCGCTGGGAGAATATGTGCGCCGTAAGATCTGCGATATCCGGGAATCGATCTTGGACGGAAATGCGGCAGTGGCACCTTATGAGCTTGGAAAAAAGAATGCCTGCACTTACTGTCCGTACAGTACGGTCTGCGGATTTGACAGAAAGATACCGGGATATGAGTTTCACAGATTGCCGTCGTTCACAGAAAGTGACCTGTGGAAAAAAATCATGAAGGAGGACGAATAAATGGCTGTGAAATGGACGGAAGAACAGGAAAAAGTCATTACGCTCCGGGACAGGAATATTCTGGTCAGTGCGGCGGCCGGTTCCGGTAAAACCGCAGTGCTGGTACAGAGGATCTTAAGTAAGATCATGGATCCTGTGAAACCGGTGGATATTGACCGCCTTCTGATCATGACTTTTACAAGAGCGGCAGCAGGAGAGATGAGAGAACGTATTGAACGTGCCCTGGATCAGGCACTGGCCGAAGATCCGGATAATGAGCATCTACAGAGACAGATGACACTGATCCATACTGCACAGATCACGACCATTGACGGATTCTGCTCCTATGTGATCCGGAATTATTTTCATCTGATCGGACTGGACCCGGGTTACAGGACAGCAGATGAAGGAGAACTGAAGCTTTTGCAGGAAGACGTGCTCAAGGAGCTTTTTGAAGATTATTATGCAGAGGGCGATGAGGATTTTACCACTTTTGTGGAATGCTATGCGGCAGGGAAATCCGATGAAAGCCTGAAAGAGCATGTTCTGGATTTGTATGATGCGTCCATTAGTAATCCCTGGCCCGAAGAGTGGCTGGATGGCTGTGTGGAGAATTACTGCCTGGACCCGGAAAAAGGAATTGTGGAAACAAAGTGGTACCAGTCTCTGTGGGAAATTGTGGACAGTGCGCTGAAGGAAGCAGAAGAACTGAACCGGAGTGCCATGGAGATCTGTGGAGAAAGTGAGGGACCGGAACTGTATCTGGATGCCCTGCAGAAAGATCTTGTGCTGATCCGGCAGTTGCAGGAACTGTCCGATAAACAGGACTATGATCAGATGGTACAGACTCTGCAGAATCTTTCATTTGCAAGGCTTTCCACAAAAAAGATGGAAGGGGTATCCGGCCAGCTGAAAAGTCTGGTAAAAGATATCCGGGAAGATGCAAAGGATATCCTGAAAGATCTGGGAAGCCGGTATTTTCAGTGCAGTCTTGAGGAACTGACGGAGCTGACGCTGGCATCTGCAGGACCATTAAAGATGCTGGTAAAACTCACCAAAGATTTTGCACAGCGTTTCAGTGACAAGAAGAGGGAAAAAAATGTCCTGGATTTCTCAGACATGGAACATTTTGCCCTGGAGATCCTTCTGAAAAAAGAAGGAGATATCTGTACGCCAAGCCAGGCAGCAAGGGAACTTTCCGAGAAATACGATGAGGTTCTTCTGGATGAATATCAGGACAGCAACCTGGTTCAGGAAATTCTGATGCAGAATGTTTCCGGCTGGGTGAATGACCGTAAAAATATCTTTATGGTAGGAGATGTGAAGCAAAGTATTTACCGGTTCCGACTGGCTCGTCCGGAGCTGTTTATGGAGAAGTACAAAAGCTATTCTCTGACAGACAGCCTGGAGCAGAGGATCGATCTTCACAAAAATTTCCGAAGCAGACCGGAGGTTCTGGAAAGTGTCAACTTTATTTTCCGCCAGATCATGGGTGCGGATCTGGGTGGAATTGATTATGATGAGGCGGCAGCTCTGTATCCGGGAGCCACTTTTTCAGAGGGACAGGATAGCGAATTCGTAAAGACTGAGGTTCTTCTTGTGGAAAAAGACGGGGAGATCCTGGAGGATTCCGATGTGGACGCACCGGAAAATGAAAGGGAGCTGGAGGCTCTGGCCATTGCAGGAAAAATCCGTTCCATGGTGGGACATGACCTTGTGCTTGACAAGGAAACCGGGGAGTACCGTCCTGTACGGTATGGAGATATTGTGATCCTGCTCCGCTCTGCCACCGGATGGGCAGAGACTTTTGGGGAAGTGCTGGCTGCAAGAGGGATTCCGTCCTATACGGCGTCCCGAACCGGATATTTTTCCACAACAGAGGTTGTTACACTTCTGAATTATCTCCGGGTGCTGGATAATCCTCTTCAGGATATTCCTCTGACCGGTGTGCTTCGTTCTCCCATTGTGGGATGCACCACAGAGGAGCTGGCAGAGCTTCGGATCGCATATCCGGAGGGAATGATCTGTGAATGTGTGCGGGCATTTGTGGAGGATTATCGGGAACACCGGATTTTTGAGGAGAAGAAAAAAACTCTGGGAGAGAAACTATCCCGTTTTTGGGACACAATGAACGGACTCCGGGATATGGCTGCATATACGCCGGTTCACCAGCTGATCCTGGAAGTGTTGGAACGTACCGGATATGGAAACCATGCAAAGGCTATGCCAGATGGCGCACAGAGAAGTGCAAACCTGAACATGCTGGTGGAAAAAGCCATGGAATACGAGAAGACAAGTTATCGTGGTCTGTTTAATTTTGTACGGTATATCCAGAAGCTGCAGCAGTATCAGGTGGATTACGGAGAGGTGAACCTTTCCGGGGCAGGAGAAAGTGCTGTGCAGATCATGACCATTCATAAGAGCAAGGGTCTGGAGTTTCCTGTTGTGTTTGCGGCAGGAATGGGGAAAAGGTTTAATTTCCGGGATATGAATGCAAGTATTCTGATCCATCCGGATCTTGGCATCGGTGCGGACGCCATACTGCCGGAAAAGAGGATCATCGCATCATCCCTGTGCAAACAGATCATCCGCCGGGAACTTCTTAAAGAAAGTCTGGGGGAGGAACTCCGTGTGCTGTATGTAGCACTTACCAGAGCAAAAGAAAAACTGATTCTCTGTGGAACAGTGGGAGATCTGGAACAAAAATTGACATCACTGTCCGTATTAAGGGACAGTAAAGAAGAGCTGCTTTCTCTGGGACTGCGTATGCGTGGAAAAACTTACTGGGATTATGTACTTCCATCTCTTGCAAGGCACAGGTGTATGTCGTCACTTTTCCATGAATATGGAATATTTATGAACCGGATGAATCCACTGTATGGGGATCCTTCGGAATTTGTGGTGACGAAGATCACAGCACAGGATCTTACAGAAAATGAGATTGTGGAACAGGCAGAGCGGGAAATGAAGAAAGAAACTCTGGAAAACTGGAATCCGGGCAGAGTTTTTGACAGTGAGATCCGGGAAGAGATCGAGAGACGGTTTTCTTTCATATATCCATATCAATATCTGGAAGATCTTCCTGTGAAAGTCAGTGTATCAGAACTGAAAAAGAGAAGTTACCACAGTGAACAGGATCTTGAAGAGACGGTGGATTATGAGACGGAAGAAGAAATTCAGCCGATAGTTCCTCGGTTTATCGAGGAGAAAAAAGAGAAAGGTTATACAGGAGCACTTCGCGGAACGGCTTATCATCGGGTGATGGAGTGCCTGGATTACGGACATGCCGGAAGCCAGGAGGAAATCCGCAGTCAGCTGAGAGAATGGGGTGATAATAAGAAGATGGAAAGAAAAGAGGCTGAGTCTGTCCGGGTAAGAGACATCTGGAACTTTGGGGAATCATCTCTCGGCCAGAGGATGAAAGCGGCTTCAGAGAAGAAGCTGCTGTTTAGGGAGCAGCCCTTTGTGATCGCAAGAAAAGCTTCGGAGCTGGAACCGGAGTGGCAGTGTGAGGAAGATGTTCTGGTGCAGGGAATCATTGATGCGTATTTTATAGAGGCGGAAGAAATCGTTCTGGTGGACTATAAAACGGACTTTGTGAAACGTGGAGAAGAACAGAAACTGATCGACCGTTATCGTGTTCAGCTGGAAGATTATGCCCAGGCGCTAGAGCGGATGACAGGCCGGAAAGTGAAGGAACGGTATATTTATTCGTTTACGCTGGGAAAAGAAATTCTGTTGTGAGAAATATTGTTGTGAAAAATAAAAGTCAGAGACCGAATACTTACTTTGCAGAAAGGTTCGGTCTCTGACTGGCAAATGCGATATTATATTGATGTGGGGAAATATCCTGCGGCGGAGCGCTTATACTCTCCAGCCCGCAGGATATTTGTTTTTCAGGATTCCGTTTACAAGTTTTCCGAATCCGAGAGGATAACCGTCCACGCAGAGAAGATGCCAGCCTTTTTTGTGAGCGGCCTCTTCCGGCTCGATCATAAGAGTTTCGCCTTTCAGATAACGGGTAAGCCGCTCATCAGAAACTGGCAGAGAGATAACGGCTTCCACATCTCCTTTATGAAGAGCCAGCGCCAGTGGCTGAGACGGCTCAAATCGGTTTTTCTTCAGATCACCCAGATAGAGACCGTTTCGAAGGAAGGAGATCCCCCGGAGATCCAGCGGGAAAGGCAGCTGATAGTACACTTTATCTTTGCGGACTTCCACACGGTTCCAGTCAAATTCCTGGCCGCCAATGGTTTTCAGGCCGATCTCAGAGAAAAATTCCTCCAGCCATTTCCGGGTGTTTTTGTCCGGCCCTTTTGCGGAGAAACGGAAAACAGGTGGAAGAGAATCGCCTTTTTTGTGGAACAGGGCGAGAAAATGACCTTCGCCATCCATTTTGTGTGGAAAGATTCGGACGCATTTTTGAAGTTCTTCCGGATCAAATGTATTTAAGTTTAATGCGATTTCGGAATCGGAAGTGTCTGCTGTACTGGCATATTCCGGGCGACCCTGAGAGAATCCTTCGTATCCTGACATTTCCATAAGTTCCATATCCGGACGCTCACGGAGAAGATAGGCTACAACTTCTTCATCTTCGCAGGGAGAGAAGGTACAGGTGGAGTAAAGCATCATTCCACCTGGACGGAGCATATCGGCAGCTTTTAAGATCAGGTCTTTCTGGATATCGGAAAGTTCTGCGGATTTTCCCGGGGTCCAGTCACGGGCAAGTGCTTCCTCTTTTCGGAACATGCCTTCCCCGGAGCATGGGGCGTCCAGAAGGATCTTATTAAAGAAAGCCGGGAAACGCTGGGCAAGTTTTGCCGGTTTTTCGTCTGTGACGAGCATATTTTTCATGCCAAAAAGTTCCAGATTCCGAAGAAGGGCTCTGGCTCTGGAAGTGCTGATATCATTGGCAAGAAGAAAGCCGGTATCATTTAAGGCAGCCCCAAGGGCAGTTGCTTTTCCACCGGGAGCCGCACAGAGATCCAGGACAAAATCTCCCGGTTCGATGGCAAGTCTGGAAGCCGGTGCCATGGCACTTGGTTCCTGAAGATAATAAAGTCCTGCCTGGTAGTAAGGGCATCGGGCGGGGCGGCTTTCCTCATCGTAGAAGTATCCGGTATTGATCCACGGGATCGGACGGATTGGGAAAGGGGAAAGTTCCTGAAAGTCCTGGCAGGAGAGCTTTGCGGTGTTTACACGGAGACCGTAGGTGCGGGGATTTTCGTAGCTTTCAAGGAAAGCGTCATAATCATCTCCAAGCATTTCTTTCATACGCTCCAGAAAAGGAAGCGGTAATGTCTGTATTTTATCTGAATCTGTCATAATTTCCTCCATAATATCAATCTCAAACTGCTGAAAATATTATAAAGGATGAAAGGATTTTTCTAAATACTATTGACAAAACTATATTATACGATATATAGTATTATTCACAGAACAATATTACATGGCTTATCATGTGAATGAAAAACGCCATCGCGTTTCATGAGCATGTAGTAAGGTGGAAGTTGAATGTCCATTTTACAGGTCATAGAGAGGTGAGCAGATGGTATTTAATACAGGAGCAGCCCTCCTGGATGCGATTGTCCTGGCTGTTATTTCCAGAGAGAAGGACGGTACCTACGGGTATAAGATCACCCAGGATGTGCGAAGTGTTCTGGAAGTTTCAGAATCCACGCTGTATCCGGTTCTTCGAAGGCTTCAGAAGGATGAATGCCTGGAAGCCTACAATATGGAATATGCAGGCAGAAACCGGAAATATTACAAGCTGACAGATAAGGGCGCAGCGCAGCTGAATCTTTACAGAAGTGAATGGGAGATCTATTCATCCAAGATTACCAGGATGTTTGAGGAGGGAGTATAATTATGAACAGAAAGCAGTTTATGGAACAGCTTGAACGGCTGCTTTCCGATATTTCAGAGGCGGAGAGACAGGAGGCACTGGAATATTATGAAGGATATTTTGATGATGCAGGTCCGGAGAATGAAGGAGAAGTGATCCGGGAACTGGGAAATCCGGGGAAGGTTGCCGCGATCATCAAGGCAGATCTTCAGGAGAACAGTGAAGATTACGGGGAATACACAGAGAACGGATATCAGGACACCCGTGTGAAAGAGAACGGGGAGATGCCAGATCAGTACACAGAAATAACAGTACGCGGAGATGGACAGGAAGAAGAGCCTCATGATACAGGAAGTGCCGAAAACCGCAGGAAAAGTCGGGCCCAGCGTGGCTATCATGCAGAGAAGAAGCAGAATAAGGCAGGGATCATCCTTGCGCTGATCGTTCTTGTTTTTGCGGCTCCTTTGATTAAAGGATTGTTTGGCGGAGCACTGGGGATTCTGGTGACACTGGCGTTACTGCCCTTCCTGCTGACATTTTTTGCGGGAGCGGGATCGATCATTCTTGTAATCGGTGCAGTTGCGTGTATTGCTGTTGGAATTGCCATGGTGGTATCTCTTCCGTCGGCCGGGATCCTGACTATCGGTATCGGATTTCTGATGATGGCACTTGGACTTTTGTTACTGGCACTGACGGTGTGGTTCACAGGTAAGATACTGCCGGCGATCCTGCGGAAATTTACAGGATTCTGCAGTAATCTCCTGAATGGAAGAAAGGCGGAAAAAGTATGAAACGTTTTCTGAAAGTAATCCTGATCCTTGCGGCAGTATTCGGTGCGGCGGGTTTGGGACTTACTGCAGGCGGAGCTGCCATGGGAGCGACCATGGGGGATGTGAGTGTGCTGGATCATGGGATCACGCAGGTGCTTCGTGTGCTGGATCATGAAGACAGTTGGGAAGTGGAAGACTCTGAAGAAGATATGGATGAGCTGGAGGATGATTTTCAGGCAGCTGCAGAGAGCGCGGTAACTGAGAAGGGCGTCCTGGTAGGCAGTGCAGACAGTTCCGCATATACGAAGGTATATGAGGCTTCGGCTGTGTCAGACCTTTCCTGTGACCTGAGATACGAAAAACTGGTTTTGAAAACATGGAATGAGGACAAAGTTCAGGTGAAAGTTACAGGGAGGGACCACAATCGTGTTAAGATCAGCAATGACAACGGCAGTCTGAGAATTGCAAGCAATCAAAAAGTGAGAAACCGTTCCGTAGAAATTTTTTGCCCGGAAAACTTAAGCTTTCAGAAGATAAAACTTCAGATGGGAGCAGGAACCATCGAACTGGATGGTGATTTTAAAGCGGGTCAGATGGAAGTAAATGTGGGGGCCGGAACCATTGAAAATTCCGGCAGTCTGAATATAAAAGAAGCAGATTTTACAGTCGGAGTGGGAACTGCCGACATCAGTGAACTTCAGGTGGAGAATTTAAAAGGAAGCTGTGGTATGGGAGATATGGAGCTTACACTTACAGGAAAAGCTGCTGATTATAATTATGAACTGAAATGCGGTCTTGGAAATCTGGAACTGGATGATTCGATGGAAACGTCTATCACTTCCGGAAATAAACAGATCACAAATGAAGCTGCCGTAAAAAATATAAAACTGGATTGCGGAATGGGAAACGTTCAGGTTGAATTTGAAGAAGATTAAAGGAGGAAGCATTGTGAGCAACAAAAAACTTTATAAATCATCAGTAAACCGTATGTTATGTGGTGTCTGCGGCGGAATCGCGGAATACTTTGATATCGATCCGACTCTTGTCCGGCTGGTATGGGTGATCATCACGCTGATGGGTGGAGCCGGAATCCTGGCGTATATCATTGCGGCCATCATTATCCCGGATTAAAGCTGACAGCATCCGTAAAGGACGGACATATTTTTCAGAATGCATAATTTCTCCGGAAATTGTTCATACTCCATAAAAAAGATGAGGAGTGTGGAAGATGAACAGGGAGAAAGAAGTAAAGGCATACCTGGAGGGGAAACTTTCCCAGGCAGAAAAACTGAAATACGAGATTGCCGATGAGATGGGAGTCCTGGATAAAGTGATCAAAGACGGGTGGAAAAGCCTCTCTGCAAAAGAAACCGGACGGATCGGTGGTCTTATGACAAAAAAGAAGAAACATAAAAAGTAAAATGCAGCCTGAAGGAACGCGGTGAAATGCCGCCGGAAAAATCCTTCAGGCTGTATTGAATTATAAGAAAATTTTTTGAAAAAAGAATTTTTTTTTGACGGTTCAGGGTGGACTGACCAGTGGAAAAGAGCTATACTGTTGGAATAACAGAGGAGGTATAAAAATGGGTGAAAAAATCAATAACATTCTGAAGGGTGAGATCATCTCTTCCGTATTTTATATACTTCTGGGACTTTGCCTGATCCTGATCCCCACACAGACGGTGGATGTGATCTGTAAAGTGGTATTCGGGCTGATCCTCATCGGAGTTGGCATTTATCATATCTATATTTACATACGTGGAAAAGCAACTGCTACGATCATGGATCTTTTAAGCGGTGTAGTTGTTTTCGTGCTGGGCGTGTTCCTTTTTATGACACCTTCCATCGTGATCAAGCTGCTTCCATGGATGCTCAGTGCATTTGTACTGGTTGACAGTCTGTGGAAATTTAAAGGTGCTTTTCTTCTGAAAAAAGGTGGACGCGGTGCATGGAGTGTGCTTCTGATCGGCAGTCTTGTTTTTATTGCACTTGGAATTGTGATGTTGTTTGGAAGATTTCCAAAGATCATGACGCTGTTGATCTTTTCCGGTTGGGTGCTGGTGTGTGACGGAGCTGCGGATATCATATTTTTTATTATTATGAAGCTGGGACTTCGAAAAATCGCGAAAAAAGCGGAGGCAGAGAAGGAAGAGGCTGGTTCAGATGCTGTAAATGAAACAGCAGATATGGATATGCCAGATGATACAAAACCGCAGGATGAAAATGAGCTAAATGAGTTGCAGAGTGGGAGTGGAACAGAATATCCAACAGACAATGTGGCCGAGAGTACACCGGTTGAAGCAATGGAAACGGAACCGGAGAAAAAGTCCAGACGTGGAATCTTCCGAAAAAAAGAGAAGGATCAGGAGGAAGAGAGTAAACCTGTAACAGAAACTACAGAAGAAACTACAACGGCTATGACGGCACAGGATACAGACGGATATTCTACGGACAGAAAAGAGACAGAAGAGTCCGCAAAACCGGAAGAAGAACAGAAGCAGGAGAATTCCCGCTGGGAAAAAGAACCGGAGAATGTAGAAATGAAACTCTGGGATGTGGGCAAAGACCAGGCGGAGACCGGCAGCCTGAAGGATCTTCTGGACGGTTCCGATGAAGACCTGGAAGAGTGGAAGGACTGACACCTCTCTTGCATCATCTGCCATTCCGTGGTAAGATGTGCACATGAAAAATACAGATAAAAATATTAAGATACTGATGATGGATTTTTCCGGAATATATGAGGATCAGCAGTTCTGGAGGGGAAAAGAAGCAGCCCGGGTGGAGGCCAGGGACATTCCCGGAACTAACTGCTACTGCGATGAGGATGCGATGAATGCCATTCGCAGCCGCATTGCCCCTTATTCTTCCGGAGAGATCCATTTTATTGATTCCGGAAACTATCACTATATGACAAGGATCTGGCTGGAAAAGATCCCGGAGCCTTTTGAACTTCTTGTATTTGACAATCATACAGATATGCAGCCGCCTGCTTTTGGCGGCCTGCTTTCCTGCGGAGGATGGATTTATGATTCCATTATGGAACTTCCTCTGCTTAAAAAGGTGATCCTGATCGGCCCGGATGAGGAGGCTTTTTCCAGAGTGGAACCGGAGCTTAGGGAAAAGGTGGAGTTTTTGAGCAGGGAGAAACTTCTGGAAATGGAAGATGTGGAAGTGTGTGCATTTGTAAAAGAACAGGTGGGAGAATATCCGTTATATATTTCCATAGACAAAGATGTGCTCTGCGAGACGGATGCAGACACAAACTGGAGCCAGGGTGATATGCGGTTAAGTACCATGATGAAATGTCTGGGTGCTGTTAGAGAGAAATGTGTAGAAGAAAGTCTCAGGATCCTGGGCGTGGATATCTGTGGGGAATGTGATGCCAAAGAGCCAGGAAACAGTGCTTTGAATGACAGGGCCAATGCTGCGCTGCTGGAATTTTTTACATCCACAGATGTGGGTGAGGATATTGAGGAAAACAAAAACGGGACATCAGGAGGAAACCGATGAAAAATGAACTTCTTACCATCGGGCCATTTACGGTATACGGGTATGGCCTGATGATCGCCATTGGAATTGTGGCAGGTTGTCTGACTGCAGAGTACAGAGCCAGAAAACAGGGACTTGACAGTGAACAGATCTTTCCGATGGTCCTGTGGTGCCTGGTGGGTGGATTTCTTTGTGCAAAACTTCTCTTCTGGATTACAGAGTGGAAATCAATCATTCAGGATCCGGGATTTATGATGGAAACGTTAAGTTCCGGTTTTGTGGTGTTTGGAGGAATCATCGGCGGGATACTGACAGGATTTTTGTACTGCAGGATCAGAAAACTTGTATTTTTTAAATATGCGGATGTGATCCTGCCATCTGTGGCACTGGCCCAGGGATTTGGACGGATCGGATGTTTTCTGGCGGGCTGTTGTTATGGAAAAGAGACAGAGAGAGTTTTTTCTGTGATATTTCAGAATTCAGAATATGCGCCCAATCACGTGGCACTGATCCCGACGCAGCTGTATTCCAGCGGACTGGATTTTCTGCATTTTCTTTTGCTGTTGCTGATCGCGCGGAATAAAAAAGCAGATGGCCAGGTGACTGCCTGCTATCTGATCTTTTACAGCATTGGACGCTTTGTGATCGAGTTTTTTCGTGGAGATATTATCCGGGGAAGTGTGGGGATTTTGTCAACTTCCCAGTTTATCAGTATTTTTACCGGGATTGCTGGGATTGTGCTGTTGATACTGGTGATGAAAAGAAAGAATCAGACAGCGTAGGACAGTAGTGTCATAAGGACAGGTTTTCTTTGCATACATCTATGAAAAAGACGAAAGCAGGCCTGCCATGCTCAGAAAAGAAGATTTTGAACCAAATATGAAAACAGAGGATAAGATCCCCGGAGCGCAGTCGGAAAATCCGGCACAGAGTCAGCGCTTCGGGGATTTTATCGTGAAATATATGCAGAATGTAAAGGACACCATGGAACTTTTTTCGGGGACATCTTTTCAGGCAATCAATGAGATTTTCGGGGTTCTCTATGTTCCGCTGGAAAGTATGGGAGAACTTGAGGTCACGGGAACATCCTATAATTCGATCCCGAAATGTTACACGTATATGGACATGGAGGCAGCAGGGGCATCGGGGATCACCAGGCTGCATGACCATCCGTATCTCAAACTTCGGGGAAAGGGGACGGCGGTGGCAGTAATCGACTCGGGGATTGATTATCAGAATGCCGTGTTTCGAAATGCAGGCGGTTCCAGGATCGCTTATTTATGGGATCAGTCGCTGGAAGATGGGACTGATATAGCAGGTACAGAAGTTCCCTATGGCAGGTTATTCCGTAAAAATGATATCGACCAGGCACTGGCTTTTGAGGATCCGTTTTCTGTTGTGCCATCCCGTGATACCAATGGACATGGCACGGCACTTGCCGGCATTGCGGCAGGAAATATGGTCCCGGGAGAAAATTTTACCGGAGCGGCGCCGGAAGCGACATTGATCATCATCAAGGTAAAACCGGCAAAACAATACCTCCGGAATTTTTATCTCTACCCTCCGGATGCAGAAGTCTTTCAGGAAAATGACGTGATGATGGCCATCGCTTATGCGATTTCCTGGGCGAAAAAACTGGAGATGCCACTTTCTATCTGCCTGGGAATCGGAAGCAGCCAGGGTGCTCATCTGGGAACCAATGCGTTAAGCCAGTATGTGGACTATGTGGCAAATTTTTCCCAGGTATCCGTATCTGTGGCAGCAGGAAACGAAGGAAATACAAGAAACCACAGCACGGGGATTTTTTCTCAGGAAAGGGAGCAGATCGTGACAGAGCTCCGTGTGGCAGAAAGGGAGCAGGGATTTACCATGGAATTCTGGGGAGAGCCACCGGAGATCTACGGGCTTTCCATCCAGTCACCCACCGGTGAGATATTGGAAGTCAGCAGTTCCATCGGTTCCAGAACTCAGGAGCTTTCTTTTGTCTTTGTGGAAACAAAGGTGTATGTGAATTATATCCTGATTGAGCGGCAGACCGGATATTCGCTGGTGTATATCCGATTTTTCCATCCGGCGTCCGGCATCTGGAAAATTTTCACCCAGGCAAGAAACAGACAGAACGTACAGTTCCACATGTGGCTTCCTGTGGAAGGGCTGATCTCCCAGGATACCTATTTTCTGGAACCCTCTCCCTACACCACGGTGACAGCGCCGGGAGATGCCAGGAACAGCATCACGGCAACCGCCTACCAGCACCGTGACGGAAGCATCTATATTGCAGCAGGCAGAGGCTATACACCAGATGGTATGATAACCCCACATCTGGCAGCACCTGGCGTTAACGTAAAAGTACCACTGGTACGAGGAGATTTTGGAACCCGCTCCGGAACCAGTATCTCCGCCGCACAGACCGCTGGTATCGCGGCACTTCTGTTTGAATGGGCGATCATACGAGATAACCAGCCGTTTTTTACCGGGAGCAGCGTGAAATATTATCTGCAGAGAGGCGCAAGAAGAGAAGAAAACATGCAGTACCCAAACCCGGAGTGGGGGTATGGGAAGGTGGATCTGTATCATACCTTTGAACTGCTGACGTGAGATGATGCGAGCTGGAAAAAATATGAAAAGCAGAAACAGATCATTTCCTTTGGAAAGAGTAGATGCATAGATATTACATTTGGAAAAATAATAAAAGGATACGAAAGTACTAATTTTGGAAAAAATATTCATATAGATAATTCACTTTGTATCGTGTACTATAAATATATGGAAAAATCATATAATGACACAACAGGGAGGAATTTTACTTATGGAGCTTTCAACTTTGGTAAAAATGTCAAACACTTACGGAAGTAATCCGGCTTATGTTCTGGCAGGAGGCGGTAATACTTCTGTAAAAGACGATACAACATTGTATGTAAAGGGATCTGGTACACAGCTTGCTACCATTAAGGCAGAGGAATTTGTCAAAATGGACAGAGCCCGTCTGAATGAGATCATGAAAACGGAATATCCGGCAGATGATGTGAAGCGTGAATCTGCATATCTTGCAGATGTAATGGCGGCAGTGACCGATGAGGATAAAACCAAACGTCCCAGCGTGGAAGCGCTGCTCCACAATCTGTTTGCCTATACGTATGTCCTGCATGTTCATCCGACACTTATCAATGGACTGACCTGCGGAAAGGGCGCAAAGGCTCTCTGCAAAGAGCTTCTTGGAAAAGACGTACTCTGGATCGATATCTGCAAACCGGGATACACACTTGCCCGTATCTGCTTCGAGAAAATGAATGCCTATAAAGAAGAAACAGGAAAAGACGTGCAGGTCCTTCTGCTTCAAAATCACGGAATTTTTGTTGCGGCTGATACTGTAGAGGAAATCGGCGTTTTATTTGATGGTGTGATCGGAAAGCTGGAAAAGCAGGTAAAGAGAACTGCGGATGTAAGTGATGCAGTTACACCTGAAAAAGAGCAGGCAGCACAGAAGCTTTCCAGTCTGCTCGGACATGCGGTTGAGGTCGTACCGGCTGCGGAGGCTGATGATTTTGTAAAAGATAAAACTGCTGCGGCACCTCTTCTGAAGCCGTTTACTCCGGATCATATCGTATACTGCGGACCTTATCCGTTATTTGTGGAAAATATTGATGAGGCGAAAAATGCGCTGGATGCATTTATGACAGAGCATGATAAAGAGCCAAGACTGATCCTGGTACAGGGCGTTGGCGCATTTATCATGGAAGATGACAAAGGAAAGGCAGCAAAGGCACAGCTTCTGGTAAAGGATGCGATCAAGCTTGCGGTGTATGCGGAGAGCTTTGGCGGCCCGCTGCAGATGACCGATGAGATCACATATTTTATTACACACTGGGAAGCAGAAGCATACCGCAGTAAGAAATAAAAAAGAAAAATATATAGAGAAATAAAGAAAATGCATCGGGAACTATCAGGAAATTCCCGGTGCATTTTTTTGTCAAATGACGGATAAATAGTTACTCAGGACAGAGTTACGCAGCAAATGTGGATATTTTTATCCGCATTACTACAAATCTTATTTCCGATACACGAATGCCGGCAGTCCGTCCTCGCCAACCGGAACATTTACAGTTCCCTGGATCAGCGGGCGGGCATAGCGGATAAAGTCTTCGGTGACATCGGAGCCGTCTTCTGTGATCCATTCCACAGGGACAGTCTTTTCTTCGTTGCAGATAGCGTTGACATCCTCCAGTGTGCATTTCATGGAGTACGGGGAATCACTCTGACGTTTAAATGCAATCATCTTTCCGGTTTCACCGTTCAGGGCAGCCTGTACACCAAATTCACCGGCGAGAATTGCCTCCTGCTGGTCTGTCTCGGAGAGCATGGATGCAGAGCAGCGCTGGCTTACGTTGAGTTCTACAGAGCGGGCTTTGACACCAAGGCGGCTGCGTACAAGATTCTCAAGGTATTTACCGCAGCCTGCAAGCATCTTGTGGCCGAAAGCGTCGGTACCGGCAGCACTGTCGTATTCGCAGATGAAAGTGCCGTCTTTATCATGAATGCCCTCGGATACACAGACGACAACGTTGCAGTTTTTCTCAAAGGCAGCATTAACTTTCTGGAGAAATTCCTCTACATCGAAATCCGTTTCCGGAAGATAAATGAGAAGTGGATTGTCTCCGGTGTATTTCCGTGCAAGGGCAGCGGCTCCGGTGAGCCAGCCAGCGTGACGTCCCATGATCTCGATGATGGTGGCAGATTTTTTCTCATAGACACAGGCGTCCAGGGTGATCTCACGGACAGTGGAAGCCACGTAACGGGCAGCGCTTCCGAAGCCTGGGGTATGGTCCGTATTTACAAGGTCATTATCAATGGTCTTCGGCTCGCCGAGGATACGGATGTCGCTGCCGATCTTTTCGGCATAGCGGGAAAGCTTGCTGACGGTATCCATGGAATCATTTCCTCCGATATAAAAGAACCAGCCGATGTTCATCTCCTCGAATTTCCGGAACAGCTTCGGATAAACCGGATCTTCCAGAGATTCCGGAAGTTTGTAACGGCAGGAGCCAAGATAGGCGCCAGGTGTCCAGGTAAGAGCGCGAAGCTGTTCGCCCGGAAGTGCTTCCTGAAAATCAAGGACTGTTCCGTTTAAAAATCCCTCAATACCGTTGACCATGCCATAAACGTGGTCGATCTCTTCTGTATGTTTAAGTGCTTCAGATACCACACCGTAAAGACTGCTGTTGATCGCTGCGGTCGGTCCGCCGGACTGTCCTGCGATAAGGTTCTTTTTTGACATTCTGATACCTCCTGGGTGTTGTTTTTTTATATTGTAACAGAAATAGGAGAAGATAACATCTAAAAAAATCACCTTTTTTATAAAAAAATTACTCTATACAAATAGTTATATCATAGTAAAATAGTAGTATAGATAGAGAAAAGAGGTGAAAAAACGATGACAGTAAAAAAAGTACAGTTTGAGAGCATGGATGAAGTAAACCGTTTTCTTGATGTGACGGAGCATTTTCCGTTTGCAGTGGATCTGAAAAGGGGAAGCAGAACAGTAAATGGCAAATCCATTCTTGGAGTTGCATCCATTGGCCTTGGCAGAGAGACGGACTTTTGTGCACATGTGCCGGAGCTTGCGCCGGAGATCACATCCAGTCTTGGTTTTTGCATGAGGTAGGTTTAAGAGGGGAAAAAATAAATAATGGTTGATCGATGGTGAATGAGGATATCGTAAGGTCGCAGAGGCGATGATCGATATCCTCATTTTTTTATATATGACAAATGTAACTATTTAGAAAAAAATCTAAATACTTATTGACTGGGAAAAATGGAAATGATATATTCTATTTAGAAATATTTCTAAATACTATACGAAAGGGGGAAGATATACACGATGGCGTTTGCGGAAACCTTCAAGGCACTTTCGGATCCTGTGCGGAGAGAAATCCTGCAGCTTCTGAAAAACGGGAAAATGTCAGCCGGAGAGATCGGAGGACATTTTGACATGACAGGTGCAACTATATCCTATCATCTGAAAATTCTGAAGAAAGCAGATCTTGTGTGGGAGACGAAGGTGAAGAATTTCGTGTATTATGAACTGAATACCACAGTTGTGGAGGAACTGCTTCTGTGGCTTAGTGATCTGAAAGGGGGAAAGAATGATGAAAGGTGAAGAAAGAAAAGAATTTCTGAAGGAATATAAAATGTCTCTGATCTCCGGGAGTATCCTTACGATCTCGCCGTCACTGGCAGGGATCCTGCTGTGGAACCGTCTGCCGGAGAAGATCGCAACACATTTTGATCAGCACAATCTGGCCAACGGCTGGAGCAGCAAGCCGATGGCCGTTTTCGGAATTCCGTTTCTGCTTTTGCTGATCCATCTGTTTTGCGTGTTTTTTACAGCCAATGATCCAAAGAGAAAAAATATCAACAGGCGTATCTTTACCATGACCCTGTGGCTGGTTCCTGTGGTGTCTGTGATCACCTGCATGTCGATCTATGGTCTTGCTCTGGGTATGGACATTGATATCGGTGTGATCGTGAATATCATGGTGGGGATCATGTTTATCATCCTCGGAAATTACGTTCATAAGGTGAAACAGAATTATACAGTGGGAATGAAGCTTCCCTGGACCTTGAACAGCGAGGAGAACTGGAACCGTACCAACCGTATGACAGGCTGGATACTGATCCTGTCAGGGCTGCTTTTTCTTATGAATTCCCTGCTCCTGAAAACGGAAATTGTTTTTGCGGTAATTTTGCTGGTCATCCTTGTGCCAATGATCTATTCATTTATTCTTTATAAAAAGGGAATCTGAGAAAATAATTTCGGACCGTCACTGTCAGAAAAAAGGCAGTGGCGGCTTCTTTTTTATCAAAAAATAATGTTCAAACAAAGCGGTACGTGATATGATAATGTCATACAAAAGCATTTCCTCGAACACTATAAACAGACAGCAGACAGGAGGGATCATTATGACAGAATTAAGCCGTTTTCAAAAAGATGTGGAAGTTGCTGCCACTGCTCTTGAAATGCGGGCGGAGAACGAGGATGCCAAAGAAGAGGCCATTCATCTTTACCGGAAATTCGGAAGTACCAAACAGGAGCCGCTGCGGCTGGCAGTTGCCCTGCGGGGATATTTTCTGGAGGAAGGTGTGGAGGAAGAGGAACGCGCGCATTATGGAGCATATCTTAAGAAAAGGATCCGTCCGGCTGTGGAACGCCTGATTCTGGAAGATGACTGGGAAAAGATCGAGAAGCTTTATGAGAACGAATGGTTTGGGGAACAGGAGCTGGAGGTGTTCCTGAAACTGGCTGAAGAGTGGAGGAGACCTGCAGCGCTGATGGGACTTCTCCATTTGAAAAAAGCAAATTATGGATTTAAAGAGAAGAAATTCGAGCTGTGATTTTTTCAGGAAATCGGGAATGGAGGCGGATTCGGTGGAACGGAGGCAGGAAGAGCTTGGAATACATATCCTGGAAAATATAAGGAACGAACTGTACTACTATTTTCCATATCTGGACGGTGCTTTTGCCTGCATTTCCGGGAAGGGCTCAGAGCAGACCGGAACTATTGGAACAGATGGAGCTTTTTTTCTTTTTTCCCCGGAATATCTTCTGAAGCTTTATGTAAAAAAGCCGGAGGCAGTGCGAAGAGGTTATCTGCATATGCTGCTGCACTGTCTGTATCTGCACCTTTTTCGGGAGGATCAGGAGGACAGACGCTTATGGAACCTGGCCTGTGATATTGCGGTGGAACAGATCATTTCCAGGGAAAAGATCCCGATTCTGGAGACAGGCGGCGATGCGAAAAAAATCCGTGAAAAGGTTTTTCATATTCTGGGAGACAGGTCGGATTCCGCAGAAAAGATATGCCGGAAGCTGAAGGAACAGGCTTTTCCGTTTCACCTGGAAGAACTGGAGGAAGCCTTTCATTTTGATGACCACACCCTGTGGGACACCTGCACAGGAGAAAAAGGAAAAAGAACAAAGGAAAAATGGAACAAGCTTCTTTCCTATACTGCCGCAAACCGTCAGGATCACCGGAAACGGCGGGGAAGTCAGAAAGGGGACCAGAAGGAAGAGGCAGGAACGGTAAGATCCGGAAGGTACGATTACAAAAAGTTTCTCCGTCAGTTTTCTGTGCTGCGGGAAGAGGTGGAGCTGGATACGGAAAGCTTTGATTATATTTTTTATAATTACGGGATGGAGCATTATGGAAATCTTCCGCTGATCGAGCCGCTGGAATATAAGGAAGTGAACCGTCTGGAGGAGCTGGTGATCGCCATTGATACTTCCGGCTCCTGCGATGGAGAGACTGTGCGGAGATTTCTTGGAGAAACGTATTCCATTCTCAGTGAAAAAGAGAATTTTTTCCATAAAATGAAGGTGTACCTGATCCAGTGTGATTGCTGTATCCAGGATGTTAAGGTGATCCATTCCGAGGAAGAATGGAAGGAATACAGCAAAAATATCACCATACAGGGCCGGGGAGGAACGGATTTCCGGCCGGTGTTCCGGTATGTGAAGGAGCAGCAGGAGAAAAAAGAAATCCGCAGTCTTAAAGCTCTGATCTATTTTACAGACGGGGATGGGATATATCCCGGAAGCAAACCGGATTATGAAACGGCCTTTGTGTTTTTACATAAAACAGAAAAAATGGAGCTTGTTCCGCCCTGGGCGATCCGGCTTGTGGCAGAACAGGAAGGAGTGCGTTACAGAACATGAACATAAAAGAGGCAAAAGAAGAGATCAAACATACCTTACTGGCTTACAACCGGAAGGATGCAGCCGGGCGCTATACATTTCCCAAACTCCGGCAGCGTCCCATCCTGCTTATGGGGCCTCCCGGAATCGGGAAAACAGCGATCATGGAGCAGGTGGCAGAGGAATGTAATGTAGGTCTGGTAGCCTATACCATTACCCATCATACAAGACAGAGCGCGGTAGGACTGCCAAGGATCGTGACCCGGTGCTACAACGGAAAAGAGGTCAGCATCACAGAGTATACCTTAAGCGAGATCATTGCTTCTGTGTATGATTGTATGGAACGTACCGGAAAGAAGGAGGGAATCCTGTTTATCGATGAGATCAACTGTGTCTCCGAGACACTTGCGCCTACCATGCTGCAGTTCCTTCAGAACAAGACCTTCGGAAGCCACAGTGTGCCGGAAGGATGGCTGATTGCGGCAGCAGGAAATCCTCCGGAATATAATAAATCGGTCCGGGAGTTTGATATTGTAACACTGGACCGTGTGCGGAGGATGGATATCGAGGCAGATCTTGAGGTGTGGATGGAGTATGCCTGGAAAAAGGAGATCCACGGATCAATCCTGGCTTATCTCGGCATGAAAAAGGATCATTTTTATTCTGTGGAGAATACAGTGGACGGGAAATTCTTCGTGACAGCAAGAGGCTGGGAAGACCTGTCTGAGATCCTGAAGGCTTATGAGGAGCTGGGCGTGGAGATCACAGAGAATCTGGTCGGGGAGTATTTATGCAGAGAGGAGATCGCAAGAAGCTTTTTTGCCAGCTATCAGCTGTATCGGAAGTACGGAGAGGACTATGGCCTGGAACGTCTGCTTTCCGGAGAGATGCCGGAGGAGGAACAGCAGAAAAAGGTAAAAATGGCGAAGGAAGCTTCCTTTGAGGAACGCTTCCTTGTGACAGGGCTTCTGCTTGACGGTCTGAACGGAGGTTTTCTGACCTATGAGAAGATGGATGGTGAGACAGGTGCTGTTTATCAGGAACTTCTGCATCTGAAAGCTTTTCTTCAGGATAAAAAGGACATGACAGCGCTGGATGAATTTACAGATATGAAGAAGAAAAGTCTGGCTGTCCGTCTGGAGGCGGAGCTTCTTACCGCAGATCAGCAGACTACGGAAGAGCTTGTGATCCGCACTCTGGAGGAATTCAGCCTTACTATCCGAAAGGAGCATATTACAGAAACAGAGGCTGGCTTTGAACGGATCCGGCAGCTGTTTACGGAAATGGCGGAGAAGAGAAAGGCCTGTGCGAAAAAGATCAGCGGGGAGCTGGAACAGGCATTTACATTTATGAAGGAATGCTTCGGGGACGGACAGGAAACGGTGCTTTTTGTCACCGGATTGACCAGGAACAGCCATGCGGCGGCCTTTATCCGGGAGTATGGCTGTGATCCTTATTTTGCCTGTAGTGAGAAGCTTCTTTACTGGAAGCAGGAGAAAAAGCTTCAGGAGGAATGTGCATCGCTATTAGAAATATGAATGATCCCTTAACGAATACTTATGACTGAAAGGGGCCTGACATCTTGACAGGAGGGCTTGTGAGGTGATACGGTAACGGTGTCGAAAACAAAAATCAAATAACCGAATGATGAGGTGTGAGAACATGCAGGAATTAAAACCAATCAAAGAAGGTAAAGTACGTGAGATCTATGACAATGGAGACAGTCTGATCATGGTTGCAACAGACCGTATCAGCTGCTTTGACGTAATTCTGAATAACGAAGTTACAAAGAAAGGTGCTGTACTGACCCAGATGTCCAAATTCTGGTTTGACATGACTGAGGACATTCTTCCGAACCACATGATCTCTGTAGATACCAAGGATATGCCGGAGTTTTTCCAGCAGGAGAAATTCGAAGGAAAATCCATGATGTGCCGTAAACTGAACATGCTGCCGATCGAGTGTATCGTACGTGGATACATCACAGGAAGCGGCTGGGCAAGCTACAAGGAGAACGGCACTGTATGCGGCATCAAGCTTCCAGAGGGACTGAAGGAATCCGACAAGCTGCCTGAGCCGATCTACACACCATCTACCAAGGCTGAGATCGGTGATCACGATGAGAATATTTCCTTTGAGCAGAGTATCGATCATCTTGAGAAATACTTCCCGGGAAAAGGACGCGAGTATGCAGAAAAGCTTCGTGACAACACCATTGCTCTTTACAAAAAATGTGCAGAGTATGCACTCAGCAAGGGAATCATCATTGCAGATACAAAATTTGAGTTTGGTCTTGATGAGGACGGAAACATGGTCATCGGTGATGAGATGCTGACACCGGACAGCTCCCGTTTCTGGCCGGCAGAAGGCTATGAACCAGGACATGGTCAGCCATCCTTTGACAAACAGTTTGCACGTGACTGGCTGAAAGCCAATCCGGACAACGACTGGACACTTCCGCAGGAGATCGTTGACAAGACTATTGAGAAATATCTCCAGGCATACAAAATGCTTACAGGAAAAGAACTGGCCTGAAAAATAACAGCAGCTCTGAAATAGAATATATCTTACAAGCCGCTTCGGATGCCCATTCCGAGGCGGTTTTCTTTCTATATAAAATTATGATAAAAACAAAACGGTTGCAAGAAAACAGAGGGGTATTTATAATAAATACAGAAACCAGGCAATCCTGACAGATCAAAGGAGAGTGATTATGAGCAGGAAAGACAAGGAAAAGAAGAAGAAAAAAACAACAGGAGATTATATTCTCACTTTTGTACTGATCGTGGCAATCTGCGTATTCTGCTATGCAGCTTTTAACCTGTATCATATTTATACAGAATATAAAAAAGGCACAGATGAGTATAACAGTATCTCGGAAATGGCAGTAACAGAGCGTGATCCGGATGATACCGAAGATCTGGGACAGCCGGAGAACCAGCCGACAGCTCCCATAAGCATTGATTTTGCATCGCTTAAGAGTATTAATGATGATGTAATTGGCTGGATTTACATGGAAGCACTGCCGCAGATCAGTTATCCGGTGGTACAGGGAGAAGATAACAATACGTATCTGCATCAGACATATGAGAAAAATTATAATTTTGCAGGAACCATCTTTATTGATTATGAAAATAAAAGAGATTTCAGTGACTGCAATACGCTGGTGTATGGCCATAATATGAAAAATGGTTCCATGTTTGGAATGCTGAAGAAATACAGAGCTGATGAGACGCTTTACAATACCAGTAAATATTTCTGGATTCTCACTCCGGAGAAGAATTACCGATATGAGATTATTGCGGCATATACCACTTCTGTAAACAGTGAGACGTATACGTTGTTTAAAGGGCCTGGCAGCGAATTTCTGGAGTATGAGAAAAAGATGTTTCAGAATTCCGAGATCCAAACAGATGCCAGTGCAGAAGATGCAGATGTGAAGGACAAAATTGTTACATTGTCCACCTGTACCGGAAACCAGGCAACCCGTTTTGTAGTACAGGGGAAACGGGTGAACGCAGTGGATCCGCAGTAGATTTTTTTTGCACAACAAAAATAAACGGGAGGAAGAACGATATGGGAAATGAAATCGAAACATTACAGAAAATCATTGATGAGAGTGATAATATCGTGTTTTTTGGTGGAGCGGGAGTTTCCACAGAAAGCGGGATCCCGGATTTTCGAAGCCAGGACGGGCTGTATAACCAGAAATATGATTACCCGCCGGAGACGATCTTAAGCCATACGTTTTTTATGCACAGACCTGAAGAATTTTTTAAATTTTACAGAGATAAGATGCTTTGCGATACTGCAAAACCCAATGCGGCACATCTGAAACTGGCAGAGATGGAGCAGGCAGGAAAGCTGAAAGCGGTGATCACTCAGAATATTGACAATCTTCATCAGATGGCAGGAAGCAAAAAAGTTCTGGAACTTCACGGAAGTGTTTACCGCAATCATTGTATGAAGTGTGGGAAATTCTATGATTTTAAGTATATGAAGGAGTCAGAAGGAGTTCCGAAATGTACCTGTGGTGGTATGATCAAACCGGATGTGGTTCTCTATGAGGAAGGTCTGGATGACTATACGATCCAGGAATCTGTAAGAGCAATTTCAGAGGCGGAGGTTCTGATCATCGGAGGAACATCCCTGGCTGTGTATCCGGCAGCAGGTCTGATCGATTATTTCAGGGGAAATCATCTGGTGGTGATCAACAAGGCGCCGACACCGAGAGACAAATATGCGGATCTTCTTATTAAAGAACCGATCGGAAAGGTGTTCTCTCAGATACGGATCTGATAAACTGCATAGCAGTTATCCGGTGCAGGGCTACGTAGTGAATGCGGATATTTTTATCCGTTTGACTAAAATATCCGGAAAAAAGAAAAATGAGGAGTATCAAATGGGATTAAATTATGAAGTAGGAGATATTGTCACACTGAAGAAGGCGCACCCCTGTGGCAGCAAAGAATGGGAGATCCTTCGTGTAGGAGCGGATTTTCGTCTGAAATGCATGGGCTGCGGACATCAGATCATGGTGGCACGCAAGCTTGTGGAGAAAAATACACGAGATTTGAAAAAATTCGAAAAAAATTAAATTTATGCTTTACATCACGGGAAAGATATGCTAGAATCAACAATCGTGATATATTTCATATCCTTGCTCTTTGACAGGCAAAGGGCCAAAAGACCATAAGGAGGTTAAGACAAGCATGAACAAGTACGAGTTAGCATTAGTTGTGAGCGCTAAGCTTGAGGACGAAGCACGTGACGCTGTAGTTGAGAAAGCAAAAAGCTATATTACACGTTACAACGGCGTGATCACAGAAGTTGAAGAATGGGGTAAGAAGAAATTAGCTTACGAGATTCAGAAAATGCATGAAGGCTTCTACTATTTTATTCAGTTTGAAGCAGATTCTCAGTGCCCAGCGGAGATCGAGAGACATGTCCGCATCATGGACAATGTATTAAGATACCTGGTTGTCAAGAAAGAGGCATAATTTTTGCAGCGGATTTTCGAAAACACCATTAAGAACCTGTTCAGTTAAGTGAAATCTGAGATCATAAGAGAGGTAGAACGATGAACAAAGTAATATTAATGGGACGCTTGACAAGAGATCCTGAGGTAAGATATTCCGCAGGAGAAAATGCCCTGGCAATCGCCAGATATACACTGGCAGTTGACCGCAGATTCCGTCGTGACGGAGAGGCAAGTGCAGATTTTATCAACTGTGTTTCTTTCGGACGTACAGCAGAGTTTGCGGAAAAGTATTTCAGACAGGGACTGAAAATTGCAGTTACGGGACGTATCCAGACAGGAAGTTATACGAACCGTGAGGGACAGAAGGTTTATACGACAGAGGTTGTTGTTGAGGATCAGGAGTTTGCTGAGAGCAAAGCATCAAGCGACAGCTATGCAGCATCTCATCCGAGAACAGAAGCAGCACCTGCACCGTCTATGCCGAGTCCGAGCGCAGCAAGCGCCGACGGCTTCATGAATATTCCAGATGGAATTGATGAGGAGCTGCCGTTCAACTAGAACATCTGATCAAGACAGATGAGACGAATAAGATAGGAGGAAACAATCATGGCTTACAATAGAGGCGAGAGACCAGATTCTCCGATGAAGAGAAGAGGCGGACGCAGAAGAAAAAAAGTTTGTGTATTCTGCGGTAAAGAGAATAACGAGATCGATTACAAGGATGTAGCAAAGTTAAGAAAGTATGTTTCCGAGAGAGGTAAAATTCTCCCGAGAAGAATTACAGGTAACTGCGCGAAACATCAGAGAGCGCTGACAGTTGCTGTTAAGAGAGCACGTCATATGTCCCTGATGCCATACGTTCAGGACTAATTCCGATTATCCACAGGGTCGTTGTCAGACAGATGAGCAGTCATCTGAATGACAGCGGCCCTGTTTTTTGTTTTCGGTGATAATAAAAAATTATAAAAAAAAAGCTGTTGCTGGCTGCAGGAGGAGTAATGATGGTGGATCGTCAGATATAACAGATTTTATCATAACTATGGAATTATAATAAGAAATCTGGTATAATAATAGATAACTTGTGGTTTTTATTACGTTGAGAACAGGAAAAAGCAATGAACAACAAAGTCAAATTTAAAGGGCCTATGAAACACTTCATGCGCTGGCCACTGTATCTTTCGGTTCTGGTGGTGCTGCTGGATCTGCTGGTGTTTATTGTAAGTGTGAAGGCCGGAATTCTGGTGTCTGTAGGTACTGTTATTTATATTTTTATCGCAGTACAGCTTTTCCGATATCACAAACCGCTGATCATCAATGACATGATCGCATTTGCCAATCAATATGATGTGGTGGAAAAGAGGATGCTGGAAGAACTGGCGCTTCCCTATGCCATTATGGACATGGAAGGCCGAATGATCTGGTCCAACCGTATTTTTTCGGAGATCACGGGTAGAGATCAGTTCTATAAAAAAAATATCAGCACAGTTTTTCCGGACATTACTCCGGACAAGCTCCCGGTGGCCGATGAGCTGGAAATTTCCGAGATGAGTACACATTTCGGGGACCGGATCTACCGGGTATCCATGCAGAGGGTGACTATGGGAGAAGTGGTGAGTCATGCAGATATTCTGGAGGATATGTCCCAGAATGTCAGTCTGATTGCCATGTATCTTTATGATGAGACAGAGCTTAAGGAATACATTCAGAAGAATGAAGACAATAAGCTTGTGGTGGCGCTGGCTTATCTGGATAATTATGAGGAAGCTCTTGAGAGCGTGGAGGATGTGCGGAGATCTCTTCTGATTGCATTGATCGACCGTAAGATCACGAAGTATTTTTCCAACTTTGACGGCCTTGTGAAAAAGCTTGAGAAAGATAAATATCTTCTGATCATGCGCCAGAGTTCGCTGGAAACTTTGAAGGAACAGAGATTCCATATTCTGGATGAGGTGAAGACTGTTAACATCGGAAATGAGATGGCAGTAACCTTAAGTATTGGAATAGGTCTGAATGCTTCCACTTATATTCAGAATTATGAGTATGCCAGAATTGCCATTGAGATGGCACTGGGACGTGGCGGCGATCAGGTAGTAATCAAAAATGGCAATAATATCACCTACATTGGCGGCAAGGCTCAGCAGATGGAGAAGTCCACCCGTGTGAAGGCCCGTGTGAAAGCTCAGGCACTGAAGGAATTTATGAGCACCAAGGATCGTGTGGTCGTTATGGGCCATAAGATCACCGATGTGGATGCGCTGGGAGCAGGAATTGGTATTTATCGCGCAGGTAAGACTCTTGGCAAGCCGGTGCATATTGTAATTAACGATCCGACAACATCCATCCGTCCACTGATGAGTGGCTTTATGGAGAATCCGGATTATGAGCCGTCCATGTTTGTGGACAGCAACCAGGCCAAGGAACTGGTAGATAACAATACGGTAGTAATCGTGGTGGATACCAACAAACCAAGTTATACGGAGTGCCAGGATCTTCTCTATATGACAAAGACCATCGTGGTACTGGATCATCACCGCCGTGGCAGTGAGGTGATTCAGAATGCAGTTCTTTCCTATGTGGAGCCATATGCATCTTCAAGCTGCGAAATGATCGCGGAGATCCTGCAGTATTTTGCGGATGGACTGAAGCTTCGCAGCATTGAGGCGGACTGTATTTATGCGGGTATTATGATAGATACCAACAACTTTACAACAAGGGCAGGTGTACGTACCTTTGAGGCTGCGGCATTCCTGCGAAGATGCGGGGCGGATGTGACACGTGTACGTAAGATGCTCCGTGACAATATTGATTCCTATAAGGCAAGAGCGGAGGCTGTCCGTACTGCTGAGATCTACCGGGATTATTTTGCCATTGCAAGATGCCCAAGTGAAGGTCTGGAAAGCCCTACTGTTGTAGGTGCACAGGCGGCCAATGAGCTTCTTAACATTGCCGGAGTCAAGGCATCTTTTGTTCTTACCAGCTATAATAACGAGGTTTACATCAGTGCCAGAGCCATTGATGAAGTCAATGTCCAGGTTATGATGGAACGGATGGGCGGCGGCGGACATCTGAATATTGCCGGCGCACAGGTGAAGGACACCATGGATGAGACCGAGAGAATGCTGAAAGAAATTATAGACCAGTTATATCAGGAAGGGGACAAATAGAAATGAAAGTAATTCTTCTGGAAGATGTAAAATCCCTGGGAAAAAAGGGACAGATCGTAAATGTAAGTGACGGATATGCAAGAAACATGATCCTGCCGAAAAAACTTGGTGTTGAGGCTACCTCCAAGAACCTCAATGATCTGAAACTCCGTAAGGCAAATGAGGAAAAGGTTGCACAGGAGAACCTGGACGCTGCCAAGGCATTTGCAGAGGAGCTTTCCACAAAAGAGATCATCCTGACCCTGAAAGTGGGCGAGGGTGGAAGAACATTTGGTTCTGTATCCTCCAAGGAAATCTCAGAGGCAGCCAAGAAACAGCTGAATCTGGATATTGATAAGAAAAAACTTCAGCTGGAGAATCCGATCCGTAATCTGGGGGTTACCAACGTTCCGGTACGTCTCCATCCAAAGGTAACCGGAAGTCTCAAGGTCTGGGTAAAAGAGGCGTAATCAATGGAAGAGGCACTGATCAAGAGGATTCTTCCTCACAGTATTGAGGCAGAGCAGTCAGTGATCGGTTCCATGATTCTGGACCGTGATGCGATTCTTGTGGCTTCTGAGATTCTGACCAGTGATGATTTCTATCAGAAACAGTATGGTATTATCTTTGATGCCATGGTAGAACTCTGTAATGAAGGACAGCCGGTAGATCTGATCACGTTGCAGAACCGTCTCAAGGAGAAAGAACTCCCGCCGGACATCAGCAGTATGGAATATGTCCGTGATCTGATTGCTGCAGTTCCTACCTCTGCCAATGTAAAATATTATGCCAATATTGTCAGTGAAAAGGCAGTTCTCCGCCGGCTGATCCGGACTACGGAAGAAGTCGCCAATGCCTGCTATCTGGAAAAAGACAGCACGGAGACCATTCTTGAGGAATCCGAAAAAAAGCTGTTCAACATCCTGCAGAGAACAAACGGCAGTGATTATGTACCGATCCAGCAGGTTGTATTAAATGCAGTCAGCAACATTGAGAAGGCTTCCAAGCTGAAAGGTTCGGTAACCGGAATTCCAACCGGATTTGTAGATCTGGATTATAAGACCTCCGGTATGCATGCGTCCGATCTTGTACTGATTGCGGCGCGACCTTCCATGGGAAAAACGGCATTTGTACTGAATATTGCTCAGTATATGGCGTTTCGTAAAGATGTGACCGTGGCGATCTTCAGTCTGGAGATGTCCAAGGAGCAGCTGGTAAATCGTCTTCTTGCCATGGAATCTCATGTGGATTCCCAGAATCTTCGTACCGGAAATCTGAAAGATGAGGACTGGACGAAGCTGGTGGAAGGCGCGGATATTATCGGCGGTTCCAATCTTATCATTGACGATACACCTGGAATTTCCATTGCGGAACTTCGATCCAAATGCAGGAAATATAAGCTGGAGCACAATCTTGGAATCATCATGATTGATTACCTGCAGCTGATGAGCGGAAGCGGAAAATCCGACTCCAGGCAGCAGGAGATTTCCGATATTTCAAGATCTCTGAAAGCATTGGCAAGAGAGATCGATGTGCCGGTGATTGCGTTATCCCAGCTGAGCCGAGCCGTAGAGCAGAGACCGGATCACAGGCCGATGCTCTCCGACCTTCGAGAGTCCGGAGCCATTGAGCAGGATGCGGATGTGGTCATGTTCATTTATCGAGATGATTATTACCACAAAGATACCGAGAAGAAAGACATTGCGGAGATCATCATAGCCAAGCAAAGAAACGGCCCCATCGGAACCGTAGAACTGGTATGGCTGCCAAGATACACCCAGTTTGTAAATATGAAAAAGTAGAGCCGTGCAGACGGAAAAATGAAATGCTGTCAGGATGAACACTTGTATTTAGCCTGACAGCATTTTGTTTTTCAGGCTATAGGGCGAAGCCCCACATCGAGCGGCCTTTGGACGCGAGATGTGTAGCACGGCGGGGTTCCGTATGTCAGTAAATCTCTGCTGATAAGTCACATCCGGTAAAATTATGTCAACCGATTCTTCTTGCCATTTCCAGACCCCATGGGTTATACTGTAGACAGCAACAGTGAATCTCTATACAAGGGGGCGTTCACGATGGAGAAAAGATACACGGTGAGACAGGCTGTAACAATGACAGGCGTGAAATCTTATGTTCTGCGGTACTGGGAGGAAGAACTGGATCTTCGGATCGGGCGCAATGAACTGGGACACCGCTATTATACACCGTTTGATATCCAGCTTTTTCTTAAAATAAACGAGTTGAAAAATAGAGGCCTTCAGCTGAAAGCAATCCGCACACTGATTCCTCAGGAAGCGAGAAATACGCATACATCAGATCTTGCGGAAGCCGGTACCGAAATTCTGGACGGAGAAGCAGTTGAGATTGAAGATATTCCGATAAGAGCTCCGGAAGAGGCCGAAGAAATGTTTGAGGAGAAACAGGAGACGGAAACGGCAAAAGTAAAAGAGAACGGCGAGGATAATAAAAAGATCCTGGAATTTCAGGAAATTCTGGAACGTCTGATCCATGAGGAAATGCAGAGGAAAAAAGAAGGAGAATACCGGTGCCGTTCACTGGATGAAGCTATCCGAAAGAAGCAGCAGGCAAGAAGAGAAGCGGCAGCTTCCTGTGAGGGAAAAAAGAATAAAAGAAACAGAAAAGGCTGCCGGTAAACCGGCAGCCTCATTCATTACGGTAGCTTGTTAAGCTAATGGTGCATTACTCAGCAGAGATAGCACCAACTGGACAGGCCTCAGCGCATGTTCCACAGTCAACGCAAGCGTCTGCATCGATCATGTAATGCTCATCTCCCTGAGAAATAGCCTCGTTCGGGCACTCACCCTCGCATGTTCCACAGCTAACGCACTCGTCAGAAATTACATATGCCATAATTGATATCCTCCTTTAAAATGGTGTATTGTATGTATCCCCTACCAGGGATTCTATTCCCATTCTAATATATCTGTTTAAAGAATACAAGTACAAATTTATATACAAAATAAAAATAAGGAAACCAATGTAATACGATAAGGAAAGGGATGAGGAAAGCGTTGATTCCGGCCAGGTTTCGTATTATAATAACAGAACGGAATGGAAACATCAGAAACATTTCGATAAATCAGTAAAGGAGAATACAATCATGGCAAAGGTTACAAAGAGCATGCTGATCGGAGAACTTCTCACAGTAGATCCGAATATTGCACCAATCCTGATGAGAGCAGGAATGCATTGCCTTGGATGCCCGTCTTCTCAGATGGAGTCTCTGGAAGAGGCAGCTATGGTTCATGGACTGGACGCTGACGTTCTCGTAGCACAGATCAATGATTTTCTTGGTGAGTAAGCAGCATCTGCTGTTTTACTGAAAAAAAAGACCGCTGTTGGAAATATGGATCAATCAAAGCAAGGATGATCGTATTTCTGACAGCGGTTTATTTTTTTATTTAAAGTTCGAGAAGTTTCTGAAGTGCATTCTCCGCAATCAGGGTGCCATGTTCCCGAAGGTAGGCTTCCCCGGCAGGAGTAAATGCACGGCCAACTCCATACTCAGAAAGAATGTTGCATACTTTGTTGAATTCTTCCGGTGTGCAGTCAGACTGGTGAAGAACCAGCTGATATCCTCCGTCTTCCCCTTCACGGTAAAGAGTATTGTTTCCGGTAAAGAAACCGTTCATTCCATGAGAAGCGGCGATGACATCGTCAAGTCCTGGGAAGGAATACAGACGGATCAGCCGTATAGAATTCTCGGAAGCCTGTGAAGCGTCCGGGTTTTCCGGATTCTGTGCTGCTGGTTCGGATTTCTTTTCTTCCGGTTTCTGCGGGAGATTTTTGAGTTTGGATTCGCAGAGCTTCTGGAAAATATCAATGATATTATCGGCTCCATCGATCTCAACAGTATCTGCTGGTTTATTTCCTTTAAAAGGAGCAAATTTGGAAAAACGGGTATCCAGTTCTTCCGGATCTTCCACCTTGGTGATGATGAGGATGACGCTTTCTGCGCTTACGGGGATCGCTTCGATCATCAGCGGAATGTTATCAGCTTCAAAACCAAACTGTATCTGAGCCTGCTGCATCATGTCACGGAAGAGCCGTTTGGCTTTCTCGGTACCGTAAGCAAGTTCACTGATACGGATCTGATGGCTGTCCAGATCTTCCTTCGTCAGTGTGCAGCGGATCTGATTGTCGTTGATCTTTTCTATTTTCATATAATCACATCCTATGGTCAATAAATTTAATCTTTTACATACTGTATTATATAACAGCTATACACAAGATGTAAAGATGCATATCAATGGGAAAAAAGAAAATTCCGGGATAAAAATAAAAAAAATTTTATAATTGAACAAAAGGCTTGCATCTGAAAAGAAAAAAGGTATAATAAAAACAGAAAAGCTGCAAGATCTGTAAAAGCAGTAAGAGAACAAAGATAACTTAAAGTCATACTTTTTCTGAAGATAAATTTCTGTGTAAAACTCATCGGCGATTCTGCCATAACACAGAATAAGAAATTTCCCCCTTTTAATTTTTTATATATTACAACGGGATCTGTGCAGCTTTTCATGAACCATTGCTGGTGTTTTCTGAAAATCAAACCAGGAAAGGAGGTCGGGATACGGAAAATATATCACGGGTAAAAAAGAATCCTGCAAAGGCACTCCGTAAAGAACTTGAGATTTACCGGGAAAAAGGTGTTTCTCTTTATCTGAACGGAGAACCAAGCACTCCGAAAAAAATCGCAAAAGCCTGTCAGATTGCGGAAGATGGAGTCTATATGCGGGATTATACAGAAGATGAAGAAGGGCATATCGCCTGTGTAAGCTTTGATTTTATCCGAAAATGTTAAGGATCGACACGAAAGAGAAAGCGGTTCCCCGGAAAGAAAAAGTTCCCCTGAACTCATACATACCATGTGGGGAACCGAAATTATAAATAAAGTGTAAAAAAATATTAAATGTCGATTTTTGTAACGAAATCCAGAGGAAATATGTTATAATAAAAAAAATTGTGACATTCTATACCGAAAGGAAAAAAATAATGATAAAAAAACATATGCCGGTTTTTGTGGTATGTCTGCTGATTGTTCTGGTCTCTCTTATCGGAGGGGCTGTATACGGAATTAACAAGCTGATTCCAACCAGCAAACAGATGGATCTGACGGAATATTATGGTCATAATGCAGATGGAGAAGCTGCATTGATACTTGGAACACAGAAACTGGAGCAGAAAGCTTTGTTTTCGGGAAACGATGTATATCTTCCACTGGATGTAGTAAGTGGGTATCTGAATCAGAGATATTACTGGGACAGCGAAAATAAGAAGATTCTGTATGCAACACCAACTAGTCTTACGGAGGAAGCGGCATCAGAGCAGGCAGACGGAAATGTATGGCTGAAAGATGACACAGTTTATCTGAAACTGGATTATGTAAAAAAGTATACAGATATTGATTCCTATATATATGAAGACCCTGCAAGGGTGGCGATACAGTATAAATTTAGCAATATACAGACAGTAACTGTAAAGAAAGATACAGTAATCCGGTATCGCGGAGGGATTAAGTCGGAAATTCTTACAAAAATCCCTAAAGATACGGTCCTTAGGCTTCTGGATGAAGGAGAGGACTGGGATCAGGTAGCGACTGATGACGGTTATATCGGCTATATTCAGAAAAAAAAGGTAAGCAGTGCGGATACCACAAATTATGAGAGAGATTTTAAGGCGGAAGCATATTCTTATCTTACCATGGATGAACCGGTAAATATGGTAT
The DNA here is from genome assembly GCF_013304735.1 of Blautia luti. GTDB lineage: Bacteria > Bacillota > Clostridia > Lachnospirales > Lachnospiraceae > Blautia_A. Next base: position 61,126 of record NZ_JAAITI010000012.1, read on the forward strand.
GGCATCAGGTTACCAGTACAGACGCCAACAGCTATTTTGCAGGTGCCGTGCAGAATATGACGGGAGTGAATGTGATTTCACCGACCTGGTTTTCTGTCTCTGATAATGACGGAAATGTATCAAGCCTTGCGTCCGGAGAATACGTTATGCAGGCGCATGAAAAAGGCCTGAAAGTCTGGGGATTGGTAGATAACTTCAGTGAAAATATGAGTACAACGACGGTACTTTCCAAAACCAGTTCCAGACAGAATCTTGAGAATCATCTGGTCACATATGCACTGAAATCCGGCCTGGATGGTATTAATATTGATTTTGAGTCCTTAAGTGAAGATGTGGGAATTCATTTCCTTCAGTTTCTGAGAGAACTTTCCATTCAGTGTCATGAGAACAATCTGGTACTTTCTGTGGACAATCCGGTACCTGAGGATTTCACAAGTCATTATGACAGAACCGAACAGGGTAAAGTTGTGGACTATGTGATTATTATGGGATATGACGAACACTATGTTGGTTCGGATGCCGGTTCCGTGGCATCACTTCCATGGGTGGAGCAGGGAGTTAAAGATACCCTTGCAGAAGTTCCGGCCAAGAGAACCATCCTTGCTATTCCATTCTATACAAGGCTCTGGAAAACGACAGATGGTGGTGCTCTTACCAGTGAGGCGATCGGAATGGATCAGGCACAGCAGGTAATCAGCGAGAATGGAGCAGAGACTTACTGGGACAAGACTACAAGTCAGAATTATGGAACCTACGAAGGTGATGGGGCTACATACCAGATCTGGCTGGAAGATGCACAGTCTGTTGCAGAAAAAGTAAAACTGATCAGCAAATATGAACTTGCTGGTGTGGCAGAATGGAAACTCGGATTTGAAAACAGTGGAATCTGGAGTGTAATAACAGAAAACCTGTCATAAACAGAAAAAAATATTATACGACACAATGATAAAAACATCCCCGGCAACATATATTAAAATAAATATGCCGGGGGTGCTTTGCGTTGAAAAAGCATTATGTAGAGCTTGGTATGGCAGTGCTCATGCTGGTCTGTTTTTATATTTTGTCCAGGGAGGCAGCAGAAACAGCAGGAAAACTTGCGGATGTATCCGGAAATATAAAAAACAGCCAGGTGATTCTGATTGATGCCGGGCACGGAGGTGTGGACTCCGGGATGGTTGGTGTCAATGATCTGAAAGAAAAGGGCATTAATCTGGTAATCTCCATGAAATTAAAAGCGATTCTGGAGAAAAAAGGATTTGCAGTAGTGATGACAAGAGAAGAAGACAGGGGCCTTTATGAAGAGAATACAAAGAATATGAAGGCACAGGATCTGCAAAATCGCATTGCAATGATTCAGAAATATTCTCCGGTACTTTCGGTAAGCATTCATCAGAACAGTTACAGCGATCCACAGGTAAAAGGTCCGCAGGTATTTTATTATGAAGATTCAAAAAAGGGGAAGGAACTTGCACTTTCCATTCAGGAGCAGATGAATGATCAGCTTTCTGTTGCACGGCCAAGAGCTGCCAAGGGAAACCGGACGTATTATCTGCTTAAAAGAAGCAGCGGGGTAATTAATATTGTAGAATGTGGTTTCCTTACCAATCCGGATGAAGCGGCACTTCTGCAAAGTGAAGAATATCAGGAAAAAGTTGCAAATGCAGTTGCAGATGGAATTGGTACATATTTAGAGAAGCAGGAGGTGCCTGAAAAAAATTGAAAAAAATGTGAATAGTCTTTTCATAAGAAGGCGATTCTGATATACTTTACGTGAATTGAGGAGAATCCTATGTTTGGAATTATCTATCTTATATTATGTATATTAACAGGAATGGAAATGGTGGGATGTCTGTTTCCGCACCAGACAACTGAAAAAGGAAATCGGATATGGGTGATCCTTCCGGCTGCTTTTGGAACAGGTACGCTGATGCTGACATGGGCAGTATATATTGTTTCCTGGATATTCAGTGTATGTGTGGGAACAGAACATCCTCTTTTTTATGGGAATTTATTGGTGATGCTGGTAACGGCACTGATTTTTCTGATGAATTTTCACCGGAAACGTAAGAACGGAAAAACAGTATTTTCAGCAGGAAATATGGTTACCAGAAGATGGATCCTGAAAAAAGAAATATGTCTGTTTGTGATACTGGCGTTTTTTGTAACCTGGATTATGTTTTATGTCTTTCATATGAAAGACGGAGTGCTGTATTCCGGTTTTTCTGTATATGGTGATTATGCACCTCATACTGCAATGATGCGCTCTTTTTCAAGAGGAAATAATTTTCCTACACAGTATCCTCATTACGGAGGACAGGATGTGAAGTACCATTTTATGTTTCAGTTTCTGGTAGGAAATCTGGAATATCTGGGACTTCGGCTGGATCTGGGATACAATCTGGTAAGTATTCTGTCGCTGGTAGGATTTCTTATGGTGCTTTATGCAATCAGTTACCGGATGTTTTTCAGTTTCTGGGCAGGTGCATTTTCTCTGCTGTTCTTTTTTTTTCGGAGCGGAACTGCGTTCTGGAGATATTTGTGGGAGAATATCAGAACTGGAAATCTTATACAGGCGCTGACAGAAAATACGGTATTTATTGGATATACAACCAATGAAAACTGGGGACTCTGGAATTTTAATGTATATCTGAATCAGAGGCATCTTGCTTTTGGTCTTCTGATAGTGGCTGTGGCCATATGGATTTTTATGGACTGGGTAGAAGCAGGAAGTGGCCGTAAAGAGAAAGGAATTCTGTGGATTCGAAATTGCTTTTTTACCAGAGAAGCATGGATTTGCAGAAATGTGGATACAGCAATTCTGATGGGCTTGTTTTTGGGGCTTACTGCTTTCTGGAATGGGGCTGCACTCATTGGAGGACTTTTAATTCTAGCCGGTTTTGCGGTATTTTCCGATGGAAAGCTGGATTATGCTATTTGTGCGGCGCTGGCTGTTTTTTTCTCGGAACTTCAGTCAAAGATTTTTGTATCCGGAAGTGTTATGAGCCCTTCTCTTTACTGGGGATTTCTGGCAGATCATGCCACGGTAACCGGTGTACTCTGGTATCTGGCTCAGATCAGTGGATTTTTCTTTATCGGATTGGTTGTTGTTGCTGTCTTTCTGAAGAGAAGTGAAAGGGTAATTCTTGGAGGTTTTCTTCTTCCGATGCTGTTTGCTTTTCTGATATCACTGACTCCGGATATCAATGTGAACCATAAATATGTGATGATATCTTATGCGTTTGTTACGGTGTTCTGGGGATGGGTAGTAAGGAATATTTTTCTGTCAGGGAAAACGAAATGGAAGAAGTGGAGCTGTAAAGTGGCCTGTGTAATCTTATGTATCTGCCTGATAGGAACGGGTGTTTATGATTTTGTGGTAATTTTGCTGGATAATGATTCCGCACATCGCATGACCGTAGATATGGAAAGCAGCCTTACAGACTGGCTTTCTTCAAACCTCAAGAAAAACGATCTTCTTCTGACACCGGAATATACCATGAATGAAGTTACCATGTCAGGTGCGATGCTTTACTGTGGATGGCCTTATTATGCCTGGTCAGCAGGATACGATACAAATTACAGAGCCGGGCAGGCGGTAATGATTTACACAACAGACGATCCGCAGGTTTTGAAAACAACAGTGAAAAAGGAAAAAATCACGTACATTCTGTTTGAGGAAGATATGGAATTTGAGCAGCAGGAATGTCGTGAAGATATTATAAAGAAGACGTATCCGTTGGTTTATAAGTCGGAGGATGGGAGAATAAGAGTTTATGAAACATGACAGTTTGTACATTATTATGCCTGCATATAATGAAGAAAAAAATATCGGAGCTGTGATTGAACAGTGGTATCCGGTTGTGGAAAAAATTGGAGGAGACAGCCGTCTGGTGATCCTAAATGATGGAAGTAAGGACGGAACATATGAGAAGATCCGGAAATATCAGGAGAAATATGACCGTCTTATCGGAATTGACAAGCCCAATGAAGGTCATGGAGGAACTATTCTTAGAGGGTATCATTATGCGGTTGACGCCGGAGCAGATTATGTTTTTCAGACAGATACTGACGGACAGACGCTTCCGGAGGAATTCTGGCAGTTCTGGGAAAAACGAAAAGAATGTGGTCTTCTTATCGGATACCGGAAAAAAAGAGAAGATGGAATTTCAAGACTTTTTGTGACAAGAGTTCTCCGCCTTGTGCTGTTTCTCATATTTAAAACGTGGGTAAAAGATGCGAATACTCCTTACCGGCTGATGAACGGAAAGCAGCTTAAAAAAGTACTGAAACGGATTCCGGACGGATTTTTCCTGTCCAATGTACTGATGACAGTGATCTATGAGAAACATCATCTGCATGTGGAATACATCCCGATCACCTTCCGTCCACGTCAGGCTGGAAAAAATTCTATTAATATGAAGCGAATTATACCAATAGGCAAACAGGCATTTCATGATTTCATGCGCCTGCGTCACAGAATCTGATACAGGAGGAACAGAAAGATGAAAGTAAAAATCAGGGAAATACTTCCGGAGTCAGTTGCGGCGGTGGTTCTGATCGCTCTTTCTGCCTATCTTCTTGGCGGAGATGTATGGACTTTCTGGACCTGGTGGCTTCTGGCCCTTTTTATGGGAATGATTGCAATGCCGCTGACCGGAAGACTTTTTGATGGATTTGAAGATAAAGGATGGCTTTTTTCGAAAGTTTTGGCAATTGCCATAACAGGATTTCTTACCTGGTTTCTTGTGGCGGTGGAAATTCTTCCATTTACTTTTGCATCCTGTGCGGGAGTGTCCGTATTTTGTGGGGTAATCTGTGTTATTTTGTTTCATGTACAGCAGAAACATGGAATTGAATGTATTCCAACGGGGAAAATGCACCTGATTTTCAGAGAGGAGCTTCTGTTTTTCGGTATTTTTCTTCTCTGGACATATCTGGCAGGATTTCGTCCTCAGGCATATGGAACAGAGAAATTTATGGATTACGGATTTATGGAAGCCATGATGCGGAGCAAAACACTGCCGGCAAGGGATCTCTGGTACTCTCAGGGAACCATTAATTATTATTACGGTGGTCAGTATTTTGCAGTCTTTCTTACGAAGCTTACAGGCAGCAGAGTGGAAGTAACCTATAATCTGATGCGTACGTTTGTGGCTGCTTTTGCGTTTGTGTATCCATTTTCTCTGGTACGCCAGATGACCAAGGACAGGCTCTACGGGCGTATGAGCGGAAAGAAAAAATATCTGCCGTCTCTTGCGGGAGTGACTGCAGGCATTTCCGTTTCCATTGCGGGAAATGTACATTATATTGTCTATCGCTGTGTTCTGCCACTGCTCCATAAAATACAGGGAGTGGAAGAAAGTGCCAGTTACTGGTTTCCGGATGCCACCCGTTATATAGGCTATAATCCGCTGAATGAAAGCGACAAAACCATTCATGAGTTCCCGAGCTATTCTTTTGTTCTGGGAGATCTTCACGCCCATGTGGTGAATGTGATGTTTGTGACATTTCTGGTGGGGCTTCTTTATGCGTGGTTTAAAAAAGTTCGAAACAGAGGACCGGAACCGGAAAAACAGGACCTGAGAGATTTCTGGCTCAGACAGCTTTTGATGCCGCATATTCTTCTGGCTGCAGTGCTTCTTGGAATGTTCCAGTGGACAAACTATTGGGATTTTGTAATTTATTTTGTGGTAACCGGCGGTGTTGTCCTGATTGCGAATATTATCCGTTTTGGCGGAAAAATCACCAGAATTCTTTCTGTGACTGTTTTGCAGGCTGCAGAGATTATTGTGATTTCCTATCTGGTTATTCTGCCGTTTACTCTGAAATTTGAAACGATGGTACAGGGAGTTGCACTGGCACAGCATCACTCTCTCTGGTATCAGCTTCTGATTCTCTGGGGCCTTCCGGTAGTACTGACTGTTCTGCTGATTGTTTCCATTCTTGTGGAAAAACTGAGAGGCATGAAGCATAAAAGCCTGTACAGACTTCTGGAAGCGGTTACAGTTCCGGATCTTTTTGCGGTAATTATGGGGCTTTGTGCCATCGGACTGATTATCATTCCGGAACTTGTGTATGTAAGAGATATCTATGAAAACGGAAATGCCAGAGCGAACACCATGTTCAAACTTACGTATCAGGCATATATTTTGTTTGGAATGACTATGGGCTATGGAATCTACAGAATGCTGGTAGTTTCAAGACAGAAGATCGTCAAAGTCCTTTCAGGCATAGGGCTTTTTGTGCTGATCTGGACAGTGGGATACTTTGGAAATGCAGTACATTCCTGGTTTGGGGAAGTATGGAATCCGTCAAAATATCAGGGACTGAATGCAACTACATTTCTGGAAACCGATTTTCCGCAGGATGCGGCAGCAATTCGCTGGCTGAAACAGAATATTGAGGGATCTCCGGTTGTGCTGGAAGCCAATGGTGACAGTTACAGCGGATATGAAAGAGTCTCTGCGTCGACAGGCCTTCCTACGGTACTTGGCTGGTATGTTCACGAGTGGCTGTGGAGAAACGACGTGCCGGATCTTAATCAGAAAAGTGCAGATATTCAGACTATTTATACATCCGGCGATGTGGAAACCGTGAAATCTCTTGTAAAGAAATATGACATTTCCTATATTTTTGTAGGTGGACAGGAAAAAGAAAAGTATGGTACCGATCTCAATGACAGCCTGCTTCAGAGCCTTGGAAGTATTGCCTATGTGGATGTGACATCAGGAACCTATATTGTAAAAGTAAGTGGACAGTAAAGGGATAAACAGAAATCTTCGGATGATTCGCAGGAAAGCCTGCAAAAGATTGACAATTTTTCTGTGATAACGCTATAATAGACATATTACAGGTAAATTTATGAGGAAGAATGTTGCTTCTGCGGCATTATAGCGGGAGGAGGAAGATTTATGAACAGAATTGACAGGCTTTATATGGAAATGATCCGCTATTACCAGGGTGATCCCAAACATATTCAGCATTTTGTGAAGGTACACAGTTTTTCCAGGCTGATTGGCCAGGGAGAGGGGCTGGATGAAAGCACAATGTATACATTGGAAGCTGCGGCGCTTGTCCATGATATTGGAATTAAGATCGGAATGGAAAAATATGGCCGTTCGGATGGAAAGACGCAGGAAGCAGAAGGTCCGGCAGCTGCAAGGGAAATGCTGGGGAGACTTGGCTTTCAGGAAAAGGTAATCCGAAGAGTAGAATATCTGGTAGGGCATCATCACACCTACAGGAATATTGATGGAATGGATTACCAGATTCTTGTGGAAGCAGATTTTCTTGTAAACTATTTTGAGGACGGACTTGACAGAGAACATATAAAAACAAGTGCGGAAAAGATATTTAAGACAGAAACCGGTAAAAAAATTGTAAAAGAAATGTTTTTCCCGGAAGCTTTTCAGAAGTCGGAAACCTGGGCGCAGGATGCACTGCAGGATCTGGAAGATTTTATTGAAGAGCAGGGAATTTATATCAGACAGTAATGGAGCGTAAAATGAAAGCAGAAATAGCAGTTATGACAGCGGAACATATCGATATGGATGCAATTGCCAGAGGCGGGGAAATCCTGAAAAACGGAGGCCTTGTAGCATTTCCTACAGAGACGGTATATGGTCTCGGAGGAAATGCACTGGACCCAAAAGCATCTATGAAAATATATGCGGCCAAGGGAAGGCCATCAGATAATCCGTTGATCATACATATTGCAGATATCCGTGATCTGGATAAGATTGTCACGGAGGTTCCGGAGAAAGCAAGGATTCTGGCAGAAAAATACTGGCCGGGACCGTTGACCATGATTCTTCCGAAGGCAGATATTGTACCAAAGGAAACAACCGGCGGGTTGGACAGCGTGGCAGTACGTTTTCCAAGTGACCGGATTGCACAGGAGTTGATTCTTGCGGCCGGGGGATATGTTGCAGCGCCAAGTGCCAATACTTCCGGAAGACCGAGCCCTACCACAGCAGGACATGTAGCGGAAGATCTGGGAGATGCCATTGATATGATTATTGATGGCGGACAGGTGAATATCGGACTGGAATCTACCATTGTGGATTTTACGGAAGAGGTACCGGTCGTACTACGGCCAGGATATATTTCCCTGGAAATGCTTCAGGAAACGCTGGGTGAGGTGCGGATGGATAAGGGACTGATCAAACCGGACAGCAAGGTACATCCGAAGGCACCGGGAATGAAATATCGTCACTATGCCCCGAAAGCGGATCTTGCAATTGTGGAAGGCCCAACGGAACGGGTTATTGCAGAAATTGAAAAGAGAGCACTGGCTGCACAGGAGAATGGACAGACAGTGGGAATTATTGCAACAGACGAAACAAAAAGCAGATATTCACATGGTATTATAAAGAGTATTGGAAGCAGAGAGCAGGAAGAAACCATTGCACATCATCTTTATGAAGTACTTCGTGAATTTGACAGCTGTAATGTAAGCGCCATTTATTCAGAGGCATTTTTTACACCAAGAATGGGACAGGCGATCATGAACCGCTTACTGAAAGCGGCTGGTCATAAAATTATCAACGTTGAGGAGGAAGAAAAATGATAGCACTGGGATGTGACCACGGCGGATATGAGCTGATGCAGGAGGTCAAAAAACATCTGGAAGAGAGAGATCTGGAGTATAAAGATTACGGATGCAATGGTCCTGAATCTGTAGATTATCCGGTTTACGGAAAAAAAGTTGCCGAGGCTATTGTAAACGGTGAGTGTGAGAAAGGTATTCTGATCTGTGGTACAGGAATCGGAATTTCCATCACAGCAAATAAATTCAAAGGAATCCGTGCCGCACTTTGTACGGACTGCTTTACTGCAGAAGCGACAAGACTTCATAACGATGCCAATATTCTGGCTATGGGAGGTCGTGTAGTAGGTCCGGGACTTGCTCTGAAGATTGTGGACATATTCCTGGATACACCGTTTTCCGGTGATGAGCGTCATATCAGAAGGATCAACATGATCGAGGATTAAGCTTATGGATAAAAAAGGACAGAAACGTAAGGATTATCTTTCCTGGGATGAGTATTTTATGGGAGTGGCCATGCTTTCCGGTATGCGTTCCAAGGACCCGCATTCACAGGTAGGTGCCTGTATTGTAAGTGAAGATAACAAGATCCTGTCAATGGGATATAATGGATTTCCAAAAGGCTGTTCCGACGATGTGTTTCCGTGGGGAAGAGAAGGGGAACCTCTGGATACCAAATATCTTTATGTGACGCACAGTGAGCTGAATGCCATTCTGAATTACAGAGGCGGAAGTTTGGAAGGAGCCAAGCTTTATGTGTCACTTTTTCCATGTAACGAATGTGCCAAGGCAATTATTCAGGCAGGAATCAAAACGGTAGTATATGACTGCGATAAATATGCAGATACCCCTTCCGTGATTGCATCCAAAAAAATGCTGGATGCAGCCGGAGTACGGTATTATAAATATAACCGGACAGACCGTGAGATTACGATCAGGGTATAAAAAATAAATAATAGAAATAAGAGAAAACAGCAGCTTCGGCCTGATGCATCATCAGGATCCAAGCTGCTGTTTCTTTTATAAATGTTCAGGAGTGTGATTCATCCGGTCCGGATAAAGCTGTGGGAGATATCTTCTGGGGAAAACTTAAGCATACTTTAAAAAGATCGCCATCCAGATAGAGGTTAAAAGTTCCACCCTGAAGCTGTGTCAGGCTCTGCGCAATGGATAATCCAAGACCGCTGCCCTCAGTGTTCCGGGCAACATCACCACGGATAAAACGTTCGGTCAGTTCTTCCACAGGAATGTTTAAAGGCTGTGCGGAAATATTTTTCAAAGTAAAGATGATCTGATTGTTTTTCAGAAGGACTTCTGCATAGACTCTTGTATTTTCCATGGCGTATTTCAGAACATTTCCGAAAAGATTTTCAAGGACACGCCACATTCGTCTGCCATCCGCAAAAATCATGGCAGGAGTATCCGGAAAATGTGTCATCAGTGTTAGATGCCGGTCTTCCAGGCGTTCTTCAAATTCTCCCATTACCTGATAAAGCATTTCCACAAAGTTCAGGTCTGACATTTCCAGAGACAGGTTTCCGGTACTTGCTTTGGACGCTTCCACAACATCTTCTGTCAGGCTTTTCAGACGGTGGGATTTGGAATCCAGAATGTCCAGATATTTCAGAACTTCCTGGTCCGTGAAATTTTTTCTTTTCAGAAGATCTACATAGTTGATGATGGAAGTCAGCGGAGTTTTCAGATCATGGGAAACGTTGGTGATGAGTTCCGTTTTCAAACGTTCGTCTTTCAGGCTTTTTTCTACAGCAGCATCAAGACCGTCGCCAATTCGGTTGATGTACTGCGCCATCTCTTTCTGATCCCCACGAAGCTTTTCTTCCGGGATCTTGTAAGTGAGTTCCCCGTCTGTGATCCGTTTCAGGCCATCAAGGAGAAGTTCCCGTCCAAGAGCAATTTTATAGACAAAGAAAAGGGCGCCCAGATCCAGAAGAAAAAGCAGTAAAAACATCAAAAACCAGCCACCGGATGCAGAAATCAGGGCACTGAAGAAAAACTCAAGGAACAGAAATACGCCAAGTACTATTACCATGCGAATTCTGCTGATGGTGTTTCTGGAGAAAAACTTGATCAGTTTCCCGACTTTGTGCAGGCACAGACGGAGGAATTTCAGGCATCTGCGAAGGAAGCTGTTTTTCCACAGAGTGTGCGCTTTGATCCTGCGGACCAGGCTTAAATAACCAATCCAGAACATGCAGGAGATCAGGAAAATCATGATCCCGATGATGATCATGGAAGCGATATGATTATTGGTAGCATATTGCAGATTCAGCCCTGTACTCAATATACCAAGTGTCGGGATACATACAAGCCCTGCCGCTATTTCAGTATCAATCCGGTCAAAAAAGTTCAGCTCTGGCTGTATATTGCCAGTACTGCCCTCATCAGAATTCCTTTTTCCTGTATGGATTGTAAGCCAGATAAAATCCATGAGAAAGAGCAGAAAACTGACCACAGCGACTATTGCAGCCGGGATAAATAAAGTACGGTAAGTCTGGAAATACTGTCTGGCAGTTTTTACGGAATCCGCTACAGGAAGGCTGGTGTCATCAATCCAGGCCAGAAAACTGCAGTTTTCATCGTATGTGGAGTTTCGAAGAAGATTGATCCAGCTTTCAATGGAAGAACTCGGCTCAGAGGAAAGATTTAGATTGGTAAGACCACTCTGGGCATCTTTCTCGGTTTTTGCAGTGTCATTAACATCCAGGAGCACATAAGGCTTTTTGTTCGAAAAGCCGGAAATGTGAGTCAGATCGGAAGTGTAGCCTGCATCTGTGTTTGTGAAGATATTGTTTGTGCTGTTATCTGTATAGGCGTAGCGGATATTGGAGCTGCCGCTGTTGTATTCATTCAGTGCCTGGGTAGCAGCTGTCCAGTTGGAAAAAAGCTCACGGGCATTATCCAGCTGTTCAAAAGCATCGGTCAGGGTTCCCTTGAAATTCCTGGTTTGGGATGAGGTGGAATTCATATAGTCCAGGAGGCTGTCATAGCCTTCCGGTGCACAGGGAATTTTGAAGACCGGAGTAAGCATATCTGCCACATCTGTGTAAACGATATTTCCATTTTTGTCGGTAATATTTTCAAGAGGTTCCATTTCCCGGATGCCGCTGGCTGCATATTCTGCTTTTAAAGAAGAAAGAACCCGATCTGTCCAGTCATTCTGGGAAATTCCTTCGGATTTCAGAGCGCCTTGCAATGCATTCAGCTGCAGGGTGCCATCTTCCAGAGCTTTGGAAAAATCGGAATAATACATATATTCGGTTTTGCCTTCCGGGGTGGTGAGGCCCAAGACGATCCAGTCATCATCGGAATTTATGCTCTGCAGGCCCCATTCTTTAAGATCGTTAAAGGAGTAGGCAAGACCGGAGGTGTTTTTGAAGGAAAGAGAATCTCCGTTGTAAAGTTCTCCAAGATCAATGTACGTGTTTTCATCTGCTTGATCCAGAATTTCTCTGGCCGAGATTCCGTTCAGGATAGTAGAAATTTTGGTGTAGAAATCATTGGAAAAGGCAGAAGTCTGGAAATAATCCTTTGTTCTGAGATCATTGACGGAATCCATCTGGATCCCTGCCTGGATCACCAGTGCCGCTGAAAATGCCATGACCAGCGGCAGGATAAGGCCAAGGACAAGAGCGGGAATCCTCATAAGAGACCGATTTGTTCCTTTATGTTTGTTTGTACGCATAATACCCCTTTCTGAAGTACGAAGACTTCAAGTGCCGGATGGATTACCGGCTAAGCTTTTCAATTTTGTAACCCAGGCCCCAGACAACTTTCAGATAGCGTGGTTCTCTGGGATTGATTTCGATCTTTTCACGGATGTGGCGGATATGTACAGCCACGGTGTTGTCTGCTGCCAGGGCATCTTCATTCCAGATACTTTCATAGATCTGTGTGGTGGAGAAAACGTGTCCCTGATTTTTCATGAGAAGAAGGAGAATGTTATATTCGATGGGTGTCATTCGTACCGGTTCCCCATCTACCAGAACTTCTTTTTTGTCGTCATTTACTGTAAGGCCACCGGTGGTATAGATATGCTCCGATGCCGCTGGTGCGACGGAACCAAGTTGTGTATAGCGGCGCAGCTGTGATTTCACTCTGGCAATCAGTTCCAGAGGATTAAAAGGTTTGGTGATGTAATCATCGGCACCGATATTAAGTCCGAGAATTTTATCTGTGTCCTCGGATTTTGCAGACAGGATGATGATCGGAAGCGGATTATTTTCCCGGATTTTGACGGTTGCCCGAATCCCGTCAAGATGGGGCATCATGATATCCATGATCAGCAGATCTACTGGTTCCCTGGTAAGAATATCCAGAGCCTCCTGTCCGTCGTAGGCTTTCAGGATGTGATAGCCTTCCTGTGTAAGATAGATTTCGATTGCTTCTACGATTGCTTTGTCGTCATCGCAGACAAGTATGTTATCCACTTTTTTGTACCTCCCTGATGTTAATTAGAATAGCAGCCGGAAATTAAGACGAAAGGGGTAAATTCTTAAGATTCCATGAAATTCATTGTACTATATTAACTGTATCGTGTAAACCGAGAAGGGCTTGTTGATAACTGGGTGGATGTGCTAAACTATGTAAATGGAAATGTCTTAATAACAGAAAAAGATCAGGAGAAAGTAACGTGGAGAACGAAAAAAGCATAGATAGCGTAGCCGGAAAAATGATGTCCGCCTGTACACTCTGTCCGAGAGAATGCCATGTGGACCGTAGTTCCGGGAAAAAAGGTTTCTGCGGGATGGATGGGACCATTTATCTGGCAAGAGCAGCACTGCATATGTGGGAGGAACCCTGCATTTCCGGAACAAAAGGTTCCGGAGCGGTGTTCTTTTCCGGATGCGGGCTGCGTTGTTGTTTCTGCCAGAATCATGATATTGCTATTGGAAGCAGAGGATTGGCAGTAAGTGTGGAAAGGCTTGGAGAAATTTTTCTGGAACTGAAAGAAAAAGGTGCTGCCAATATCAATCTGGTGACAGGTGCACATTATGTACCGCAGATTATAAAGGCACTGAATCTTGCAAGAATGCAGGGAATGGATCTTCCTGTAGTGTATAATTCCAGTGGTTATGAAAAACTGGAAACATTGAAACTGCTGGAAGGATATGTGGATATTTATCTTCCGGATTTCAAATATATGGAACCGGATCTGGCACAGAAATTTTCTCATGCACCGGACTATGTGGAAAGGGCAAAAGCTGCGATTAAAGAGATGGTACGTCAGAGTGGAAGCTGTCAGTTTGGAGAAGATGGATATATCAGGAAAGGAACCATTGTCCGCCATCTGATCCTGCCAGGACATACGAGAAATTCCAGGAAAGTTCTGCGCTATCTTCATGAAACCTACGGGGAAGAGATTTACATCAGTATTATGAATCAGTATACACCGGTGAGGGAATTTGGAGAATTTAAGGAATTAAACAGAAAAGTAACAAAACGGGAATATGAAAAAGTTCTGGATGCTGCTGTAGAGATGGGAATTCAGAATGGATTTATACAGGAAGGGGAAACTGCTTCAGAAAGCTTCATTCCGGAATTCGATTACGAAGGGGTGGAAAAAAATACCCCATAAATGGAAGGAGGCCGGTACTCTCGTACCGGCGCGTATGAAAAAGAAAAATATTATAGAAAGCTCATCACTTTCTATGGCTAATAATATACAGGAAAAATGTGAAGAAAGTGTGTCTAACATTTGAAATAAATGTGAAAAAATGCGATTTATGACGCAAACATGACAAAATATGCTTAAAATATAACGGTTATGCCTGTATGACAGGGAATAAAAACCGGAGAAACGGATAAAAAAGAAGTCCGTTTCTCCGGCTTTTTGTTTTTGTCAGAATTTTTTCCAGGTTTCCCGGAGGAAAAGAATTAGAATCGGGAACAACTCCAGTCGGCCGGCCAGCATATCGAAAGAAAGGACCAGCTTGGACAGCGGAGAAAAGATCCCGAAGTTTCCTGTAGGACCGATCAGGGAAAGACCGGGACCCACATTGTTTAAAGTGGTGACTACGGCTGTGAAATTTGTTACAAGATCAAATTCATCAAAACTGATGATAAAGATAGAGGCAGCCACGATCATCAGATAAACGATCATATAAATATTGGTGGCACGCATAACTTCGTGAGACACCGCTTTTCCGTCCATTTTGATCTTTTTTACTGCATTGGGATGCAGATAAAGATGCAGTTCCTTGCGAACAGATTTTGCAAGAAGCAGAAGACGGGAAATCTTGATTCCGCCGCCTGTACTGCCAGCACAGGCACCACAGAAGGTAAGCAGTACCAGAATCGTTCTGGATACCGCAGGCCACTGGTTAAAATCCGTAGTGGCATAACCGGTGGTGGTGATAATAGAACCAACCTGGAAAAATGCCTGTTGAAGTGCTTCCCACACATTGTCAAACAGATGTCGGACATTGAGTGTGATCATCAGGGCAGAAGCGATGATCACAAAGAAGTAGCAGCGGACCTCTTCAGATTTCAATGCCTGAGAAAACTTCCTGGTGAGAAGAAGAAAATAGACATTGAAGTTAACGCCAAACAGGATCATAAAGATAGTGATGACGATCTGAATATATAAGCTGTAACTTCCCATACTGTCGGATTTGATTCCGAACCCACCGGTTCCGGCAGTTCCAAATGCTGCACAGAGACTGTCGTAAAGAGGCATCCCCCCAAGAAGCAGGAGGATGATCAGTGCAACAGTGAGTGCAATGTAGATCTTGTACAGGATCTTGGCAGTTGACTGGACTTTTGGAAGAAGCTTTCCTACGGAAGGACCGGGGCTTTCTGCCTTCATAAGGTTCATATGATAGCCACCTGCAAGCGGAAGCAGTGTCAGGATAAATACCAGAACACCCATACCACCGATCCAGTGGGAAAAACATCTCCAGATATTGATGCTGTAAGGCATCTGTGATGGATCGGAGAGAATACTGGAACCGGTTGTAGTGAAACCGGAAACAATCTCAAAAAAAGCATCAATGGGATTCGGGATAGCTCCGCTGAGCACAAACGGCACAGCACCGACAATACTGAGGACGATCCAGCTTAAAGCAGTAGTCACAAGGCCTTCACGGGCGTAAAACGCTTTCTTGGACGGTTTGCGGCTGACCAGTGGAACACCGATCGCCAGGCATGCCAGAATTGTGATCACAAAGGCGATTCCGGCTTTTTCACGGTAGATAAGGGCTGTGATACTGGGAACCAACATGCAGACTGCTTCCACGTTCATGATCCATCCCAGGATATAAACAATAATTGAATAATTCATTTTTCAGTACCTCTATTTTGCAAGTATGTCTGTGATGTCACGGAGGCCTTTGTGAGTGGTTACAATGATGACCGTGTCGCCTACCTGAATGGTATCCTGACCACGGGGAATGCGGATGCGGCCGTTGCGGTTCAGGCATCCCACCAGAAGATTCTTGCGGAGATTCAGCTCTGCAAGAGGGATATAAGTTACGGCAGATTCCTCACGGATCGCAAATTCCAGTGCTTCTGCATTGCCATCCAGAATATGATAAAGGGTTTCTACGTTGCTGCCGATGCTGTTCTGAGTGGCACGGACATACTGCAGGATATAATCAGCAGTGATATTTTTCGGGTAGATGACACTTCCGATATCCAGGGAGTCGATGACATCATCAAATTCCAGACGGTTGACCTTGGCAACCAGCTTGGCATCGGAGATGCTTTTGGCAAAGAGGGCAAGAAATACATTTTCCTCATCCAGATTTGTCAGAGTGACAAAGGATTCGGACTCGGAAAGTCCTTCTTCTAGCAGAAGAGAACGGTTCGTTCCGTCACCATTGATAATAGTCGCATCTGGAAGCAGTTCGCTTAAGTGCTCACAGCGGTTTTTGTTCTGCTCGATGATCTTGACACTGATCTTCATATCCAGAAGTGCATGGGCAAGATAATAGGAAATGGTTCCGCCACCTACGATGATACAGTTTTTGACCTGATTGGTCTTGAGACCGATCTTACGGAAAAATGCCGCTGCATTAAGCGGAGAGGCCAGAATGGAAACCATATCTCCGTCGTGTATAATGTGATCACCACCAGGAATGGATACATTGTCACGGCTTTCAATCGCGCAGACCAGAATATCACTTCGGAAAGCATCTGAGATCTGGGAAACGCTCATTCCGTCCAGCTTGAATTCCGGGAGAACTTTAAACTTGAGAAGTTCTACACGACCACGTGCAAAGGTGTCAATCTTGATCGCAGATGGAAAACGGAGAAGCCGTGAAATTTCCTGGGCAGCGGCAAGCTCCGGGTTAATGATCATGGTAACACCAAGACGTTCTTTGATGAAGCCGATTTCTTTTTCATAAATGGGGTTACGGACGCGGGCGATAGTCTGGCAGTGGTTGGCCTTCTGCGCGATCAGACAGCAGAGAAGGTTCAGCTCGTCAGAAGCGGTAACTGCGATCAGGATATCTGCAGTATCAACACCTGCCTCCATTAAAGTATTGATGCTGGCACCATTACCGACGATTCCCATAGCGTCGATATTTTCGCAGAGATCATTGATCTTGTCGGCGATAACGTCGACGAGAGTGATATCAATATCCTCTGCCTGAAGCTGCTCTGCAAGATTTCTACCGACTTTTCCGCAGCCTACAATAATTACCTGCATAATTTCCTCCTTCAATAGCCTGTCAGGGCTACAAATCATAAGTAAAAGCGCCCATCCGTGTAAAGATAGGCAAGGATATTATAGCACTGTATATCTGATTTTTAAACAGTAATATTTTCCTGTATATATAGAAAAAAATGGCAGAAAGATAGATATATGTGAAGGAAAGTGAACATTCCTGTTTTCACAAGTTTAAAAAACTGTCATAAAATATAGCGTGATCATGAATGAAAGGATTTCGCTTATGGACCGATTTCAGATGAATCGTTCGGGATGCCGGCCATATCAGTATACCTGCGGGATGAATGGCGGGATGGCAGCCCGGAACGATTGTTCATCTTCAGATATGGCAAATCACGGCAGCCAGAACGGGAATCATTGCAACAGCATGAAGCAGAACATGCCGAAGGAAACCTGTAGCTGTAACATGCCGGGAACCGGAAACCGTGCTGACCAGGAGATGTATTCGCATCTTAAACATCTGGTTCCTGCAATGGCTTATGTGCCATGCCAGGAATTTGCACCTACGTTTGAACTGAAAAAGGCGCTTCAGGTTGGAACAATCTTTCCTGAGCTTTGCAAGCCGTTCTGTGGCAGGAGAGGAGGCCGTAGATGATGTCCGGAAACTGTACTTCAAAAAAAGAACTGTTACAGTCCATTGACCAGGTAAGCTTTGCCATTGATGACCTTCTTCTTTTCCTGGATACACATCCAAGGGAAAAAAGAGCTCTTGAGTATTACAGCGAACTGAGCACCAGAAGAAATGAACTTCTGAAAAAATATGCGAAATTTTATGGTCCGCTGACCATCGATACCGGAAACGACAGCAATCTTAGCTCCTGGCAGTGGATGGAGCAGCCGTTTCCGTGGGAACAGGAAGGAGGGTGCAGATAGTTATGTGGAATTATGAAAAAAGACTCCAGTATCCTGTAAATATCAAGACGCCCAATGCAAAACTGGCACAGTTCATCGCCAGTCAGTACGGCGGGCCCGATGGCGAGATTGGCGCTTCCATGCGGTATCTTTCTCAGAGATTTACCGCACCGAACCGGATGGTCGCAGCGGTGCTGAATGATGTGGGCACGGAAGAATTAGCCCATTTGGAAATTGTATCTACCATTGTTCATCAGCTGACAAAGGATCTTTCCATGGAAGAGATCGAGAACAGTGGACTTGGCCCGTATTATATTGACCATACAGTGGGAATCTGGCCACAGTCTGCAGGAGGAGTGCCGTTTAATGCCTGCGAATTCCAGAGTAAGGGTGATCCGATCACGGATCTGTTTGAAGATCTGGCAGCAGAACAGAAGGCACGCTCCACTTACGATAATATCCTCCGGGTGGTGAAAAATATCCCGGAGGTTGCAGATCCCATCCGTTTCCTTCGGGCAAGAGAGGTAGTCCATTTCCAGCGTTTCGGTGAAGCACTGAGATCCGTGCAGGAGCAGCTGGATGCCAAAAATTTCTATGCCTTTAACCCGAGCTTTGATGCTCCGTGCAAAGCCTCCTGTGAAGAGTGATGGATCAGAGAAAAAATCTGTCTGACAGGAATCATATTTGAAATAAAAAGAGCTGCACAGCCGGCAGGGATCCTGCGGCTGTGCAGCTTTGAATTTGTTTTTTGGGAAAAAGATGTTTGTAACCTGCATTTCTTGTTATGCGTCTTTTTTATCGCCTTTATGCAGATTCTTCTGTGCTGTGGAAAGCATAAGCTTGATCCTGTTCAGCTGGTTTACTTCGCTGGCACCTGGATCGTAGTCAATGGCAACAATGTTGGCTTCCGGATGTTCACGGCGAACTTCCTTGATGACACCTTTTCCTACGATGTGGTTCGGCAGGCAGCCAAAAGGCTGGATGCAGACGATGTTCGGGACACCGCCGTGGATGAGTTCCATCATCTCTCCGGTCAGGAACCATCCTTCACCGGTCTGATTTCCGGCAGAAACGATGGGCGCAGCCATTTTTGCAAGATCACGGATATCTGCGGCCGGTGTAAAGTGGCGGCTCTGCTCTAGAGCCTCATTTGCTGTTTTTCTCAGCCAGTCGATGGCTCTGAGACCAAGATTTGCGATGGTTGCCTTGGATTTCTTGAATCCAAGCTTTTCAACCTTGAAGTTCTGGTTGTAGAAGCAGTAGCAGATAAAGTCGATAAGATCCGGAACAACCGGTTCTGCCCCTTCTGCCTCCAGAAGATCTGCCAGGTGGTTGTTGGCAGCAGGCAGGAACTTGACAAGGATCTCACCTACGATACCAACGCGAGGCTTTTTCTCATCGGAGATCGGGATCGTATCAAAATCATGGACCATCTCACGGCACATTTTTTTGAAGGTACCATGGCTGACGCTGCTGCCTGTTACGAAGGCAATGACGCGCTGCTCCCAGATTTTGTGCTTGCGGTTTACGATACCCTTTTCCAGCTCGTAAGGACGCATGCGATATACGCATTTCATCAGGATATCACCGAATACGGCACCGTAAACGATGCGCCTGATCAGCGGCAGTGTCAGCTTAAAGCCAGGGTTGCTCTCCAGTCCGCTTAAGTTGAGGGAGATAACCGGAATCTGTTCCATGCCGGCTTTTTTCAGAGCACGGCGGATGAATGCGATATAGTTGGAGGCACGGCAGCCGCCGCCTGTCTGAGACATGATGACTGCAGTTTTGTTCAGGTCATATTTGCCGGAAAGAAGAGCATCCATGATCTGTCCCACAACCATCAGGGACGGATAGCAGGCATCGTTGTTTACATATTTAAGGCCCACATCAACAGCATGCTTGTTGTCGTTGGGGAGGACTTCCAGGTTATAGCCGGATGCTTTAAAAGCAGCCTCAAAGATTCCGAAGTGGAATGGAGACATCTGCGGGCAGAGAATGGTGTACTCCTTACGCATCTGCTTGGTAAAGGATATCTTCTCAATGGAAGCCGGCTTGATGTTCCTTTTTTTATTCTGTGCCTGTTTTGCACGGATAGCAGCGATCAGGGAACGGATACGGATCCTTGCCGCACCCAGGTTGTTGACCTCATCGATCTTCAGGCAGGTGTAGATCTTGTCACTTCCATCCAGGATCTCATAAACCTCATCGGTGGTAACGGCATCAAGTCCGCATCCGAAGGAATTCAGCTGGATCAGATCCAGATCCTCTCTTGTTTTTACAAAATTTGCGGCAGAGTAGAGACGGGAGTGATACATCCACTGGTCGTTGACACGGATGGGACGCTCCAGATGTCCAAGGTGTGCAACGGAGTCTTCGGTAAATACGGCGATTCCGTAGCTGTTGATCATATCCGGGATACCGTGGTGGATTTCCGGGTCAATATGGTATGGACGGCCTGCAAGAACGATTCCGCGGCGGCCGGTTTCTTTCAGGTACTGCAGGGTTTCTTCACCCTTTTTCTGGATATCCATATGTACGGCTGCAAGTTCTTCCCAGGCCTTATGGGCAGCAGCTTTGACCTCGGCAGCAGGAATATCCTGGAATTCTTCCACAAGGCGGTTTGTCAGGATATCCTCGGAAGTAAATGCCAGGAACGGGTTGCGGAAGGTGATGGATGGATCACTGAGCTCGTCCACATTGTTCTTGATATTTTCCGCATAGGAAGTAACGATCGGGCAGTTATAATGGTTGACCGCATCCGGGAACTCGTTGCGTTCGTAAGGGATGCATGGGTAGAAGATAAATTTCACACCGTTACGGATCAGCCATGTGACATGTCCGTGAGCAAGCTTGGCCGGGTAGCATTCGGATTCACTTGGGATGGATTCGATACCCAGCTCGTAGATCTTACGTGTGGAAGTAGGAGAAAGTACCACCTGGTATTTCAGCTCTGTAAAGAAGGTATACCAGAACGGGTAATTTTCAAACATGTTCAGAACACGTGGGATACCAACCTGTCCACGGGTAGCCTTATCTGCGGAAAGTGGTTCATAGGAAAAGAGCCTCTTATATTTGTAATCGAAAAGGTTCGGGATATGATCCTTGTTCTTTTCCTTTCCAAGTCCGCGCTCACAGCGGTTTCCGCTGATGTATTTACGGCCGCCGGAGAATTTGTTGATGGTCAGACGACAGTTGTTGGTACATCCGCGGCAGTTTGCCATGGAGGTGGTGTACTGGAGGCTGTTGATCTGATCGATGGAAAGCATGGAGGTTTTTTCACCCTCCTGATAGCGCTCCCTTGCGATCAGAGCAGCACCGAAGGCACCCATGATCCCGGCGATATCCGGGCGGATAGCCTGGCAGTTGGCAATCTTCTCAAAGCTGCGGAGAACTGCGTCATTATAGAAGGTACCACCCTGTACAACGATATGCTTGCCAAGCTCGGAAGCATCGGAAACCTTGATAACCTTGTAGAGGGCGTTTTTGATAACGGAGTAGGCAAGACCAGCGGAGATATCGGAAACCTCAGCGCCTTCCTTCTGGGCCTGCTTAACCTTGGAGTTCATAAATACAGTACAGCGTGTTCCAAGATCAATAGGATGTTTTGCAAAAAGAGCTGCTTTTGCAAAGTCCTGTACGGTGTAGTTCAGGGATTTTGCGAAAGTCTCGATAAAGGAACCACAACCGGAGGAACATGCCTCGTTAAGCTGTACACTGTCTACCGTCTGGTTACGGATCTTGATGCATTTCATATCCTGACCGCCGATATCCAGGATGCAGTCTACTTCCGGATCAAAGAAAGCAGCTGCATAGTAATGGGAAACAGTCTCAACCTCACCTTCATCAAGAAGAAGAGCCGCTTTGATCAGGGCCTCGCCGTAACCGGTGGAGCAGGAAAAGGCAATCTCGGCGTCTTCCGGAAGAAGTTCATAGATCTCCTGGATGGAACCGATGGTGGTCTTCAGCGGATTTCCGTTATTATTGCTGTAGAATGAGTACAGAAGTGTTCCGTCTTCGCCTACCAGTGCAGTTTTGGTAGTGGTGGAACCGGCGTCGATTCCCAGGAAACATTTTCCCTTATATGTAGAAAGGTTGCCGGTTTTTACCTTGTAGGCACTCTGGCGGTCGTGGAAAGCCTGATAGTCGTCCTCTGTGGCAAAAAGCGGCTCCATACGTTCTACCTCAAAGTCCAGTTTGATGGTGGTACGCATGCGTTCTTTCAGTTCAATAAGAGATACGGTTACGTCCTGCTTCGCGTTCAGGGCGGAACCGATAGCTGCGAACAGATGGGAATTGTCCGGCGCGATAATGTGTTCGTCATCCAGCTTCAGGGTGCGGATAAAAGCGGTCTTCAGTTCGGAAAGGAAGTGAAGCGGGCCGCCCAGGAATGCAACGTGTCCGCGGATCGGTTTACCGCAGGCAAGACCGGAGATGGTCTGGTTGACAACTGCCTGGAAAATGGAAGCGGAAAGGTCTTCCTTGGTTGCTCCGTCGTTGATCAGCGGCTGGATATCTGTCTTTGCGAAAACACCGCAGCGTGCCGCAATGGGATAAAGAGCCTTGTAATGTTTGGCGTATTCATTAAGACCTGGTGCATCGGTCTGGAGCAGAGATGCCATCTGGTCAATGAAGGAACCGGTACCGCCGGCACAGATGCCATTCATACGCTGCTCTACATTTCCGTTTTCGAAATAGATGATCTTGGCATCCTCGCCTCCAAGCTCGATAGCAACATCCGTCTTTGGTGCCAGCTTCTGCAGGGAAGTGGATACGGCGATAACCTCCTGTACAAAAGGTACTTCCAGATGATTGGCAAGTGTCAGTCCGCCGGAACCTGTGATAACCGGGCAGAGTGTAAGTTCACCGAGCTGATCCTCTGCTTTCTGAAGAAGATCCGCAAGTGTTTCCTGGATATTTGCAAAATGTCTCTCATAATCGGAGAAGACAAGGGTATCGTTTTCGTCTAAGATCGCGATCTTGACAGTGGTGGAACCAATGTCAATTCCAAGTGTGTGTTTCTTCATAAAAAATTGATTTCCTCCTTGCTGTATCTATACAGGGGTTGCCCGACTCTGGCATTACTGTCAGGCGGGAGTGATTTCTTCTTATTAAAAGGATTTTTAAGCGAATACTCTATATTATACGATATCGTTTAAAAAATGGCAATGTAAAAGTTTAACAATCAGTAGCAGGAAAGAAAAAAATGTGTTATGATATTGACTAAAAGTTCCGGATAGTGACTGTGCCAGGAGGCAGTTTGGGCTGCTTTTTAGGAAGAGAACCGGAACCAGATGACCCAAAATGTTTTTTAGAAGGGGAATGAAATGGCAGAATATAAACTGATTACAACAGAAGGAAGAGCGAAAAGAGGAGAGTTTAAGACGGTTCACGGAACGATCCAGACTCCTGTTTTCATGAATGTAGGAACAATTGCAGCAATTAAGGGTGCGGTTTCCACTGTGGATCTTCATGAGATCGGTACGCAGGTACAGTTATCCAATACCTATCATCTTCATGTGCGTCCTGGTGACAAGGTGGTAAAACAGCTTGGAGGTCTTCATGAATTTATGAACTGGGACAGACCGATTCTTACCGATTCCGGCGGATTTCAGGTGTTTTCCCTGGCAAAGCTGCGTAAGATCAAGGAAGAGGGTGTGTATTTTAACTCTCATATTGATGGCCACAAGATCTTTATGGGACCGGAAGAGAGTATGCAGATCCAGTCCAATCTGGCATCTACCATTGCCATGGCCTTTGATGAGTGCCCGAGCAGTGTGGCGGAGAGGGATTATGTGCAGCGGTCTGTAGCGCGTACAACCCGCTGGCTTCAGAGATGTAAAGATGAGATGGTCCGTCTGAACAGCCTGCCGGATACCATCAACAAGGATCAGCTTCTTTTTGGTATCAACCAGGGTGCGGTTTATGAAGATATCCGTATTGAACATGCACAGGCGATTGCAGAGATGGATCTGGACGGTTATGCGGTTGGTGGTCTTGCAGTTGGAGAGAGTCATGAGGAGATGTACCGGATTCTGGATGAGGTGGTTCCGCATCTTCCGCAGAACAAGCCGACGTATCTGATGGGCGTTGGTACTCCGGCCAATATCCTGGAGGGTGTTGAGCGAGGTATTGACTTTTTTGACTGTGTATATCCGAGCCGTAACGGTCGTCATGGTCACGTATATACAAACCATGGCAAGATGAATCTTTTTAATGCGAAGTATGAACTGGATTCCAAACCGATCGATGAGGAGTGCCAGTGCCCGACCTGCCGTCATTACAGCAGGGCGTATATCCGTCATCTTCTGAAGGCGAAAGAGATGCTTGGTATGAGGCTTTGTGTACTGCATAATCTTTATTTCTACAATCATATGATGGAAGAGATCCGGGATGCTCTGGATGCCGGAAATTTTGCGGCTTATAAGAAGATGCGTCTGGAAGGGTTCGAGGAAGGTAAGATTAACGGGAACCGGTAGTTTTTATTTATAAAATTTGCGTAAATTACTTTGATTTTATAAGAAAACTCTTGAAGGTTTTTTGGTTTTTGTGTATGATAGTACGAAGTGACATTTTTTATAGTGGCGGGAGCTGCTATAGGTCAGAAACGGCGGGTGACCGCATAAGAAGAATTGATTTTATCAGGAGGAATTTGGAATGATCGCATCATCTACAGCAGCAGCTGGCGGACTTAGCGCGGGTCTTGGTATTGTCTGGATCGTAGTTCTGTTTGGAATTATGTATTTTATGATGATCCGTCCGCAGAAGAAGGAGCAGAAGAGAACTCAGACTATGTTGAACAGCATGGAGGTTGGTGACAGTGTTGTTACTACCAGTGGTTTTTATGGTGTTGTTATTGATATGACTGAGGAAGATGTTATTGTTGAGTTTGGTAATAATAAGAATTGCCGTATTCCTATGAGGAAGCAGGCGATTGCTGAGGTTGAGAAGGCTGATCAGGCTTCTGCTTGATGCTTTTTTCGCAATAACTTGAATATGAGAGAGGCACTGCGTTTTTTGTGACGTGGTGTCTTTTTTTGTATTTGTATGTGGATGAACGGACGAACGAACGGATGAAGGGACGCCGGGGAAGGGGATGCTGGCTGGTCTGCGGCTTCGTCGGGGGCTGGCTTCTAGGACACTGAAAATCTGCTAAAAGCGTTTTTAAAAAGTCCGAACTCGCGGCCTGCTGCCGCTCAGACAGCGGACTTTTGAAAAACAACGCAGATTCCCGCCGTCCAAGAATCAGCTCCCCTCCTGCAGAAGCAGAGCCATCCAGCATCCCCTTCCCCGGCTGGTGCTTCCGGTGAGAAATAGTGTCGTTTGACGGTTGGTTGTGGGTCGTCAGCGCTGCGCTGGACGACTGCAATGGCTGAGTTTGTGTTTGGTTGGGGGGGACGGCTGAGGCGCTGCGCTGTCAGCCTGGGGTTGCGGATGTGCTAGAATTGCGGATGTGATGGGAGAATAGCCTTTGATGCCAGCGCAGACGGACTGTGTGGATGTGCTAGGATTGTGGGTGTGATGGGAATATGGCAATTGTAATATTGTATAGAAATAAGTGGATTTTTGGTAAAATTCGTGTAATAATGATGTTACTATCAGAAATGAGAGTGACGATGGCTTTGGAATATCGTAAAATTGTAAATAAGAATGAATTTTCAGAAAGGGGTTGGATTTATGGGTCTTATCAGAGCGGCTGTGGGTGCAGCGGGTGGTACGTTGGCGGATCAGTGGAAGGAGTTTTTTTACTGTGAGGCTATGGATAAAGAAGTGATGGTTGTGAAGGGGACGAAGAGGTCTTCTTCCAGGTCTTCCAATAAGCATGGGAGTGATAATATCATTTCCAGCGGCAGCGGGATCGCTGTGGCGGACGGTCAGTGTATGATGATTGTGGAGCAGGGAAAGGTTGTTGAGGTTTGTGCGGATCCGGGAGAGTATACGTATGATGCTTCTACGGAGCCGAGTATTTTTTCAGGTAGTCTGGGTGACGGAATCAGGAAGACCTTTGATACGATCGGGAAGAGGTTTGCTTTTGGCGGTGATACGGGTAAGGATCAGAGGGTGTATTATTTTAATACCAAGGAGCTTGTGGATAACAAGTTTGGTACTGCTAATCCGATCCCGTTCCGGGTTGTGGATTCCAGGATCGGGCTGGATGTGGATGTGGCTGTGAGGTGTCATGGTGTTTATTCCTACAGGATCGCGGATCCCCTTCTTTTTTATACGAATGTGTGTGGAAATGTGGAGCGGGAGTATACCAGAGAGGAGCTGGACGGACAGCTGAAGGCGGAGTTTATCAGTGCGCTGCAGCCTGCTTTCGGAAGGCTTTCGGAGCTGGAGATGCGTCCGAATCAGATCGTGACTCATAATACGGAGCTGGAGAATGCCATGAATGAGGTGCTTTCTGCCAAGTGGGAGGAGCTTCGTGGGCTTAAGGTAGTCAGTGTGGCACTTGGTTCTGTGACATTGCCGGATGAGGATGCCGAGATGATCAAGCAGGCTCAGCGTACGGCTATGATGCGTGATCCTGCTATGGCTGCGGCTACTCTGACCGGGGCCCAGGCGGATGCTATGAAGGCTGCGGCTTCTAATTCAGCAGGGGCTATGACTGGCTTTATGGGCATGGGTATGGCTGCTAATGCAGGTGGTATGAATGCGCAGCACTTGTTTGAGATGGGCCAGAAGCAGCAGGCGCAGCAGAGTGTACAGCAGCAGGCAGCGCAGCCGGTTTCGCCGGCAGGGAACGGAGCAGGGGCTGCGGCTGCGGCTGGTTCCTGGACCTGCAGTTGTGGTGCGGTTTCTTCGGGGAAATTCTGTCCGGAGTGTGGTGCATCGCGTCCGGTGGAGGACAGCTGGACCTGTTCCTGCGGTACGGTGAATAAAGGCAAGTTCTGTATGAACTGCGGAGCGAAGAAGCCGGAGAAGAAGATGCAGTATCGTTGCAGCAGGTGCGGATGGGAACCGGCAGATCCGGAGAATCCACCGAAATTCTGCCCGGAGTGCGGTGATCCGTTCGGACCGGAGGATGCAGTATAGATCAGAAAGAGAGATGGTCAGGAGCAAAATGCAGGGTAACTCCTGCCGGTTGTTGGATACAGAATGATGAAGTGAGGTGAATATATGGCGAAGATGCAGGAGTTTAAGTGTCCGTGCTGTGGTGGCTCCATAGAGTTTGACAGTTCTGTGCAGAAGATGAAGTGTCCGTTTTGTGATACGGAGTTTGATGTTGGTACGTTATCGGAATATGCCCAGACTGTGGAGGAAGAGCAGCCTGAGGATATGAGCTGGTCGGATGAGGCCGGCAGTGAGTGGCAGGACGGGGAGAGTGAGGGGCTGCGTACCTATGTGTGCAAGTCCTGTGGCGGTGAGATCGTGGGAGATGCCAATACGGCAGCAACGGCCTGCCCGTTTTGCGGAAGTCCGGTGGTAATGACCGGGCAGCTGTCCGGTGCACTGAAGCCGGATTATGTGATCCCGTTTAAGCTGGACAAGAAAGCGGCAAAGGAGAGGCTGAAAAAGCATCTTACCGGTAAGAGGCTTCTGCCGAAAGCATTTAAGTCAGAGAATCATATCAGCGAGGTTAAGGGCATCTACGTTCCGTTCTGGCTGTATGACACAGACGCAGACGCAGATATCCGTTACCGTGCAACAAAGACCCGGTTCTGGAGCGATAGTGATTATGATTATACGGAGACCAGCTATTATGCAGTACATAGAAGTGGTTCTCTTGGTTTTGATCATGTACCGGTGGATGGCTCTGCCAGCATGGAAAATGATCTGATGGAGTCTATAGAGCCTTTTGATTTCAAAGAAGCGGTGGATTTTCAGACTGCGTATCTGGCTGGATATTTTGCAGATAAATATGATGTGACAGCCAGCGAGTGTGAGGAACGTGCCAATGAGCGTATCCGCCGCAGCACAGAGGCTGCATTCCGGGATACGGTGAGAGGATACGCCAGTGTGGTACCGGAGAATACCAGTATCCGGCTTCATAACGGGACAACGAAATATGCGTTATATCCCGTATGGATCCTGCAGACGAAGTGGAAGGGTGATAATTACATATTTGCCATGAATGGTCAGACAGGGAAATTTGTGGGAAATCTGCCTACAGACAAGAACGCTTTTGCACGATGGTTCCTGGGAACAACGGGGGTCGTGGGTGTGATCACTTATATTATCCTGTATCTGATCTGGGCTTTGTAGGGAGGTGGATGCCATGAAAAAAAGAATATCCGCATTTTTGATATCGATCCTTTTGTGTCTGGCATGTGCTTTTCCGGTATGGGCAGGCACCGTAAGCCGTCTGGATGACCAGGCGGGCCTTCTGGATGCAGAGCAGCAGGAGAGCCTGAGCAGTACTCTGGATGAAATCAGTGAGCGGGATCAGGTAGATGTTGTGGTCGTTACCGTTAACAGTCTTGAGGGAAAAACAGCCCAGGCGTATGCGGAGGATTATTTTATTGACCATGGATATGGGCAGGGGGAAAATGATGACGGTATTTTATTCCTGTTGGATATGGGAGACCGTAACTGGGCCATTGCAACACACGGATATGCGATAGAAGTGTTTACGGATGCCGGACAGTCCTACATCATGGATCAGGTGAAGCCTTATTTAAGTGACGGTGATTATAACGAAGCGTTTCATAAGTTTGCCACGGAATGCGATGATTTTATCACGCAGGCAGATGAGGCAGAGCCATACGATGTGGAAAACCTTCCGGATGAGCCTTTTGCGGTTGGGATAAACCTGCTGATCGCTCTTGCTGTGGGGCTTGTGGCAGGATTACTGGTAACCGGAAATATGAGAAGAAAGCTGAAAACTGTGCGAAAACAGGATCGGGCGGCTTCTTATGTGCGGCAGGGCAGTATGAATGTGACCAGAAGTAATGATTTTTACCTCTACAGTACGGTATCAAAATCCGCAAAACCGAAAAATGAGGATAATAACGGTGGTTCCAGCACCCATACCTCATCTTCCGGTGATACCTTCGGTGGTTCCAGCGGGAAATTCTGAGAATATCATCAGGAAAAACAGAATATGATAAAAAAAGAAAGACTGCTGTACCGGAATGGTAGGGCAGTTTTTCTTTTTTCTGTGTGCGAAAGTATGTCTCTGGGGCGGCAGAAACAGGGAATTGCCGTTTATTTTTTGCATTCCGGAAATAACTTTATCTATTTAATAGGTTGAAATCCGTCGAAAAGTGCGTTATGATAATAACAATTATCCACACCAGTGCGTTAAAATTTTACAGCACAGGGGAAATCGGAGGAGTGAATAAAATGGAGTACAAGATTGCCCTGATTCCGGGAGACGGAATCGGTCCGGAGATTGTTGCCGAGGCCAAAAAAGTTTTAGACAGAGTATGTGAGAAATACAGTCATAAATTTTCATACACAGAGGTTCTTTTAGGAGGGGCATCCATTGATGCTCACGGAGTACCTCTTACAGAGGAAGCCATTGCCCAGGCAAAAGCTTCTGATGCAGTACTGATGGGTTCCATTGGCGGTGATGCCAAGACATCCCCGTGGTATAAGCTGGAGCCGTCCAAACGTCCGGAGGCAGGTCTTCTTGCGATCCGTAAGGCGCTGAACCTGTTTGCAAACCTTCGTCCGGCTTATCTTTACAATGAGCTTCGTGATGCATGCCCGCTCCGTGATGAGATCATCGGAGATGGTTTTGACATGATCATTGTAAGAGAGCTTACAGGAGGTCTTTACTTCGGAGCAAGAAAGACTACTGAGGAGAACGGAGTCCGCACAGCAGTAGATACTCTTTCTTATAATGAGAATGAGATCCGCCGTATTGCCATTAAGGCATTTGAGATCGCACGTAAGAGAAGAAATAAGGTTACAAGTGTAGATAAAGCCAATGTTCTTGATTCTTCCAGACTCTGGAGAAGTGTAGTGGAGGATGTGGCAAAGGACTATCCGGATGTAACACTGGAGCATATGCTGGTTGATAACTGTGCAATGCAGCTGGTACGTGATCCGAAGCAGTTTGATGTTATCCTTACAGAAAACATGTTCGGAGATATCCTCTCTGATGAGGCAAGTATGGTGACCGGTTCCATCGGAATGCTTTCCTCCGCAAGCTTAAATGAGACAAAGCTTGGTCTCTATGAGCCGAGCCATGGTTCTGCACCGGATATCGCAGGCCAGAACAAGGCAAACCCCATCGCAACCATTCTTTCCGCTGCTATGATGCTGAGATATTCTCTGGATCTTGATAAAGAAGCAGATGCTGTGGAAGCAGCAGTACAGAAGGTTCTTACAGATGGTTACAGAACAGGAGATATCATGTCTGACGGATGCAAGCTTGTCGGAACCAGAGAGATGGGCGATCTGATCGCAGATGCCATTGCATAAATAAAGCGGGACAGAGAGAAGAAAACGAAACAGAACAGAAAAAAACGGTACCTGGAAGAGGAAGTCTATAAACAGATACCGGATCCTATCGTAAAGAATAAAAAGGAGAGACCTTAAAAATGAAAAGTGATACCGTAAGAAAAGGCACACAGCAGGCACCACATCGTTCCCTGTTCAATGCCCTTGGAATGACAAAGGAAGAAATGGACAAACCACTGGTAGGAATCGTAAGCTCTTATAACGAGATCGTACCGGGACATATGAACCTTGACAAAATTGTAAATGCTGTAAAGCTCGGTGTTGCAATGGCTGGCGGCACACCGGTTGTATTTCCGGCGATCGCAGTATGTGACGGAATCGCAATGGGACACGTTGGAATGAAATATTCCCTTGTAACACGTGACCTGATCGCAGATTCCACAGAGGCCATGGCACTGGCTCATCAGTTCGATGCTCTGGTCATGGTTCCCAACTGTGACAAAAACGTACCTGGCCTTCTGATGGCAGCGGCAAGGATCAACGTTCCTACTGTATTCGTAAGCGGCGGTCCGATGCTTGCCGGCCATGTAAAAGGACACAAAACCAGTCTTTCCAGTATGTTTGAGGCAGTAGGATCCTATGCAGCAGGAACCATCACAGCAGATGATCTGGAAGAATTCGAGAACAAAACCTGCCCGACCTGCGGATCATGTTCCGGTATGTACACTGCGAACAGCATGAACTGCCTGACAGAGGTTCTCGGTATGGGACTGAAAGGAAACGGTACCATCCCGGCAGTATACTCTGAACGTATCCGTCTTGCAAAGCATGCAGGAATGCAGGTAATGGAAATGTACAGAAGGAACATCCGCCCAAGAGACATTATGACAAAAGAGGCAGTTTTAAATGCACTTACAGTAGATATGGCACTTGGATGCTCCACAAACAGTATGCTTCATCTTCCGGCTATCGCACATGAGATCGGAATGGATTTTGATATCAGCTTTGCAAATGAGATCAGTGAGAAGACCCCGAACCTTTGCCACCTTGCACCGGCAGGCCCGACCTACATGGAAGATCTTAATGAGGCCGGTGGTGTCTATGCGGTCATGAATGAGCTGAACAAGCTGGGACTTCTCCATACAGAGTGTATGACAGTAACCGGAAAAACAGTAGGTGAGAATATCAAAAACTGTGTAAACCTGAATCCGGATGTTATCCGCCCGATCGACAATCCGTATACAAAGACAGGCGGACTTGCCGTACTGAAAGGAAACCTTGCACCGGATGGTGGTGTTGTAAAACGTTCTGCAGTTGTACCGGAGATGCTGGTACATGAAGGTCCTGCACGTGTATTTGACAGCGAGGATGACGCAATTGTTGCCATCAAGGGCGGTAAGATCGTAGAGGGAGATGTTGTGGTTATCCGCTACGAGGGACCAAAGGGTGGTCCTGGAATGAGAGAGATGCTGAATCCTACATCTGCTATTGTGGGAATGGGACTTGGTTCTTCCGTAGCCCTGATCACCGACGGACGTTTCAGCGGTGCATCCAGAGGAGCCGCTATCGGACACGTATCACCGGAGGCAGCAGTAGGCGGCCCGATCGCACTGGTTGAGGAAGGCGATATCATCAGCATCAATATTCCGGAGCTGAAATTGGAGATCAAGGTTTCAGATGAAGAGATGCAGGCTAGAAGAGAAAAATGGCAGCCAAGAGAGCCGAAGGTGACAACCGGATATCTGGCAAGATACGCTTCCATGGTAACATCCGGAAACCGTGGTGCGATCCTGGAAGTACCGAAAGCAAAATAAGGAGGAACGAAAGATATGCAGCTTACAGGTGCAGAGATCATCGTAGAATGTCTGAAGGAACAGGGCGTTGACACCGTATTTGGATATCCGGGCGGCGCGATCCTGAATGTTTACGATGCCTTATATGAATACAAAGATGAGATCACACATGTACTGACCTCCCACGAGCAGGGTGCATCCCATGCTGCTGATGGTTATGCGAGAGCTACCGGAAAAGTGGGTGTCTGCCTGGCAACATCCGGTCCTGGAGCCACCAACCTGGTAACAGGAATCGCGACTGCATACATGGATTCCGTACCGATGGTAGCCATTACTGCAAACGTAGGAAGACCACTCCTGGGAAGAGATTCTTTCCAGGAGGTTGATATCGCAGGTATCGTAATGCCTGTGACAAAATACAGCTTTATTGTAAAGAATATCGAAGATCTTGCAGATACGTTAAGAAGAGCATTTTATATTGCAAAAAGCGGAAGACCTGGCCCGGTTCTTGTGGATGTTCCGAAGGATATCACAGGAATGAAATATGAATACGAGCCATGCCATCCGGCTACCGTTAACCGTGAGATCAAAAACATCCGCAAAGAAGATATGGACCAGGCGCTGGAAATGATCAGAGAGGCAAAGAAACCTTTTATTTTTGTAGGCGGCGGCTGTGTGATCTCCGGTGCTGACCAGGAAGTCCGCGAACTGGCTCACAGGATCCAGGCTCCGGTCTGCGATACACTGATGGGTAAAGGTACTTTCCCAGGTGAGGATCCGCTTTATACCGGTATGGTAGGTATGCACGGAACCAAGACTTCCGATCTTGGTGTTACGGAATGTGATCTTCTCATTGTTCTTGGAGCACGTTTCAGTGACCGTGTAACAGGAAATACCAAGACTTTTGCACACAATGCAAAAATCCTTCAGATCGATGTGGATGCTGCGGAGATCAACAAAAATATCAAAGTGGATGCAAGCGTGATCGGAGATGTGAAAGAAGTGCTGAAACGCCTTCTTGAGGAAGTTCCGGAGAAAGAACATCCGGAGTGGATCGCACATATCCAGGAACTGAAAGCAAAATATCCGCTGAATTATGATCACACACAGCTTACAGGTCCGTATATTATAGAGAAACTTTATGAGCTGACGAACGGTGATGCCATCATCTCCACAGAGGTTGGACAGCACCAGATGTGGGCGGCACAGTATTATAAATACAAAGAGCCAAGAACTCTTCTTACTTCCGGCGGCCTTGGAACCATGGGCTACGGTCTTGGCGCTGCAATTGGCGCAAAGATGGGCAGACCGGAAAAAACAGTTGTAAATATAGCAGGTGACGGATGCTTCCGTATGAATATGAATGAACTGGCAACTGCAGCGCGCTGTGGTAGACAGCTGATCCAGATTGTTATGAACAATCATGTACTTGGAATGGTGCGTCAGTGGCAGACGCTTTTCTATGGAAAGAGATACTCTTCCACAGTACTGGATGACGCCGTTGATTTTGTAAAATTATCGGAGGCGCTGGGTGCAAAAGCCATTCGTGTGACAAAGATGGAAGATGTGGAACCTGCACTTAAGATGGCACTGGCAGCAGAGGGACCTGTCGTTCTGGATTGCTGGATCGATCAGGATCTGAGTGTGTTCCCGATGGTACCGGCTGGTGCGAATCTTGATGATGTATTTGACGAGGAGGATATGAAGAAACATGAGTAGAGTGTACAATTTTTCTGCCGGACCGGCAGTGCTTCCGGAGGAAGTACTCAAAGAAGTAGCTGATGAGATGATGGATTATAACGGCACAGGAATGTCCGTTATGGAAATGAGTCACAGAAGTGCAGCTTTTCAGGAAATCATTGATACTGCAGAGAAAGATCTCCGCGAGCTTATGAACATCCCGGATAACTACAAGGTACTTTTCCTTCAGGGAGGAGCATCCCAGCAGTTTGCCATGATCCCGATGAACCTTATGAAAAACAGGGTTGCTGATTACATCGTAACAGGTCAGTGGGCAAAGAAAGCTTATCAGGAAGCTCAGAAATATGGAAAGGCAAACAAGATCGCATCTTCTGAGGACAAAACTTTCAGCTATATCCCGGACTGCAGTGATCTGCCGATCAGCCCGGATGCAGACTATGTATACATCTGTGAGAATAACACCATTTACGGCACAAAATTCAAAAAACTTCCAAACACAAAAGGCAAGACTCTGGTAGCAGATGTATCCTCCTGCTTCCTGTCTGAGCCAGTGGATGTAAGCAAATATGGTATTATCTATGGCGGTGTTCAGAAGAACATCGGACCGGCAGGTATGGTTATCGCGATCGTTCGTGAAGATCTGATCACAGAGGATGTTCTTCCGGGAACACCAACCATGCTTACCTATAAGACACATGCAGACGCAGGCTCTCTTTACAACACACCGAATGCTTACTGCATCTATGTATGCGGAAAAGTATTTAAATGGCTGAAGAAAATGGGCGGTCTGGAAGTGATGAAACAGCGCAATGAGGAAAAAGCAAAAATCCTTTATGATTATCTGGATTCCAGCAAACTCTTCAAAGGAACTGTAGTTCCAGAAGACAGATCCCTGATGAACGTACCGTTCGTAACCGGTGACAAGGAAATGGATGCCAAGTTTGTCAAAGAGGCAACTGAGGCAGGCCTTGTAAACCTGAAAGGACACCGTACTGTTGGCGGAATGCGTGCCAGCATCTACAATGCCATGCCAAAAGCTGGCGTAGAGGCCCTGGTTGCATTCATGAAAAAATTCGAGGAGGAGAATGCATAATGTTCCAGTATCATTGCCTGAATCCTATCGCTGAAAAAGGCTTGAGACTTTTTGGCGACAATTATAAAAAAACAGAGACTGTAGACCAGTGTGACGCGATCCTCGTAAGAAGTGCGAAGATGCATGACATGGAACTTCCGAAGAGCGTTTGCGCGGTTGCACGTGCTGGTGCAGGTGTCAATAACATTCCGGTTAAAGAGTACGCAGAGAAAGGTGTTGTTGTATTCAACACACCTGGAGCGAACGCAAACGGTGTAAAAGAGCTTGTACTTGCAGGTATGCTCCTTGCATCCAGAGATATCGTTGGCGGTATCGAGTGGGTTGCACAGGAGAAAGATAAAGAGCACATTGGCAAACTTGCCGAGAAGCAGAAAAAACAGTTCGCAGGATGCGAGATCAGCGGCAAAAAACTTGGTATCATCGGTCTTGGTGCCATTGGAGCCATGGTTGCAAACGCAGCATGCGGTCTTGGAATGGAAGTGTATGGTTATGACCCATATCTTTCCATCGATGCAGCATGGAACCTTTCTAGAACCATCAAACACAGCAAGAGCCTGGACGAGATCTACAGCCAGTGCGATTACATCACCATTCATGTGCCGCTTCTTGACAGCACAAAGAAGATGATCAACAAAGAAGCTTTTGATAAGATGAAAGACGGCGTAGTCCTTCTGAACTTTGCAAGAGATCTTCTTGTTGATGAGGAGGCGCTGATCGAGGCTGTTGAAAGTGGTAAGGTTAAGAAATATGTAACGGACTTTGCCAACGAGACAGTTGCAGGA
This sequence comes from Blautia luti, assembly GCF_013304735.1. Classification (GTDB taxonomy): domain Bacteria; phylum Bacillota; class Clostridia; order Lachnospirales; family Lachnospiraceae; genus Blautia_A. The sequence continues at coordinate 96,935 of NZ_JAAITI010000012.1, forward strand.
CGCGAGGGCATTCTGGTAACACCACATCTTGGAGCTTCCACAGAGGAATCTGAGGAGAACTGTGCGGAGATGGCTGTAAAAGAGATCCGTGATTACCTTGAGAATGGTAATATTAAGAATTCTGTGAATTATCCGAATTGTGATATGGGTACTTGTGTGGCTGTTGGAAGAATTTCTCTTGCACATAGTAATACACCGAATATGATCAGTCAGGTTACTAAGATCCTTGGATCTGAGGGACTGAACATTGCGGATATGACCAATAAGAGTAAAGGAGAGTTTGCTTATACTCTTATTGATCTTGAGAGTGCAGCTTCTGCTAAGGCACTGGATGAACTCAAGGAGATTGAGGGTATGTACAGAGTGCGTGTTGTTAAGTAAAGTAACAAGATCTTAGAAATACTTTTTTTGAAATACTGTGTGTCGTTTGCTTTTTTTGGCGAACGGGGCACAGTATTTTTTTGAGAAAAAGAAAATCGCAAAGGGGCCGCAAAGCCGCGGCCCCTCTGCACACCCCTCGGGCTTTTTTTTTAGGAGTGCTTGGTTGTGGAGGACGGGAGTTTTGATGACTTGTGTCTGTATGCGACGGTGATGAGGACGGAAGGTTGAGCCGATGAAGAAGAACGGCCTGAAGGGTTGTTGAGAGTGAAAAAGTCTTGAGGCCGTTATAGGTATGTGATGGTATTGGATGCGGAAGGTTGAGCCGAGAATGTGGGCGGGAGGGCGTTGGGAGGTCTCGATGTGCGGGGTACATCTGCGGATTTTTTGGAATAGTGTAGAAGTGAATTTGAGTGGTAAAGATATCAAGTGTAAAGATATTAAATGCAAAGATATCAAATGCAAATATAATATGCAAATATAATATGCATGATGATATTGGCTATAGATTTCTATATGATAAGATTATTAATAAAATATATGATATATGATATAATAGGGAAAATATGTAGAACACACAACAATTGGCGGACAGGCGTGAAGCGCCGCTTCCGCGGTACGTGCCCGGAAAGAGGGGGTGCAGGGGGAGAAAAACGGGCTTCGTAACTTCGAGTGCTTTCTCCCCCTGCGATTTTCTCAGCTTTTCAAAGCCAATAAACAAAAAAATAATTCAATAAAAGAAAAACATACACTACTTGCGGGATGCGATGAAGTCAAGAACTTCATCCCTTGCAGGCATCACGCGAAGTGCCCCCTTCTTTGTTGTGATAAGAGAAGCTGCCGCATTTGCAAAAGTAAGCAGCTCTGTAAGATTTTCGTCAGTGAGATCTTCAAGACCGTGTTCCAGCACATAATTCAGGGTGCTTGCACAGAAGGTGTCTCCTGCGCCAGTAGTTTCAATAGTATTTTCCTGAAGGAAAGGAGCAGCCTCAACTTTTCGTCCGCGGTAATAAGCGCGGCTTCCATCCTTACCAAGTGTGATCAGCACAAGGGGGATATGATATTTTTCTTCAATAAGGGCAGCACCCTTGTCATAATCGGTAGTATCAAAAAGAAATTCTACTTCATTATCAGAAATCTTCAGTACATCGCAGCGCTCCATACCGTATTCGATTTCTTTACGGGCATCGTTCAGATCTTTCCAGAGTGGAGGGCGTAAATTCGGGTCAAAGGTAATGATACATCCGGCTTCTTTTGCCACATCAAGGGCGTAGCGGGTTGCTTCACGGACACCTTCATGAGTGGAAGAAAGCGTGCCAAAATGGAAGATCCTGGAATTGCGGATCAGATCGGCATCTACCTCATCTTTTGTCAGCATCATATCTGCACCTGGATTACGGTAGAAAGAAAAATCACGGTCTCCGTCCGGGTAAGTATGTACAAAAGCAAGGGTAGTATGAACTTCATCGTCCATGACAAGATTCCTGGTATCGATGCCACATTCTTCTACGGCAGCTTTCAGCTGTTTGCCAAACATATCATTTCCGACTTTTCCGATAAATGCAGTTTTTTTGCCAAGGCGGTTCAGCATGGCAAGAACGTTACATGGAGCTCCGCCAGGGTTTGCCTCAAAAGTAGGATTGCCCTGGGAACTGTCACCGTTTTCTGTGAAGTCGATCAGAAGCTCGCCGAGAGCTGTTACATCATACAGTTTGTTTTCCATTGATGATTCCTCCTGATAGGGTATTTGTTTCATATTCTGTCTCATATTATAAGCGTTGAACCTGATTTTGGGAAGAACCAAATTGAATTATTTTCTGTTCTGTTACCGGTTACATGCATTACTTTTTGCGAAGATTAGAACAGTTATCTTTATTTTTCAGTAAAAAAGTGATAAACTGAGTCTATAAAACAACAAATATGACGGAGGAGACGATTATGGCTGATAAAGCGTATGAATATATGGACTGGCCCCGGATTGAGGCGATTGTTTATGGTGAGGAGGCGTCACCCCGTGATGTGATGCAGCCGATGGTAACAGAGGATGGTGTTCTGATTCAGGGATTTTTTCCGGGAACGGATGCTGCAGAAGTAGTTGTAGGGAAAACGAGTTATCCTATGATCCTGGAAGATGAGGCCGGTTATTATGCGGTAATGCTTCCGCTGAAAAGGATTCCGGAATATCGCTTCCGTGTGACCAGGGGAAGCATGAAAGAAACTTTCTATGATGCCTATGAATGTCCATGCCAGATCACGGAAGAGGAGGAAAAAGCTTTCTGTGCCGGTGTTTATTACAAGGCATACGAGAAGCTTGGAGCTCATCCAGGTATCTGTGGCGGTGTGAAGGGAACCTATTTTGCTGTTTGGGCGCCCAATGCGATCCGTGTCAGTGTAGTCGGTGATTTTGACCGGTGGGATGGAAGACGCCTTCCGATGCATCGCATGCCAATGTCCGGAATTTTTGAACTTTTTGTTCCAGGCGTGCAGGCGGGCGTTTCCTATCAGTATGAGATTAAGATCAAAGGAGGCAATGTACAGCGAAAATCAGATCCTTATGGAAATGGGACACAGGGAGCTCCGTCAGTGATTTCGGTAGTGACAGATCTGGGAGATTTTTCCTGGCAGGATGAAGCGTGGATGAAGGAACGTGAAAAGTTTGCCAGCCGTGAAGTTCCGGTTTCTATTTATGAAACAGATGTAACAGAGTGGAAAAACAGTAGTGAACTGGTGGCGTTTCTGAAAGAGACCGGTTATACCCATGTGGAATTTCATCCGGTGATGGAGTATCTTGACCAGAGCTCAGGCGGATATTCGACGTCTTCGTATTATGCGGTAACGACCCGTTTTGGAACAGCGGCAGATTTTCGTGCGCTGGTGGAGGATCTTCACCAGGCTGGGATTGGAGTGATTCTGGACTGGGCACCGGCACAGTTCCCACGGTTTGATGCCGGACTTGAGAAATTTGACGGAACCCCTCTTTATGAAGTGCAGGACCCGGCTATGGCGGTTCATCCAATGTGGGGAACTATGCTTTATAATTATGGAAGTCCTATGGTCAAGGATTTCCTTATTTCCAATGCCTTTTTCTGGCTGGATGAGTTCCATGTGGACGGATTCCGTATGGATGATGTAGATGCGATGCTGTATCTGGATTTCGGACGAGAAGCAGGACAGTGGACCCCGAATCTTTATGGTTCCAATGAGAATCTTCAGGCACTGGAGTTTCTGAAACATCTGAATTCGATTGTGAAAAAGCAGGATCCGGGCATTCTCCTGATCGCACAGGAGGATGGCTTATGGCCGCAGCTTACAGACAGTGTGGAAAATGATCATCTGGGATTTGACTATAAATGGAGTGGGGGCTGGACAAAAGATCTTCTTTCTTATCTGGAAGCGGAGCCCCTGGAAAGACGGAATTATTATGATCAGCTGACGCTTTCCATGATGTATGCGTACAGTGAACATTATGTACTGACTCTTGGAAAAAGAGATGTGGGTACGCTGAGGGAGTTTCTGGAAAAGCTTCCGGGATCTTCCAAGCAGAAGAATGCTCAGCTGCGTGCGGCATATGGTTATCTGATGCTGCATCCTGGTGTGAAGATGACTGCGCCGGATGGAGATATCATGCCAGAACTGAAAACGTATATCCATGATCTCAATGAACTTTATATGTCTTGTCCTGCTTTGTATGCGATGGATGGAAATTCAGATGGTTTTGAATGGATCCAGTTTACCAGCTATGATGAGAATGTGGTTGCATTTCTTCGTAAAACAGAGAAACCGGAGGAGACGGTTCTTGCGGTATGTAATTTTTCACCGGTGTCTTATGACAGTTACCAGGTTGGTGTGCCTTTTGCAGGAAAATATAAGGAAGTTTTTAACAGTGACAGTGGAAAGTATGGCGGACAGGGTGCTGTGAATGCCCGGGCGAAAGCGGCTGTTCATGTAGAGTGTGACAACAGGGAGTTTTCGCTGAAACTGAAACTTCCGGCTTATGGTGTGGCGGTATTTAGCTGCATGCCGGAGAAGAAGATTGTGAAGAAAGAAACTGTGAGAAAGACTACGGAGAAAAGTAAGGGGAAACGTATTGATAAGGCGAAAATGACGGTGGTGGAAAAATCTTCTGCTGTGAAGGATGCAGTGAAGGTTGTGAAGAAGGTGACTTCTCGTAGGAAAAGTTCTGCGGGGAAGAAATGATGGGGTGTGAACAGAGGGGGTGGAAGTTGTAGTAGGAATAATTTGAGTGGATTGTTGGAAAAGTGCTTGCATTTTTTGCAAAATACGGTATAATATCAGTTGTGTTTATCACAAGCTGGAATAGCTCAGTCGGTAGAGCACTTCACTCGTAATGAAGGGGTCGTGAGTTCGAGTCTCATTTCCAGCTTATAACTGATTGGAGTCCGGTATCTTTGGGGTGACTGAAGATGCCGGATTTTTTTTGTGTGAAGACGGAGAGCAAAGCGGACGCTAGAGGGAGAGGATATCGGTTCGGGCAAGGACTCCGTCGGGGATACAACTAGGGTTCCGTGAGGGTGGAGAGAAAGAGGTACGCCAGAGGGAGAGGATATCGGCTCGGGCAAGGACTCCGTCGGGGGATACAACTAAGATTCCGTGAGATGGCTAAAACCATTGCGGCAGGGCCAGAACTCGCCGTTGGCTCAAACAGCTGACCCTGCCGCAATAACGCCCTCTCCCGGAACCTAAGTTGTATCACCCCTCCTCCGCAACAGCCCGAACCGATATCCTCTCCCTCTGGCTGACATTTCCAACCGACAGGAAAAAAGATAAGACCCTTGCAGGGGACGGAAGCGGACGCGGGGCGTCCTGTCCTGGAATTGTTGAAGTGTAGCTGTATTGGCGTAGCGTTCTACTATAAATACAGAAGAATTTAGGAACTAGATCGGCACAGTGTACCACTATAAATACCGAAGAACCCAGGAACCAGATCGGCGTAGCGTCTCACTATAAATACCGAAGAACCCAGGAACCAGATCGGCACAGCGTCCCACTCTGAATACCGCAGAATACAGAAAAAAGTCAACCGTGTTACACATCGAAGATGTAACACTCCTTCCGTGCCCAACGGGGTGGGAGCGCGAGGGAGGGCGTTCGGGCTTCGGAACTCTGAGATCGCCTTCCCTCGCACTTACCGCATTGAAAATGCGACCGCCGTAGCGCACCCAGCGAATGGGGGAAGAAAAATTGCATCTTTAAGATAAACTTCCAAAAAAACCAAAAAAATTTGAATTTTATGGTTGACAAGCATAACTCCCAGTGGTATTATAACTGAGCTGTCGCAAATAATTGTTTTTGAAAAACAAACAATTGAAAAGAATTTCAGAAAAATGAAATTCACTGTTGACAAAAGACAGAAGATATGATAAAGTATCCAAGTCGTCGACAAAACGGCAACAAAATCTTAACTCAAAAATGTTTGAAAAAAACTTGAAAAAAGTACTTGACA
>NZ_JAAITI010000115.1 GCF_013304735.1 Blautia luti
ATTTCTGGTGCCGATGCGGTTGGGGGACACACCCGTTCCCATCCCGAACACGACGGTTAAGACCCAATCGGCCGATGGTACTGCACTGGAGACGGTGTGGGAGAGCAGGTGGGCGCCAGATCAAAAAAGAAAAACAGGTTAGCCTGATGAGAATAGATGCTGGTTTTACCAGTGATTTAAGAAGAAAAGATATTTTCTTTTTAAATGGCTGATAAAACATCAGTCAGCATTGTACCTTGAAAACTGCATACATGAGATTTGATTAAGTTAATCAAATATCCTTAAACGCAAAGTATTAAGAAATTAATGCAAACGCAAAGATAGGAAGACATCGATTTATCTGTTATTGAACAGAGTAATCA
>NZ_JAAITI010000116.1 GCF_013304735.1 Blautia luti
AGTGGAAACCTGATGTCAATCTGTCAGGACAGGTTGGGATTTTTCCAGAAAGAACTGTTCAGTGCCTACAACGATACAAAAGGCAACTTGCAGATGTTTGCAACACCGGTTGATTTTAACTGGTATTCCAGTGTGACCAGCTATTATGGATACAGGATTCATCCAATATCAGGAGCAAATCAGCTTCATAATGGTATGGATATCGGAGCACCGGAAGGGACAAAAGTAATGGCAGGGCTGACCGGAACGGTTACAACTTCTGCTTATAACGACAGCTATGGCAATTATGTTGTGATCAAGGACAGTAAAGGCTATGAACTGCGGTATGCACATTTAAGCAGCCGGAGTGTATCTGCAGG
>NZ_JAAITI010000117.1 GCF_013304735.1 Blautia luti
TTTACGCCATTTTCATTTGCATCTTTAAGCAGATTCTTAACTTTTTCTCTTGAATCCTCCGGTACTTTCATGTACTCCCACATAAATGCTATCACATCGGACGGTGTGTCTTTTTTTAGTGGTGGTAACTGAATATAATCATTGTTTTTGCTCATTTTCATATCCTCCTCACGATATAATAAAATCAATAATACGTTCTCTTGTCATGTCCAGTACAGCATCTACGAGCACTCCTGCAAACAGGATCAGATACAGAATAACACTCAGCGAAAACAGGAATGCAACCTGTACCCAATCATGGTAACAGTATGCAGTCGCTATAATCAACAAAGTGAATATAAACCCAAGGA
>NZ_JAAITI010000118.1 GCF_013304735.1 Blautia luti
GAGCATATCCAACTGCCAATCATACCTTAGCGGTAGATGCTTCCAATCCGTTTGTACCAATGGGAACAAAGGTAGTTATGAATGGTGTCGAATATACTGTAGAAGATACCGGAGCTTTCGCAAGATACGGTGTACAGTTTGATGTCTATTATGACAGTCATGCGGCAGCATCTGCACATGGACATCAAACATGGGAATGTTATCTGGCAGATGATAATGGAAGCAATGAAGTGGAAGTGACCAGGACAAGAGATGTAGATGTGCTGAATGTCACCTTAAATAGTGGAAACCTGATGTCAATCTGTCAGGACAGGTTGGGATTTTTCCAGAAAGAAC
>NZ_JAAITI010000119.1 GCF_013304735.1 Blautia luti
GATTATAGCGACTGCATACTGTTACCATGACTGGGTACAGGTTGCATTTCTATTTTCGCTGAGTGTAATTCTGTATCTGATCCTGTTTGCAGGAGTATTCGTGGACACTGTACTGGACATGACAAGAGAACGTATTATTGATTTTATTATATCGTGAGGAGAATATGAAAATGAGCGAAAACAATGATTATATTCAGTTACCACCACTTAAAAAAGACACACCAGCCGATGTGGTAGCATTTATGTGGGAGTACATGAAAGTACCGGAGAATTCAAGAGAAAAAGTTAAGAATCTGCTTAAAGATGCAAATGAAAATGGCGTAAA
>NZ_JAAITI010000120.1 GCF_013304735.1 Blautia luti
TTCTGATGAAGCCTGTCCTTGCGTTCTTCTTTTTTCCGCAGTTCTTCCTGTTCCTCCGGGGTTAAAGGAACCGGCTGTAAGGATGGTGGGATATAGCGTCCTAAAAAATTGAAGTAGATTTCAATTTCCTGCGTGGTGTCCTGACTGCCTTTTCGGGCGCGTTCGTGGACAAGGATTTTCTCTACAAACTCGTTGAGCATGGTGTTTGTCAGAGTGTCAAAATTCTCGTACTTATCAATTAGGGCTATAAATTTCTCTGCGGATTTCTGGCTCTGCTCATAGCCGGTAACAGCCTTTTCCAGCTCCGCAATTTCAATCTCAAGTG
>NZ_JAAITI010000013.1 GCF_013304735.1 Blautia luti
GAATAGTCCCTTATAGGGACAGAGCAAGCCACCCGCTAAGCGGGTGGTCTTGACTATTCACCTAAAAACCCAAGATCAATTTCCCCATCAAACACCGTAGTTGCCGGACCGGTCATGTAGACGAGGTTTTCGTCTCTTTCCCAGGAGATGTTTAAGTTTCCTCCCAGGAGCTGTACAGTAACCGGTTTGCTGCCGTCAACTTTGTCGTTGAGGATGGAAGCTACCGTAACCGCGCAGGCGCCGGTGCCGCAGGCGAGAGTCTCTCCGGAGCCGCGCTCCCAGACACGCATCTTAACGGTGTGGCGGTCGATCACCTGAACAAACTCGGTGTTGACCCTGTCAGGGAAGCATACGTGATTCTCAAAGGACGGGCCGATTTTTTCCAGGTCAAGGCTGTCCACATCATCTACGTAGATGATGGCATGAGGATTGCCCATGGAAACTGCAGTCATATGATACTCTTTTCCGTCAACGGTAATGGGAGCGTTGATCACCTGCTCGGTTTCGGCAACCACCGGGATCTCTTTTGCAGTGAGGATCGGGGAGCCCATGTTGACTTTTACCATGGAAGCTTTGCCGTCGCGGATGGTGAGGTCTACATATTTAATACCGCTTCTTGTGGCAATGCTTAAAGATGTTTTGTCCACAATGCCGTGGTCGTAGACATATTTGGCAACGCAGCGGATACCATTTCCGCACATGGCGCCCTGGGAACCATCCAGGTTGTACATATCCATCTCGCAGTCCGCGATCTCAGACGGGCGGATCAGGATCAGGCCGTCGGAACCGATGCCAAAGTGGCGGTCGCTGACAAATTTCGCCACTGCGGCAGGATCTTTGACAGTCTCCTCAAAACAGTTTACATATACATAATCGTTTCCAATGCCGTGCATTTTCGTGAATTTCATAATAATAACCTCCTTATTCCTGAATATTATACTTGCTTTTTCCGGAGGAACACAAGCCCCTGCCGGAAAAATATACCAGTTTCTTCCTCAGGTATTATAGTATACTGGATAATTGTTATCGAAAAGTGAATTTTCCCGCAGATTGACAGAAAAAATACCGGGATTTATAATATTTTTATAAAGCTTATGAGAAGGAGGAAAGTACATGAGAAGAAAAAATATCTGGCTGAAAAAGGTTCTGGCAGTTTCCGTATGCGCGGCAATGGCGTTTCAGCCTGCTGTAACATTTGCGGAAGATTTTCCGGAAGAAAGTGTTCAGGAAGCCACCGGGGAAGTGGATGAAGAAACCGAGATCGGAGATGCAGCGGTAAAAGAACCGGAAGTTACGGAGGAACCGGCAGAGGAAATGCCGGAGGAACCAGCAGAAAATACCGAAATTCCGGACGCTGTGGAGGAACTTCCGGAAAACGAAGATTCACAGGTGGAGGATCTGGAGCCTGATGCAGCTGCAGAAAGTGATATGGACGATGAGGATGATCTTTTTTCCGACGGAGAAACTCCGGATGGAGAAGAAAAACAGGGTACCTGTGGAAAAGGTGTAAACTGGACATTGAAAGATGGAATCCTCACGATTTCCGGAAATGGGGAGATGGATGATTTTTATGTTGTTGCGGATTTTTTTACCGGTGAAATAACAGAAGAAAATTTGCCTGGCTGGAATGATTATAAAGATGAGATAACAGAAGTTTATGTAGAAGATGGTGTTACCTATATTGGAACGGAAGCGTTTATGAATTGTCCCAATCTGAAAAAAGCAGTGGTGGGAAATACGGTAAAAACAATTGAGAGAGATGCTTTTTCCGATGATCCATTGTTAACGGATCTTGCTCTTGGAAATTCACTGGAAAAAATTGGAGAAGAAGTATTCTGGGGAGCCGGACTGACAAAACTGGTATTGCCTGCAAGTATAAAAGAGCTGGATGGTTCAAGCCTGTCAGGGCTGAGGAGTTTGCAGTCTTTCGAAATGGAAGAAAATAGTATTTATAGCGTCAGAGATGGAATTCTTTATAAGGACAATGGAAAAACGTTACTTTCTTTTCCGGGAGGCCGTGTGGGAGAATACAGAATTCCGGAAGATGTGACCAGTATTGCAGAGAAAGCGTTTGCTTATACAAGCCTTACAAAAGTAACCATTCCAGGTACAGTGAAGAAAATGGGAGCATATCTGTTTCTCTGTGCAGAAAAGATAACGACTCTGATTTTTGAAAAGGGAATAAAAGAAATTCCGGATGGATGCTGTTACAGAGACTCTGTGCTGGAAAAAGTTGTAATTCCGGAAGGAGTTACGAGTATTGGAAATGGTGCTTTTGTGAGATGTCCGGCTTTGAAAGAGATTATGCTTCCATCTACTGTTGCGAAAATAGATGACAGTTTTGACAGCACTACAAAAATTAAATCCGCAGGTGGTGGTTTTTATACAATTGAGGATGGAACTTACATCAGCAGTGTAAAAGTAAACGTGCGTGCAAAGGAATGTTATGCAAAAGCTTTCGAAGTATTGAACCTGGTAAATAAGGAAAGAAAAAAATGTGGTCTGAAGGCACTGACCATGGATAAAAGTCTTCTTGAAACCGCAATGATGCGGGGATTTGAGAATGTACTATACTATTCGCATACAAGACCCTGTGGAAAAGACTGTTATACTGCCAATTCAAAAATGTACGGAGAAAACATCGCAGCCGGTACGACTACTGCATCTGCTGTAATGAATATGTGGATGAATTCCGAAGGCCATAAGGCAAACATTCTGGGAGAAGATTACCAGAGTATCGGAATCGGATGTGTATGCTACAATGGTTACTATTACTGGGTACAGTGCTTCAGCTATGACGGAGCAGATAAGGCAACATCATCTTCCTATAAAGATAAAACAAACGACCGCAAAATCGTCGTAAGCAAAGACAAAGAATACTACAGAGCTTCTCTGAACGTTTCCGCAACTTCCCTTAAAAAAGGCCAGACAGCAACCGCAACTGTTCTGTGGGATGGTATGCCGATGAAAAATACGGGAGTTGTGATGAAATCTTCCAATACATCCGTATGCACCGTGAAGGGGGGAAAGATCACAGCTGTAGGTGCAGGAACTGCAACCATCAAGATGTATTTTGCAGGATATGAAAACGGAGCTTCCACCAGAAAAATCACAGTAACTGATCCATCGGTTGCCAGATTGACGTTTAATCCAAACGGTGGCACAGTAACCACAAAAACCAAGAATGTCAAAGTAAAGGCAAAAGCAGGAACACTGCCGTCTCCGTCAAGAAAAGGCTATACCTTCACAGGCTGGTACACAGCAAAAAGCGGAGGCACAAAAGTAACAGCCGAAACAAAAATATCCAAAAGCCAGACCCTGTATGCACACTGGACAAAGACAACGGTTTCAAAGGCCGTGATCAGCAAGCTGACAAACACAGCCGGACAGAAACTGAATGTATCCGTAAATACAATCAAAGGCGTTCGTGGTTATCAGTTCATATATGCAGAAAAGAGTGATTTCAGCGGATATAAAAAAGTAAATTCCGCGAAAACGTCCGTAACACTTTCCAATCTGAAGAAAAATAAAACCTATTATGTAAAAGTCCGTGGATTCAAAAAAGATTCCGCAGGAAATTACGTATATGGAACATACAGTACTGTGAAAAAAATCACGGTAAGAAAATAGGAAAATCATGGTTATGAAGTTTCTGTGCTTGCATTTTATGAAAAACATGGTATCATAAAACAAGGCAATATGCATAATTATGTATAATTATTCCTGTACATTACGAATAGGGCTGACGGAAACCGGAGAGACATAACGTAAAGTACACAGAAACAGGAGGAAAAAAGAAATGAAAAGAAAACTTATGGCACTTGCACTGGCGGCAGCTATGACAGTATCCATGACATCCGCTGTTTTTGCAGCAGATGAGATCAAGAGCGCAGATGATCTGGAAGGAAAGAAGATCGGTGTTCAGCTTGGAACCACCGGTGATACCATTGCTACAGATATCAAGGACGCAACTGTAGAGAGATATAATAAAGGTAACGATGCAGTAATGGCTCTGAAGCAGGGCAAGATTGACTGTGTGGTGATTGACAGTGAGCCGGCCAAGAAATTTGTTGAGAAAAATGACGATCTTCAGCTTATCGACAATGTATTTGATAAAGAGGAGTATGCGATCTGTATTTCCAAGGACAACACAGATCTTACCAAAGAATTCAATGATGCGCTGAAAGAGCTTGAGGATGAGGGAACTCTGGATTCCATCAGAGATAACTACATCGGTGATGATGCAGGTAAAACTCCGTATGAGACTCCGAAGGATGCAGATCATTCCAAGGGAACTCTGACAATGGCTACCAATGCAACATTCCAGCCATATGAATATTATGACGGAGATAATATTGTAGGTATCGATGTTGATATCGCAAAGGCAATCTGCGACAAGCTTGGATACGACCTGAAAGTTGAGGATATGGAGTTTGATGCCATCGTAAATGCGGTAAAATCCGGAAAAGCTGACTTTGGTGCTGCAGGAATGACTGTAACAGAGGATCGTAAGAAGAGTATTGATTTCACAGATCCATATACAACTGCAGAGCAGGTTATCATTGTACAGAAATAAGTCTTTCTGATGAAAAATTATAAGAACTGAATTCAGGTTCCGGATATCCGGGAGTATACTTCCGGAATTCGGAACCTGTAGTTTGGGAAAGGGTGGAAATTTTGAGTCTTATTGAACAGTTTCAGTTTAATTTTCTGGACGACAGCCGCTGGCAGTTCATTGTATCCGGTCTGAAAAATACCATCATTATTACATTCTTTGCGGTATTGCTTGGTATTTTTCTTGGCTTTGTTATTGCCATTGTTCGTTCCACACATGATAAGACAGGCAAACTTAAGATCCTCAATGTGATCTGCAGAGTTTACCTGACTGTGATCCGTGGGACACCAACCATGGTACAGCTGCTGATCGTATACTATGTTATTTTTGCAACCGTAGATCCGGGAAAGATCGTAGTTGCGATCATTGCTTTTGGTATGAACTCTGCCGCATACGTGGCTGAGATTGTCCGTTCCGGTATCATGTCTATTGACCAGGGACAGTTTGAGGCTGGCCGAAGCCTGGGCCTTAATTACACACAGACCATGACGAAGATCATTCTTCCTCAGGCTGTCAAAAACATTCTTCCGGCTCTTGGAAACGAGTTGATTGTACTTTTGAAAGAGACATCTATCAGTGGTTATATTGGACTTATGGATCTGACCCGTGGCGGTGATATTATCCGAAGCCAGACCTACAGTGCGCTGTTCCCACTGCTTGCAGTAGCTGCAATCTATCTTATAATTGTTTGTTTCCTCACCTATCTGGTAGGAAGACTTGAGAGGAGGCTGAGAACCAATGAGCGTAAGTAATGAAGTACTTCTGGATGTGCAGGGCCTTCAGAAAGCCTATGGCAGCAATCAGGTCCTCAACGGAATTACCACACAGATCCGCCGTGGCGAAGTGGTGGCCATTATCGGACCATCCGGCTGTGGCAAATCTACATTCCTCCGTTCCCTGAACCTTCTTGAGGAACCAACCGGAGGAAAAATTCTCTTTGAGGGAACCGACATTACAGATCCGAAGGTGGATATCAACCGTCACCGTCAGAAGATCGGAATGGTATTCCAGCAGTTTAACCTGTTTCCGCATAAGACTGTAAAAGAGAACATCATGCTTGCACCGGTAACCCTGAAGCTGATGAGTAAAGAAGAAGCAGAGAAAACCGCTCTGGAGCTTCTCAAACGTGTCGGTCTTCCGGACAAAGCGGATTCCTATCCGGATATGCTTTCCGGTGGCCAGAAGCAGCGTATTGCCATTGCGAGATCTCTTGCCATGAATCCGGATGTGATGCTGTTTGATGAGCCCACATCCGCACTTGACCCGGAGATGGTCGGAGAGGTTCTGGAACTGATGCAGGAGCTTGCAAAATCCGGCATGACTATGGTTGTGGTAACCCATGAGATGGGATTTGCCCGCGAGGTGGCAACCAGAGTTCTTTTCATTGATGAGGGAAAGATACAGGAGGAGAATTCCCCGAAAGAATTTTTTGCAAATCCGAAGAATAAACGACTTCAGGAATTCCTTTCAAAAACATTATAAATCTGAATTATACTGAACTGATATTTTCCATATTCTGTACAAAAATGCAGGAGGAAAATATCAGTTTTTTTGTGGTATGACAGCTTCTGAAATGGAAAGTGTGTTATAATAATCAGAGAAAAAAGGGTTTTACAGCAAAAAACTAAGGGGGAAAAAACTATGACTATTTACACAGGAAAAGATTATCAGGATGTAAGCAGAAAAGCAGCCAATATCATGTCTGCACAGATTATTATGAAACCGGATGCGGTTCTCGGACTTGCTACCGGTTCCACACCGGTGGGCATGTATGCACAGCTGGTGGAGTGGTACAAAAAAGGAGATCTGGATTTTTCAAAAGTGACAAGTGTGAATCTGGATGAATATAAGGGACTTTCCGGTGACAATGACCAGAGTTACCGTTATTTTATGAATCAGAATCTCTTTGACCATGTAAATATTGACAAGGAGAGAACCTTTGTGCCTGACGGGCTGGAAGAGGACAGTGATAAGGCGTGTGCACAGTATAATGAAATCATCCGGAAAACCGGCGGTGTGGACATGCAGCTTCTTGGTATTGGCGGAAACGGTCACATCGGATTTAATGAACCGGGAGCGGCTTTTGAGAAAGAAACCCATTGTGTGGATCTGACGGAAAGTACAATCAAAGCCAACGCAAGATTTTTTGAAAGCATGGATGAGGTTCCGAAACAGGCCTACACTATGGGAATCAAGAACATTATGGCAGCAAAAAAAATCCTCCTTATGGCAACGGGAACTTCCAAGGCAGAAGCCCTGTACAATTCCCTGTACGGACCGATCACACCGAATGTTCCGGCATCTATTCTGCAGCTTCATCCGGATCTCACGGTTGTGGCAGATGAGGATGCACTGAGCCTGATCCGTGAAAAAGGACTTTTATAGAGGAAGCGCAGAGAGGGGCAAAAAAGTTATGATTATCCGAAATGGAAATGTTTTTCAGGAAGATGGCAGCTTCCGGAAAATGGATCTTTATGTGAAAGACGGGAAACTTGTATCCGGTGAGGCGGAAGTTTCTGATAAAGAAGAAATTGACGCTTCCGGACTGAAAATCTTGCCGGGACTTGTGGACATTCACAGCCATGGTGCGGTCGGACATGATTTTTCAGACGCAGATGCGGCCGGCCTGAAAAAAATTCTCCAGTATGAAAAAGTTCACGGAGTTACTTCCTACTGTCCTACATCTATGACACTTCCCATGGATGCGCTGATCCGGATTTTTGCGTCCGCAACAGAAGTGGAGCAGGATGAGAGTTGTGCCAGAATTGTGGGTCTGAATATGGAGGGACCGTTCCTAGATCCTGCAAAAAAGGGCGCACATGTGGAGGAATACATCCGCAAACCGGACATTGAATTTTTCCGGGAATGCCAGAACGCTTCCGGTGGAAGGATAAAGGTTGTGACTGTGGCTCCGAATATGGAAGGAGCAGAGGAGTTTATTGAAACGTTTAAAGATGATGTGGTGATTTCCATAGGCCATACAGGTGCGGATTATGATTGCGCCGCAAAAGCCATGGAAAAGGGTGCTCATCATGTAACCCATCTGTACAATGCCATGAATCCGCTGGGACACCGTGCGCCTGGAGTGATCGCAGCAGCGGCAGATGATCCGCTGTGTATGGTGGAGATGATCGGAGATGGAATTCATATTCATCCGGCAGTAGTAAGAAATACATTCCGGATGTTCGGGGAAGAACGGATTGTACTGATCAGCGATTCCATGATGGCGGCAGGAATGGAAAACGGTGTTTATGAGCTGGGCGGCCAGAAGGTGATTATGAATAACCGGAAGGCGGTTCTTGAGGATGGCACCATTGCCGGTTCCGCAACCAATCTCTATGAATGTATGCAGTGCGTGATCGCAATGGGTGTGCCGGAGCGTACGGCGATTTTTGCGGCCACCAGAAATCCTGCAAAGAGCATTGGCATCTATGGAGAGGTGGGCTCTCTTGTGCCTGGAAAACGGGCGGATATGGTACTTGCAGATGAGAAGCTGAATATTGTGAGGGTGATCTGATCGAATCAGATAAAGAAGGACAGAGAATAAGGCTCCGGTTCCCGGGAAAGCAGAATGAGAATATTCGCTTTATCCCGGGAACCGGAGCCTTGTTTTTGTTTTTTGGGGCTGGTAGCTGAGTTTATTCTTCAGCAGCGCCCTGTGCGGCTTTCATTTCGTTGTAACAGTATTTGATGATGGATTTTCTGGTTATGATTCCGATAAAGGCTCCCTGGTCATCCACAACTGGCACGAAGTTCTGATTGATGGCGCGGTCCAGGAGATCTTCCATATTGGAATCTGCGTGGACCGGTTTATAGGTGGCACGGCGTGGAATTGCCATGATGGGAACGCCCTCTGTTTCCTTGATATCGTGAATGTCTGCCCGGCGCATGCCCCAGAGAAGGTCGCCCTCTGAGATGGTGCCGAGATATTTGCCGTCCATGGTGAGAATGGGAATACAGGAGTACTTGCGGTGCTCCATTTTTTCAAGGGTCTGGCGAAGGGTCTCATCTTCGAAGATGTAGGCGACTTCGCTTTTGGGAATCAGAAAAAACAGAATGTTCACGTTATTACCTCATTTCCGCAAAAATTATAAATAAATCTGCAAGATGTTTTAGAGAAGCTGAAGTCCGTGTGCCTCTGCAGCATCTGTGATTTCTTTTGGCCAGAGAGATACATGTACTTCTCCGATGTGTGCTTTACGCAGGAAGAACATACAGATTCTGGACTGTCCGATACCGCCACCGATGGTGTACGGAAGTTCTTTGTTCAGGATGGCTTTCTGGAAAGGAAGCTCTCTTCTGTCATCGCAGCCTGCCTCGGTAAGCTGGCGGTCAAGTGCGTCCTCGTCAACACGGATTCCCATGGAGGAAAGTTCAAGTGCAATGTCAAGTACCGGATAGTACACAAGGATATCGCCGTTCAGTTCCCAGTCATCGTAGTCCGGGGCACGTCCGTCGTGGCGCTCTCCGTTTGTGAGGGTTTTTCCGACTTTCATAAGGAATACGGCACCTTTTTCACGGACGATCTTGTATTCACGTTCCTTCGGTGTGCAGTCCGGATACATGTCAAGAAGCTCCTGTGTTGTGATGAAGAAGATGTCTTTCGGAAGGATTTCTTCGATGTAGTCGTACTGTACAGCCATGTATTTCTCAGTTTTACGAAGGACACTGTAGATGGTGCGTACGGTCTCCTTGAGAGTCTCCATGGAGCGCTCTTCCTTGGAGATGATTTTTTCCCAGTCCCACTGGTCTACGTAAACAGAGTGGATATTGTCCAGATCTTCATCGCGGCGGATCGCTACCATATCTGTGTAGAGGCCTTCACCGTGAGAAAAACCGTATTTTTTCAGAGCGTAGCGTTTCCATTTCGCAAGGGAGTGTACGATCTCGGCGTTGCTGCCTTCGATAGCCTTGATATCAAAGCTTACCGGGCGCTCTACACCATTAAGGTTATCGTTAAGGCCGGATTCCGGTGCTACAAATGTTGGAGCGGATACTCGGAGAAGGTTGAGCTTCTGGGAGAGTGTCTGCTGGAAGAAATCTTTTACTGTTTTGATCGCAATCTGTGTGTCATGGAGGTTCAGGTCTGCATGATAGGTTGCGGGGATTGTGATTGTGTTCATTATCGCTTCCTCCTGATGATTTTTTGGCTTGTTGCTCTGTGGGGTATTATAGCAGAAAATGGCCAGGGTGGCAATATAAGGAGGTGTGAAGTCCGGGCCCTGGAGCGGGAAAAATACTGGGTATTGAGAGCATGATATGATATACTGAATGTAAATTGTGGAATGATCGCATTCAGGGACATGCAGCAGGACGAAATGGGAATGTCCGATTGATAAAAATAAATGTAAATGTCCGTTTTAACGGACAGAATGGAGGGAGTTTATGGCAGGTGAGAAGTGTCAGGTTTGTGGCGGCAGGGTTGTAAATGGCAGGTGTTCACTGTGCGGGATGCCTTACAGAAATGATGAAGTACTTTACCATCTTAATGAGCCCCGTGAGGTACATTACAGACATGCTTCCGCCAAAGTGCGGGATATGATGCGACAATATGGACAGACCGTTGATAAAACAGCACAGCGCAGCGGCCGGGTGAAGCAGAGTACGAATATGGGGCGGAATACGAATGCAGGCCGCAATATGAATACGGGACGGAATGCAGGAGTGAACCGGAATCCAGGCGGAAACCGAAATATAGGAAATACAGGAAATGCAGCTGCAACTGTGAAAAAGACCGCACCGGCAGGTAGTACCGTGTATAAAACAACGGCGAACAGAAATCGTACAGAAGTTTTAAATCAGGGGAAAAAGCAGCAGAACGAAGGCCGGAAAAGAAACAGTATAAGCTGGATCATATGGCTTATAGTGGCATTGGTCGCCCTGCTTCCCGAGATATGGGATTTCATCGCAGAATGGTTCCAAATGAATTTGTAAGAATATTTCCGCAGTGAGATCATGCAGTGCTAAAAGTCTGTATTTTTTTGTATACAGAAATATCCCTTTTCTTTTCCTCCCAGCTGTGGTATACTCATGCCTAGCACAATATATAGAGAAAAATCAAGATATAGGTAGAGATAGTACTATATATAGTATTTGGGAGAGATGAGCCATGTTATATGTAATTAAGAAAGACGGAACAAGAGAGGAGTTTAATCCTCAGAAAATCGTGGCTGCCGTGAACAAATCAGCAGAGCGTATTCTTTATACTTTTTCCGATGAGGAGAAGGATTTTATCTGCCGTTTTGCCCAGGAGCATGCGGATTCCCTTGGGAAAAATGAGATCGAGATCCAGGAGATGCACAACATCGTAGAGGGAGCGCTGGAGCGTGTAAATCCTGCAGTTGCCAAGAGCTACCGCGATTACCGGAATTACAAGCTGGATTTCATTCACATGATGGATGATGTTTACACCAAGAGCCAGGCTATCCGTTACATCGGTGATAAGAGCAATGCCAATACGGACAGTGCGCTTGTTGCAACCAAGAGAAGCTTGATCTTCAATGAGCTGAACAAAGAGCTTTACCGGAAGTTCTTTATGAACCGTAATGAACTTCAAGCATGTAAGGACGGTTACATTTACATTCATGATCAGTCTGCACGTCTGGATACTATGAACTGTTGTCTGTTTGATGTGGCAGCTGTTTTAAGCGGCGGTTTTGAGATGGGGAATGTCTGGTATAATGAGCCGAAGACCCTGGATACAGCCTTTGATGTGATGGGCGATATCATCCTCAGCACAGCAGCGCAGCAGTACGGTGGTTTTACCGTTCCTGAAGTTGATAAGATCCTGGCACCGTATGCGAAGAAGAGTTACGATAAATATATTTCCGAATTTCTGAAATACTCTGATGAGAGCTGGAGCGGCCGCGAGGAACGTGCGATCGAGTATGCCCTTGACAAAGTCCGCAGGGATTATGACCAGGGATGGCAGGGAATTGAATACAAGTTGAATACGGTTGGTTCTTCCAGAGGTGATTATCCGTTTGTTACAGTAACACTTGGTCTTGGAACCGAGCAGTTTGAGAAGATGTGTACGGTTTCTCTTCTTGAAGTGCATCAGGGAGGCCAGGGAAAAGCCGGACATAAAAAACCGGTACTGTTCCCGAAGATCGTATTCCTTTATGACAAAGAGATCCACGGCCCTGGAAAGTGCTGTGAGGATATTTTTGAGGCTGGTGTGGAGTGCTCCTCCAAGACCATGTATCCGGACTGGCTGTCCATGTCCGGCGCAGGCTATATCTCCAGCATGTACAAGAAATACAAAAAAGTCATCAGCCCGATGGGATGCCGTGCTTTCTTAAGCCCGTGGTATGAGCGTGGTGGCATGGAACCGGCAGATGAGAATGATACGCCTGTTTTTGTGGGCCGTTTTAACATCGGTGCGGTAAGCCTTCATCTTCCGATGATCCTTGCCAAGGCCAGAGCGGAGAGCAGAGATTTCTATGAAGTTCTGGATTTCTATCTGGAAATGATCCGTAATCTGCATATCCGTACGTATGAGTATCTGGGACAGATGCGTGCGTCTACCAACCCTCTTGCGTACTGTGAGGGTGGTTTCTACGGCGGACATCTGAAACCAAATGAAAAGATCGGCAAGATCCTGAAGCCGATGACTGCTTCCTTTGGTATCACAGCACTCAACGAGCTGCAGGAGCTTTACAATGGAAAATCCATTGCAGAGGATGGTGCTTTTGCCCTGGAAGTTCTGAAATATATCAATGACAAGGTAAATCAGTATAAGAAGGAAGACGGTTACCTTTACGCAATCTACGGAACGCCGGCAGAGAGTCTCTGTGGCCTGCAGGTAGAGCAGTTCCGTAAGATGTACGGAATTATTGAAGGGGTTTCTGACAGACCATATGTAAGCAACAGTTTCCACTGTCATGTAACAGAGGACGTAACCCCAATCGAGAAACAGGATCTGGAGGGACGTTTCTGGGAGCTTTGCAATGGTGGTAAGATCCAGTATGTACGTTATCCCATCGGCTACAATAAAGAAGCCATCCGTACACTGATCCGCAGAGCCATGGATCTGGGATATTATGAGGGCGTGAACCTTTCTCTTGCATACTGTGACGACTGTGGTCATGAGGAGCTGGAAATGGATGTGTGCCCGGTCTGCGGTTCCAGAAACCTGACGAAGATCGACCGTATGAACGGATATCTTTCCTACAGCCGTGTTCATGGGGACACCCGTCTGAATGAGGCGAAGATGGCGGAGATCGCTGAGCGAAAATCCATGTAAAATATAGGCCGGACAGATTGGCTGAGGTAGAGCTATTTACACAGATATGGCATTATGCTGTATCTGTGTTTTTTTGCGCCGATTTCCGGCATAAAAAATATCCCGCAGAACTGCCGGTAGATTCAGCAGTTTTCTGCGGGATATTGTTATGGGAAAGTGTATTATTTAATGATGGTTCCTGTCTTCTCACAGTATCCGTCTTTGGCGTGAGCCATATCGGTGATGATGGTACGGCGTCCGGTGCCTTTTTCAACGAAGGAAACACCTGCTTCAATCTTCGGAAGCATGGAGCCTGCCGCAAACTGATTGTCTGCGATGTATTTCTTCGCATCTTCTGTGGAGATGGTATCCAGATAAGATTCCTGATCGGTGTTGTGGTTAAGGCTTACCTTCTCAACACTTGTAAGAATCATCAGGGTATCTGCATTCAGTTCCTCTGCAAGAAGTCCTGCTGCACGGTCCTTTTCGATGATGGCGCTGGCACCGTTCAGCTGGGTACCCTGCTCAAGAACCGGGATTCCGCCACCGCCTGCTGCGATAACGATCTGCTCTGCCTGGGAAAGAACCTTCACGGTCTCGATCTCCACGATCTTCTGTGGCTTCGGTGCTGCAAGGATTCTTCTGTACTGTCCTTCCCCTACTTTTGTGACGAAGTTTCCTTTTTCTTCCTCGGCTTCTGCTTCTTCTGCATTCAGGACACGACCGATGATCTTCTCCGGTTCGGAAAATGCTTCATCATATGGATCAATGACAACCTGTGTGAGAATGGTGCTGACAGGTTTATAGATTCCTCTGGAAATAAGTTCCGCACGAATGGCGTTCTGAAGGTCATAGCCGATATAACCCTGGCTCATGGCAGAACATACGGACATTGGTGCAAATGTATAATCAGGATGTGCCTTGCCGAATTCATTCATTGCGGTGTGGATCATCCCTACCTGCGGACCGTTGCTGTGGGAGATTACCACGCGGGTTCCCTCTTCAACCAGGTCTGCGATTGCCTTGGCTGCAAGTCGGGCGGCTGTTTTCTGCTCAGGAAGTGTGGTACCAAGTGCTCGGTGGCCTAATGCAACTACTACGGTTTTTTCGCTCATAGGAAATACCTCATTTCTCTTTAAAATTGGTTACTGTTCAATAGTAACGAGTATTATATTTTATTATAAAAGACCTATGTTGGAAATGCAATAGAATTTTAGATGAATATGGTTTACAGATAGTTGTCAGGCCGTGAATTTTCAGACAAGGAAAAACCGCCTGATTCGGTCAGGCGGTTCATTTCCTACTATTTTTTGAGGGGGGAGATAGAGAGTGGTTTTTCATCTATCCAAGACCTATTATATAGAGGAAATATGTTTAAATTATGTCGGCAATCTAAAAGAAATCGAAAATTTATAAAGAAAGTTTAAACAAACTTTATAATTTTTATATCTGGTTGCGCCCATTTGAGGAATGTGCTACATTGAAAGAGTCTAATTTCCGCGCTCTGCGGAATGTATTCACGCATCAGTTCGATGCAGAAATCCTTTTTTTATTGATAAATATTGTTTTTCTGACGGTTATGCACCGTTTTGCCGGGGAGGGATGCCTTTGTCTGTGGAAAAGTAAGCTTCTGTTAAATGTGAATGTGTAAAAGATAATGCCATAGCAGGCAGAAATGGAGAATTGTGATGAAAAACAGAATATGGAAACAGATAAGGAGAACTTCAATTGCAGCTGCAGCTGCGGGAACTGTACTGGTGGGAAATATTCAGCCGGGAACCGTTTTGGCATCTGCATTTCAGTCAGGGCCGAACCCGAAAGTGGAGCAGAGTTGTTTCTGGACAGACAGAGAGAAGGGAATGGCAGAGCTGGATATCCGGATCACGGGATTAAAGGACTGGATAATGGAAAGAAGGATTTCGGACGGCAATGAGAACCTGCCGGAAATAACAGAATCGGAAAATAAGCAGGAAATGGAGGAAGAAGATGAGTACATGGAGGAGCTGGCATCCGGGAAAACAGTATACGAAGAGAATGAAACGCAGGAGGAAGAGAGTGAGGGCTCACAGGAGGGAACGACGTCCGGAGGAGAAGATGTAGAGAATGAAAGCTCTGCCATGATACTGGAAAACGAAGAAGTCACGGAAGAGGATCAAAATCCGGAAGAAACGGAGGAAATGCCAGAAGAAGAATCGGAAGAGGAATCCGGGGAAAACAAAAATCCTGACGTGGAACCGGAACCAGTGACCTGCGTGGTGTATGTCTCGGAATATTTTTCCCCGGAAACAACATCACTTCCGGAAAATGTACAGACACAGCAGATACCGGTGAAAAATCAGAAAGGCGAAGATACGGAAATCACAAAACTGGTATATAAGATAGAAACGGAAAATTTCCATGAGGAATCTATTTTGCTGCAGATTCCGCTGTCTCTGCGGGAAGAATACAGATATCCGGTGGAAGAAACCAGTTATCTGCTGGTGCAGGATGAACCGCTGCAGAAAGACTGTGATGGTGCGGGAACAGCTCTTCTGGTGAAAGAAAACGGAAGTACTCAGATTCTTGCGGAAGGAATTTCTCCAATTCTTACTGTGGAAGCTGCAAAAGCAGATATGACACTTTCTGTAACTTCCGAGACAGAAGAAATGAAAGCCGGAAAAACCATCCGTTATCGGGTAGATCTTGCGAATACAGGGGCTCTGGATCTTGAGAATATCCGGATGACCAGCAGTTTTTCCTGCCCGAAGATTACGCAGCAGTGGGAAGAAGCACAGGGACTTACCGGAAAAGGCTCCAGGGCGGAAGTGACAGAGTTGAAAGCCGGTGAACAGAGGAGTTTTTATATTCTGGCACCGCTTTTAAATGAACAGGAAAAGGATCTGGAGCATAAAGTGGAAGCAGGGGCAAAAGTGAAAGGCCGTCCGGAGGAAACTATCTTTCGGAAGGCGGAGGTGGTCAGTCCGCTGCAGTCTTTGAAGGCGGATTTTTCCGTAAAGAAAACAGCAGACCGGGAAAGCGCAGCTCCAGGAGAAACCGTGACGTATCAGATCTGTATCATAAATACAGGGGAAAAAACACTGCATTCGGTTGTTGGAACAGAACGTTTTCAGGCAGAGGGAATTGAAGCACAGTTTGTGGAAAAGGAAGGCATTAGGTTAAACAGCACCAGAACCAAGGCACTGATCCCACAGATAGCGCCAGGAGAAGCCGTGTCACTTCAGGCAACGGTAAAGATTCCGGAAAAAACCGTAAACCAGAAACTTTTTAACCAGATCTCTGTGACAAGTAAGGAAACCGGTGAAAAACAGGTGACTGCATCCGCAGAGATTACTGTGGAAGGAAAAGCCACCCAAGCGCTGGAAACAGAGATGATCTCAGAAAATGGAGAGCCGGATTCCACATCTGTACAGGAAGGAATGGCAAGAGAGGCATCCACACATCCGAAAACAGGAGATGATACAGATACAGAACTGTTTGTTCTGCTTGCACTGACAGCTGCAATCACAGCTCTGGGGGCTTTCTGGCTGTACCGAAAATATGCCGGAATGCGAGAGAAAAAGTGATGTTTCAGGCGTTGGGCGCACCGTAAAGAAACGTTGAAAACAGGGGGCAGGTGTGCTATTCTATATGGTATGTACATAAAACAAGAATAGTATGCCTTCCCGTATTCTGGCCGCGAAGCGACAGCAGAGATACGGGGAAATGGAGGAGAAAAAATGAAACTTTTATCCTTATTGGAACATCTTGAATACAAATGTCTTCAGGGAAGTACAGACCAGGAAGTTTCTTCTGTTGTTTATGATTCCCGTAAAGTGGAAGAGGGAAGCCTTTTTATCTGCATCCGGGGCGCTGTAGTAGACGGACATAAATTTGTGCCGGATGTTGTGGCAAAGGGAGCCAGAACTCTTATTGTGGAGGAACCTGTAGAAGCTCCTTCTGATGTAACGGTAATTCAGGTGAAGGATACCCGTTATGCCATGGCGTTTATTTCCGCTGCATGGTTCGGACATCCGGCAGAGAAACTGAAAACCATCGGAATCACAGGAACAAAAGGAAAAACCACAACCACCTATATGGTAAAATCCATCCTTGAGAATGCTGGATACAAGGTAGGTCTTATCGGAACTATCGAGGCGATTATCGGAGAAAAACATATCCCGGCTGCCAATACCACACCGGAGTCCTACATGGTACAGAAATATTTTCATGATATGGTAGAGGCAGGATGTGACGCGGTAGTTATGGAGGTTTCCTCACAGGGACTGATGCTTCACAGAACCCAGGGCTTCATCTTTGATTTTGGTATCTTTACCAATATTGAACCGGATCATATCGGACCGAACGAGCATAAGGATTTTGACGATTATCTTCACTGCAAATCCATGCTTCTCAAACAGTGTAAAGTCGGTATCGTAAACCGTGACGATGAGCATTTTGACCGGATTGTGGAGGGACACACCTGTGCTCTTGAAACTTACGGATTTTCTGAAAAAGCGGATCTTCGTGCAGAAGATGCAAAACTTGTGGGAAGAAAAGGATATCTTGGAATTTCCTACCATGTGAAGGGACTTCTGGACTTCCCGGTTGAGATTGATATTCCGGGTAAATTCAGCATCTACAATTCCCTGACAGCCATTGCCATCTGCCGTCATTTCAAAGTATCAGAAGAGAACATCATCAAGGCTCTGAAAGTAGCCAAAGTCAAAGGACGTATTGAGATGATCAAGGTATCGGATGAATTTACACTGATGATCGATTACGCACATAACGCCATGGCACTGGAGAGCCTTCTTGGAACACTGAAGGAATACAACCCGCACAGACTGGTATGCCTGTTTGGATGTGGTGGAAACCGTTCCAAACTCCGCCGTTATGAGATGGGTGAGGTTTCCGGAAAAATGGCAGACCTGACCATCATCACATCCGATAACCCAAGAGATGAAGATCCGCAGGCTATCATTGACGATATTAAAATCGGAATGGCAAAAACAGATGGAAAATATGTGGAGATTCCGGATCGTAAGGAAGCGATTGCCTATGCGATTCATCATGGCGAACCAGGAGATATTATTGTTCTTGCAGGAAAAGGCCATGAGGATTACCAGGAAATCAAGGGCAAAAAATACCCAATGGATGAGCGTGTGCTGATTCAGGAAATCCTGGAAGAAGACCAGAAAGCGTAAACGGATGATTTATGCAGATGTGATCATTGACATTTCACATGAGAAGCTGGACCGGGATTTTCAGTACCGTGTTCCGGAAGAACTGGAGCAGTCCATAAAACCGGGCGTTGTGGTTACAGTGCCTTTCGGAAAGGGAAATACAGTCCGGAAGGGTTATGTAATCGGGATTTCCACAGAAGCCAAATACGATGCTTCCAGAACCAAGGAAATCCAGGGAGTATCCACAGATGGTGAGACAACAGAATCCAGGCTGATCGCACTTGCGGCATGGATGAAAGAGACGTATGGTTCTACCATGATTCAGGCACTGAAGACGGTTCTGCCTGTAAAAGATAAAGTCCGGGCCAAAGAAAAAAAACTGATTTTTTTTACCGGGGAGAAAGCGGCTGCCGAAGAATTGCTGAAAGAACTGGAGGGCAGCCGCTTTAAGGCACGTGAAAGATTTCTGCGGACAATTCTGGAGTCAAAAAGTCTGGATTACACCTACGCATCCAAAGAACTGGGGGCCAGCAGTTCTGTTCTTGATTTCTTCGAAAAAAAAGGTTTTATAAAAATCGAAAGTCAGGAAATGTACCGGATTCCGGAAAGTGAGGGGCTTGTAAAAGACGACAGAGAGCTGTGCCTGAATCAGGAACAGCAGGAAGCGGCAGAGCAGATTTTCCGGGAATGGCAGAATCCACATCCGAGACCAACGCTCCTGTTCGGAGTAACCGGAAGCGGAAAAACCCAGGTCTATATGCGGCTGATCCAGAAAGTTCTGGAGGAAGGAAAACAGGCCATTGTCCTGATTCCGGAGATTGCCCTTACGTACCAGACTGTCCGCCGCTTTTATGCCATGTTTGGGGATAAGGTTTCGGTTCTGAATTCCAGACTTTCTTTAGGAGAGCGTTATGATCAGTTTAAACGGGCAAAACGTGGAGAGGTGCAGGTGATGGTAGGCCCCAGATCTGCACTGTTTACACCGTTTTCCAATCTGGGACTGATTGTGATTGATGAAGAACATGAACCCACATACAAGAGCGAAAATACGCCCAGGTATCATGCGAGGGAAACTGCGATCCAACGTGCACAGATGGAACATGCACAGGTTGTGATGGGTTCCGCAACTCCGTCACTGGAAGCATACAGCCATGGGTGCAGCGGAGAATATCTGCTGGTGAGACTGCGTGCACGTTATGAGGAAAGACCTCTTCCACAGGTATCGATTGTGGATTTGAGGGAAGAATTAAAAAAAGGAAACCGTTCTGTGCTGAGCCGGGAACTTAAAACTCAGCTGGAACAGGTCCTTGAAAAACGGGAACAGGCCATGCTGTTTCTGAACCGGAGAGGTTATGCAGGGTTTGTCTCCTGCCGGGCCTGCGGCCATGTGATGAAATGTCCACACTGTGATGTATCTTTAAGTGAGCATAACGGAAATCGGCTGATCTGCCATTACTGTGGTTATGAAACAGCGAAGCCGGAAGTCTGTCCGTCCTGTGGTTCGCCTCATATTGGAGGATTTAAGGCAGGAACCCAGCAGATTGAGAGAGTTCTGGAAAAAGAATTTCCGGAAGCCAGGGTACTTCGGATGGATTTTGATACCACAAGGACCAAGGACAGCTATGAAAAAATTCTGGCATCTTTTGCAGGGCATGAGGCAGATATTCTGGTGGGAACCCAGATGATTGTCAAGGGACATGATTTTCCGGATGTAACTCTGGTCGGCGTGATTGCGGCAGATCTTTCCCTGAATATGGATGATTATCATTGTGGAGAGAGAACCTTTCAGCTTCTGACCCAGGCAGTGGGACGTTCCGGCAGAGGTGACCGGCCGGGACATGCGGTGATCCAGACGTATCAGCCGGAACATTACAGCATTCAGGCGGCAGCTATCCAGGATTATGAAAAATTTTATAAAGAAGAAATGGGTTACCGGATGCTTCTGGATTATCCACCGGCAGCCCATATGATGACCGTTTTTGGCGCCTGCCAGGATGAAGAATTTCTCAAAAAAGCCATGTATTATATAGAAGTTTTTATCCGCAGGGTAAGTCCGAAAGAGGAGCTTCACATGATCGGCCCTGCGTCTGCATCGGTAGGAAAAGTAAAAGATGTTTACCGCCAGGTGCTCCATCTGAAGCACACAGATATACGTTTTCTCACGGCAGTCAGAGAAAAGCTGGAGAAATATATAGAGATAAATTCCGGATTCCGGAAGATATACATTCAATTTGATATGAATTAAAGGAGAAGAAAAATGGCACTTAGAACAATTCGTGTACAGGGCGATTCTGTACTGACAAAAAAATCCCGCACAGTGGACAAAATGACACCAAGGATCGGAGAACTGATTACAGATATGCTGGATACCATGTATGATGCAATGGGCGTAGGCCTTGCGGCACCACAGGTGGGAATCCTGAAACGTATTGTTGTAATTGATGTAGGGGAAGGCCCGATTGTCCTGATCAATCCGGAGATCCTTGAGACCAGCGGTGAGCAGACCGGTGATGAGGGATGCTTAAGTGTTCCTGGAATGGCAGGACAGGTTACACGTCCGAACTACGTGAAAGTAAAAGCACTTGACGTCAACATGGAAGAGCAGATCCTTGAGGGTGAGGGACTTCTTGCGAGAGCGTTCTGCCACGAGATCGACCATCTTGACGGAAAAATGTATACAGAACTTGTGGAGGGAAAACTTCACAAGGTAACTTATGATGAGGAAGACTAAAGGCGGGATAATATGAAAATTGTTTATATGGGAACTCCGGACTTTGCGGTAGCACCTCTTGCGGCGCTGGTAGAGAACGGATATGAGGTGGAGGCTGTAATTACACAGCCGGATAAACCTAAGGGCAGAGGCAAGACCATGATGCCTACCCCTGTGAAAGAAGAAGCACTGAAACATGAAATTCCGGTTCTGCAGCCGGTGAAGGTAAGGGATCCGGAGTTTGTGGAGAAACTTAAATGTCTTGCACCGGATATTATTGTTGTAGCGGCATTTGGACAGATTATTCCGAAGAGTATTCTGGATATGCCGAAGTTCGGATGCATCAACATCCATGCATCTCTGCTTCCGAAGTACCGTGGAGCAGCGCCGATCCAGCAGGCAGTGATCGACGGAGAAAAAGAATCCGGCGTTACCATCATGCAGATGGGAACCGGACTGGATACCGGTGACATGATTTCAAGAATTGTGGTGCCACTTGCGAAGGATGAGACAGGAGGAAGCCTGTTTGCCAAACTTGCCCAGGCGGGCGCGGAACTTCTGATTCAGACATTGCCGTCCATTTTTGACGGAACTGCCACCCGCGAAAAACAGCCGGAAGAAAGTCCGACTCCATATGCGGCCATGATCTCCAAGAAAATGGGACTTCTGGATTTCAGCAAAAATGCAGAGGAACTGGAGCGACTGATAAGAGGCTTGAATCCATGGCCAAGCGCATTTACCTTTATCAATGGAAAAACAATGAAGGTATGGAAGAGTTCTGTACAGGAAAAACAGGCAGAAGAAGCGCCGGGAACTGTGATTTCCGCAGACAAAGAGGGAATCCGTGTAGCATGTGGAAAGAATGTGCTGGTGCTTCAGGAAGTACAGCTGGAAGGCAAAAAACGTATGGAAGCAGATGCCTTCCTCCGGGGATATCAGCTGAAACCAGGAGACATGTTTAAAGATTCCAGGGAGTGATGAGTTATGTACGGATATGGTTATTACGGATGGGGAATGGACCCTACCGTTCTTTTACTTGTAATCGGAATGCTTCTTTCTCTTGCAGCCTCCGCAAAGCTCCACAGTACCTTTGCGGTTTACAGAAAAGTCCGGAATCATTCCGGGATTACCGGCGCAGAAGCTGCACAGAGAATCTTAAGAGCCGCCGGAATTACGGATGTACAGGTGGTTCCGATCAGAGGAAGCCTTACGGATCACTATGACCCAAGAACAAAAACCGTGTCTCTTTCTGAAGATATTTATGGAAGAAATTCACTGGCAGCAGTAGGTGTGGCTGCACATGAATGTGGACATGCCATTCAGGACGCCATCAATTATGCGCCTCTGAATATCCGGTCTGCCATTGTGCCGGCTGCAAATATCGGGTCACAGTTATCATGGCCACTGTTTATTGCAGGACTGATTTTTTCGATCCGTCCCCTGGTAACTCTGGGAATTGTTCTGTTTTCACTGGCAGTTCTGTTTCAGCTGGTAACATTGCCGGTTGAGATCAATGCATCTTCCAGAGCCCTGAAGATGCTGGAGAGCACCGGTATTTTAGGCACAGATGAAAAAAAAGGAGCAAAAAAAGTACTGACAGCGGCAGCACTTACCTATGTGGCAGCGCTGGCGGCATCTATCTTACAGCTTCTGAGACTGATTATCCTTGCAGGAGGTAGAAATCGTGATTAACAGCGGAGTAAATGCAAGAGAACTGATCCTTGAGATCCTGCTGCAGATTGAGGAAGAAGGCGAGCACAGCCACATTGCCATCCGCAATGCTCTTTCCAAATATCAGTTCCTTCCCAAGCAGGAACGCAGTTTTATAACGAGAGTATGCGAGGGAACCCTGGAATACAGGATTTATATTGACTATGTGATTGATTCTTTTTCCAAAATATCCGTAAATAAGATGAAACCGCAGATTCGTGAGATTTTAAGAAGTGCGGTATATCAGCTGAAATTTATGGACAGTGTGCCGGACAGTGCTGTATGTAATGAGGCGGTGAAGCTGGCACAGAAAAAAGGCTTCTATAATCTGAAACCTTTTGTCAACGGAGTGCTCCGTACCATTGCAAGGGAAATTGGAAATCTGGAACTTCCGTTAAGAGAAGAGAACGAAGTACGTTATCTTTCTGTGAAGTATTCCATGCCGGAATATCTTGTGGAAAAATGGAATGCTGCCTATGGTGTGAAGACAACCGAGAAAATTCTTGAAGATTTTCTCACAGAAAGACCGATTACAGTGCGGTGCCGGACACATAAAGCGTCTCGGAAGGAAATCGTTACCAGCCTGAAAGCACAGGGAGTAACGGTGGAACAGGCACCGTATCTTTCCTATGCACTGAAAATTTCTGATTACAACCATATCCTGACACTGGATGCATTCCTTCAGGGAAAAATCCTGGTGCAGGATATCAGCTCCATGCTGGTGGCAGAGGCGGCCAGCCCCAAAAAAGGGGATTACATCATTGATATGTGCGCGGCGCCAGGTGGCAAGAGTATTCACGTCGCAGATAAGATGGGCGATTACGGAAATGTGGATGCAAGGGATGTAAGCCAGTACAAAGCCGATCTGATTAAGGAAAACATTCAGAGAACCGGTGTGATCAATGTTGATGCAAAAGTTCAGGATGCAACCATTTATGATCCGGAGTCTGAACAGGCTGCAGATATTGTGATTGCGGATGTACCGTGTTCCGGGTATGGAGTTATCGGCAAGAAACCGGAGATTAAATACAGGGCAACGCCACAGAAACAGGAAGAAATCGTAATGCTTCAGAGGATGATCCTTGACAAGGCGGCGAAATACGTGAAACCGGATGGAACACTGATTTTCAGTACCTGTACCATTGCCCGTGAAGAAAACGAAGAAAATGTATTATGGTTTTTAAAGAACTATCCGTTCCGACTGGAAAGCCTTGACCCGTATATTCCGGAAGAACTTCACTGTAAATCCACCAAGCTTGGATATCTGCAGCTTCTGCCTGGAATACATAAGACAGACGGATTCTTTATTGCCAGATTCAGAAGGAAATAACAGAAAATGACAGATATAAAATCCATGACAATGGAGGAACTGAAAAATCTGATGACAGAGATCGGCGAGAAGCCCTTCCGTGCAAAACAGATCTATGCATGGCTTCATCAGCAACTGGTTACCTCCTGGGATGAAATGACAAATCTTTCCAAAAGCCTCCGTGAAAAGCTTTCGGTTTATCCGATTACAGCGCTCAGCCAGGCGGATGTGAGGATTTCAAAAATTGACGGAACCAGAAAATATCTTTTTCAGCTGGAAGACGGAAATGTAATTGAGAGTGTTCTTATGAGATATCATCACGGAAACTCCGTATGTATCTCCTCGCAGGTTGGTTGCCGTATGGGCTGCCGGTTCTGTGCCTCCACCATTGGAGGACTGACCAGATGCCTGAAACCTTCCGAGATGCTGGATCAGATTTACCGGATTCAGGCAGATACCGGAGAGCGTGTGGCCAATGTGGTTGTAATGGGAACCGGAGAGCCGATGGATAATTATGATAATCTTGTCCGCTTTATCCGGATTCTTACCGACGAGAACGGCCTTGGAATCAGCCAGAGAAATGTGACGGTTTCCACCTGTGGAATTGTGCCGAAGATGTATGAGCTGGCGGAAGAAAAACTTCAGATTACCCTGGCGCTTTCCCTTCATGCTCCAAATGATGAAAAGCGTCAGGAACTGATGCCTATTGCAAATAAGTATTCCATGGATGAGGTTTTGGATGCCTGCAGAAATTACTTTGACAAAACAGGTCGGAGGATTACGTTTGAGTACAGTCTTGTGGCCGGGGTCAATGACAGCGAGGAAGATGCAAAGCAGCTGGCAGGCCGTATCAGAGGAATTAACTGCCATGTAAATCTGATTCCGGTTAATCCGATTAAGGAACGTTCCTATGTGAGGTCTACTCGACAGGCTGTGGAGAATTTCAAAATAAAACTTGAAAAATACGGAATTAATGTTACTATTAGAAGGGAAATGGGCAGTGATATTGACGGTGCCTGTGGACAGCTAAGAAAAAGTTACATGGAAAAAACAGAAAGCGAGAAGTGACATGAGGATATACTCAGCTACTGATGTAGGGCAGAAGCGGAAGATGAATCAGGATTACGTGTTTGCGTCTGAAGGTCCGGTGGGAAATCTGCCTAATCTTTTCACAGTCGCGGACGGGATGGGTGGCCATAACGCCGGTGACTATGCATCCTCACATGCAGTACGGATCCTTGTGGATGAAATCCGTGAAGATGCGGATTACAATCCGGTGAAGGTCATTCGTCATGCCATTGAAACTGCAAACACGGAGATCAGAAACCGTGCACAGGAAGACGAAAACCTCCGGGGCATGGGAACCACTATGGTAGTGGCGACTATTGTAGATCAGTATGCCTATGTAGCCAATGTAGGTGACAGCCGTTTGTACGTGATTCAGGACGGGATCCACCAGATCACCAGAGACCATTCACTGGTCCAGGAAATGGTGAGAATGGGCGAGATCAGCCAGGAGGAAGCACGGAATCATCCGGACAAGAACATTATTACAAGGGCGCTTGGCGCGGAGAAAACGGTGGATGTGGATTTCTTTGATCTGAAACTTGAGGAAGGCTGTACCATTCTTATGTGTTCAGATGGCCTCAGCAATATGGTTGCAGATGAAAAGATTGCAGAAATCATATCCGATCCGGAAGCAGATATTGATCAGAAGGGCAGCGCGCTCCTTCGGGAAGCAAATCAGAATGGTGGTAAGGATAATATTGCAATCGTACTGGTAGAACCATTCACGAATGAGGTGGAAACATGTTGAAGACGGGAATGATCATAGCCGAGCGCTATGAGATCGTAGGAAAAATCGGAACTGGCGGAATGGCAGATGTCTATAAGGCTATGGACCACAAGCTGAACCGCTTTGTAGCAGTGAAAGTCCTGAAACCGGAATTTCGGGAGGATACCACATTTATCAAAAAGTTCAGAAGTGAGGCCCAGGCAGCAGCCGGTCTTACTCATCCGAACATTGTCAATGTATTTGACGTGGGAGATGACGGTGGTGTTTATTACATTGTTATGGAGCTGATTGAGGGAATTACCCTTAAGGAATATATTTCCAAAAAAGGCAAACTCTCCATCAAGGAAGCAACAAGCATTGCGATTCAGGTTTCCATGGGTCTGGAAGCAGCACACAGCCATGGAATTGTTCACAGAGATGTAAAACCGCAGAATATTATCATCTCCACAGATGGTAAAGTGAAGGTAACAGACTTTGGAATTGCCAGAGCTGCGTCATCCAATACCATCAGCTCCAATGTGATGGGATCGGTACATTACAGTTCTCCGGAACAGGTAAGAGGTGGATACAGCGATGAGAAGAGCGATATCTATTCTCTTGGTATCACACTGTATGAAATGGTAACAGGAAGAGTTCCTTTTGACGGAGATACAACCGTTGCCATTGCTATCAAGCATCTACAGGAAGAGATGGTTCCGCCAAGTGTGTATACACCGGATCTTCCGTACAGCCTGGAGCAGATCATCCTGAAATGTACCCAGAAGAGTGTGGATCGCCGCTATGGACGTATGGAGGATGTGATTGCAGATCTGAAGCATTCACTGATTGATCCTCAGGGAGATTTTGTGAAGCTTGCCACGGTAGATACAGACGCCAAGACTGTTGTGATCTCCGAGGAAGAACTGGGAGAAATCAAACATACACCGAAGCAGATTACCAAGCCGGAACCCACTGCTCTTGAGGAAGAAGAGTATGATGATAACGACTACGATGATGCTGAGGACGACTACGATGCAGGCGCCAGAAAGAAATCCGGAAAGAAAAAGAAAAAAGGTTCCGGCATGGGCCTGACAATTGCTGCATTAATCGGAGGGGCGGCCCTTCTGATTATCCTGGTGGTTGTTTTTGGACGTGCGGCAGGCCTTTTTGGAAACAGCAGTACAAACAGCGGAAAAACAGAGACCGAGCAGAAGACAGAAGAGTCAGCATCCAATATGGCAACTGTGCCAGATCTTGTAGGTAAGACAGAAGATGAGGCAAAGACACTTGCAAATGATGCACACCTTGGTGTACAGATGGCAGGTGAGGAATCTTCCAACCAGGAAAAAGGCAAGATTTCCCGTCAGGAAACCGCAGCGGGAACTCAGGTGGAAGAATATACAACTGTGAAGTACTGGGTAAGTACCGGAACTGCACAGGTTACCATTCCGGATCTGGATGGACGTACCGGAATTGACGCACAGCAGACTCTGGAGGATCTGGGACTTGAGGTAACTGTTCAGAAGGAGTACAGTGAGACCGATGATAACGGTTACGCACTGGTAGATCCGGGATATGTTTACAGCGTTGAGCCGGCAGCAGGCACTTCTGTGCAGGCTGGATCTTCGGTAACACTGACAGTCAGCCGTGGTGTTGATTATGGCGATAACGCAGAGGTTCCAAGTGTTGTTGGAATGAGCAAGGATGATGCGCTTACTACTTTGGGCAAGTTTATTGATATCCAGATTACAGAGCAGCAGAGTACAGAGGCTGCCGGAACTGTTATCGCACAGGAACCGGAAGCTTATGCGGCAGCGGATCCGGATCAGCCAATCTATCTGACGATCAGCTCCGGTGACCAGGCTCCGTCTACGGACAGCAGTGCATCCACAGACAGTACCGCGTCTACAGACAGCAGCGTGTCCACAGACAGCACAGCCGCCACAGACAGTACTGCATCTACAGACAGCACAGTGGCATCCGCAGGAAGCACAACAAGCGGTTCCGGCTGGAAATGTACACAGACACTGGATACTCCGTCCGGATATAACGGAGGAGCAATCCGTCTGGAACTGATTCAGGAAGTAAATGGTGAGCCGAAGGCTTCCACCATCCTTGACGGACAGAATGTAAACTTCCCGTATCAGCTTGATGTGACAGGTGCAGACGGTGTTACAACCGGAACCATTTACCTTTACGAGCAGGTAAATGGAGATTATCAGCAGCTTGGTACTTATACCGTTACCTTTAAGGAAGCCAACTGATTATGCAGGGAAAAATAATCAAAGGTATTGCCGGATTCTACTATGTATATGCAGAAGACGGCAATACATACGAATGCAGAGCAAAAGGCATTTTCCGAAAAGATAAATTCAAGCCCCTGGTAGGGGATAATGTAGACATTGCAGTTCTGGATGAAAAAGAGCTGGAAGGCAGTGTGACAGAGATTCATAAGCGGAAGAATTCTCTGATCCGCCCGGCAGTAGCCAACGTAGATCAGGCGCTTGTAATCTTTGCCATGGATAACCCCAAACCTAATTTCATGCTTCTGGACCGTTTCCTCATTATGATGGAACGGGAAGATGTTCCGGCGGTTATCTGTTTCAACAAAAAAGACCTGGCAACGGAAGAAGAGCTGGAGTTTCTCTGTGAAACTTACCAGAGCTGTGGTTATCAGGTAATTCTGTCAAGTGCCCTGAAAGGGGAAGGCCTTGGCGAGATTGAGGAAGTGCTTCAGGGCAAAACAACGGTTGTTGCAGGTCCTTCCGGTGTTGGGAAATCTTCCCTTACCAATTCCCTTCAGGAAGAGGTAGAGATGGAGACCGGTGAGATCAGCCGTAAGCTGAAGCGTGGAAAACATACTACCCGCCATGCACAGATTATACCGGTAGCGCAGGATACGTTTCTTGTGGATACGCCAGGATTTTCCTCCTTATATATTGAAAATATGGAGGAACAGGAACTGAAGGATTATTTTCCGGAGTTCCGGAAATATGAAGGACAGTGCCGTTTCCAGGGCTGCCGTCATATACATGAACCGGGCTGCGCCGTTAAGGAAGCCCTTGAGAACAATGAGATCAGCAGACTCCGTTATGAAGACTATCTGGAGCTGCATCAGGAATTAAAAGAGAAAAGGAGATACTGAGTCATGGAATACCGATTGTGCCCGTCGATTTTATCAGCAGATTTTAACCGACTGGGAGAACAGATTAAAATTCTCGAAAGAGAAGGTGTTGAATATCTGCATATTGATGTTATGGATGGAGATTTTGTTCCGAGTATTTCGTTTGGAATGCCGGTGATCAAATCAATCCGGAAAGAATCCAACATGTTTTTCGACGTACATTTGATGGTAACAGAACCGGAAAGATATATTCGCGATTTTGTAGAGTGTGGAGCAGATTCCATTACCGTACATGCGGAGGCATGTGAGGATCTGGAGCGTACGCTGGAGCAGATTAAAGCTTCCGGTGTAAAAGCGGCAGTTTCCATTAAACCATCCACACCGGTAAATGACATCAGCCATCTTCTCGAAGATGTGGATATGGTGCTCGTGATGACCGTTCAGCCGGGCTTTGGCGGACAGAAATATATGGATGAGTGTACAGAGAAGATTCAGGAGCTCCGTGAACTGATCGATGAGGAAGATCTGGATGTTGACATTCAGGTAGACGGTGGCATCAATGATGATACCCTGGAAACCGTTATGCGTGCAGGAGCCAATTTTATGGTAGCCGGTTCCTGGGTATTTAAGGGAGATGTGGCAGCCAATGTAAGACATATCACAGAGCGGATTCACGATATCAAAGAAAAGCTGGACTGAAAATGATTGATACAGTAATAATTAGCGGGGGCAATATCCAGGATGGTTTTGCCCTCGGTTTTTTGAAAAAAAGAATAGAAGAAGGCCAAAGAGAAAGCCTTGCCCTTGTTGCCGCAGATAAAGGCATGGAATGGTTCATGAGAAACCGGGAATTTACTCCGGATCTTGCAGTGGGAGATTTTGACAGTCTTTCTGAAGAAGGGGAAGCCTACATGGAAAGCCTGAAGGATCTTGAGATTGTCAGGCTGAAGCCGGAAAAAGATGATTCCGATACACAGTCTGCCGTGAATCATATGATCCGTGAAGGGGCAAAAGAAATCCTGATTTTTGGTGCCACCGGAACAAGGCTAGATCATGTACTGGCCAATCTTGGACTACTTTCCATGGGAAAAGAACAGGGAGTACAGATTGTTCTTGCAGATCAGTGGAATTATATTACTCTGGTTGAAAGTGGAACCGTGCTGAAAAAAGAGGAGCAGTTTGGAAAATATGTTTCTTTTTTCTCTGTAGGAGGAGATGTAGCCGGATTGTCCCTGAAAGGATTTAAGTATCCGTTGAACCGGTATCATCTCACCGTTGCGGACAGTGGACTGACTGTCAGCAATGAGATTACAGAGGAAACGGCTGAAATTACCTATGACAGTGGTCAGCTTCTGATGATTATGTCCAGGGATTAAAGCATTGGCTGTTACGGCACAGAGAATCCGGTGGGCGGCAGTCCCGGGTTGCGGATTCCGGTTGTGTGTGGTAAGATGGGAACAGCAAAATGGCTGAAAATGCTGTGAAATCAATACATTTAAAGGAGAAATATAGAGAAATGAAACTTGGTATTGTTATTACGAGACCGATTTCATAAATGTCCATATAAGTTGTTAAATGCCTTTAAATGCTGATAGCTAGAGCATTTAACGGATTTCCGACTTGGATAAAACTCTATATAAATTCATGTAAGTTTTTGAAAAATGGCCCACTTTGTGGCCCATTAACTTTTGATTGAAGTCCTAATATGGTAAGGAGAAGTGCTTGTATGAGCGCTTCTTTTTTGCAAGTATTATAATAAAAATAACTGGTGATTAGGTTCCAATATGAATATGTAACTGGAATTTTAAAGGCATAGTATGTTGTACCATCTAATAAATTTTGCTTTCATTTTTGCTCATGACCATGAGACTTTTTTCACTCAAACTGCATGCTGATGATATATTTCTAGTATCGAACAGAACGTTGTTGTATTATGATTTGCTTTTAATTGTCACGGCAGTGTTTAATGGATGCTGTGAAAGCCTAGGCTTTAAAGGATTTTTTGATGATTGACGAATAATTTACACCTTATTTATACCTTTGGAAGACCGGATCGGAATAATAGAGAAATAAAGAAATAGATAAATATAACAGGAAGCAATTTTGTCATATTGGAAATAATTAAAATTTGCTGAACCGTGTTGATTTTATTGATTGAGTATAATAAAAGTAAGAACAGAAACTTCCATGTTTGAAGCGGTTACCAGAATTGACAAAGAAATGCAAGTTAGCCAATCCGGTAGTCCAGCATATTTTTTCATTGTCACCCGACGTTTATACAAAACATATACTTATTCCGCTTGATGCGTCATTCTTGTTCTGAAAACAGGAACAGAATCCTTACAGCGACTGTAAGTGTTATTTATTGTGCTTCTGTGCTATCATTTACCCAGAAATGGATAGGAGGCATTCACATGAAACCAATTTTGAATATTGAAAATCTTACCAAAGTCTATGGGGCGTTGCCAAACCAGACGAGAGCACTGAACGGAATCACTTTTCAGGTCATGCCGGGAGAGTTTCTCGGTATTATGGGAAGCAGTGGTTCCGGCAAATCCACGCTTCTCAACTGTATTGCAACTGTGATTCAGCCTACAGGTGGAAGCATTCAGGTGGAGGGAGATACTCTGCAATCCCTCAAGGAAAAGGCTCTTGCCGAGTACCGTGGCAAAAAAGTTGGTTATCTATTCCAGAACTTTGAATTGCTGGACAACCTGACTGGCAGGGAAAATATCCTGCTCCCGACTTCCTTGCATGGGGTAGCCGAAACAGAAAGCAGCCAGCGGCTGAAGCAGTTGGCTGACTATCTGGAAATTTCTGATGTTCTGGATAAGTTTCCGTCCAAGATGTCCGGTGGCCAGCGTCAGCGTGTTGCGGCAGCAAGGGCTCTGATCTTACATCCCCAAATGATCCTTGCCGATGAACCGACGGGTGCGCTGGATTCTAAGAACGCAAGAAGTCTTATGGAGAAGCTGTCCGGCCTGAATCGTGACGAACAAGCTACGATCCTGATGGTAACCCATGATTCCAATGCCGCCAGTTTCTGTAAGCGCATCCTGTTCATCCAGGATGGCGTGATCTTTCATGAGCTTCGGCGTGGAGACGAAAGCCAGCAGGAGTTCTACGGGCGCATCCTGAAGGTGATGGCGCAACTGGGAGGGGGCAGCGCAAATGTTCTCTAATCTCATTCTTCGGAACAGTCGCCGCAGCCGAAAGGAAAACGGTCTGTTTTTCAGCTCCCTGGTGATTTCTATTGTTGCATTTTACATGATTCTTTCCATCTCCACTCAAGATGTGATGCTCTTTTTGCAGAAAATGGAGAGTGACGCAGTTGACAAACTCCTGCTTCTGATTCCTGCGTTTTATGGGATGACCCTCGGTATTCTGTTCTTTTTGATCTATTTTGCCTGCAAGTATCAGTTCGAGCGCAGACGGCATGAGTTTGGTGTTTATCTAATGTTGGGGATGCGTAGAAGTAAACTGTTTGGTATGCTTCTGGCGGAAGATTTCCTGACCAGTATTCTTGCCATGCTCATAGGATTACCTGTGGCTGTGGTGCTTTCAGAAATTGTCAGTCTTGTCACCGCCAAACTGGTAGGCATGGGGATCATCGGTCATCAGTTTTCTTTATCCTGGTCTGCGATTGAATGGACGCTGGCAGGATTTCTGGCAATTAAGCTGACGGCACTTCTGATTTTGAGTGGACGAATCAGCCGCCAAGAGATCGGTACTTTGCTATCCCAGCCAACGAACCACCCCAAAAAGCAAATGCCATCTGTTATCTATGGACTGGCTGCTATATGCGGAAGTGTGATGTTGGCAGTGGCTTACTACATGGCGATTCAGAGAATTGCATGGACAAAGGTAAGTATGATGGGACTGACTTTGCTGTTGGGCATAGTTGGTACGATGCTGCTTTTCTATGGGATGCGTGCGCTGATTGCTTTGATTGTTAAGAAAGGAAAAGGAAATAAGCAGCTGCATGTATTTACCTTCCGGCAGATTCAGGAGAATGTCATTCATCAGTCAAACTCCATTGCCATCAGCTCCCTGCTGATTCTGGCAGCGCTGTGTTGTTTTGGTGCGGGCGTAGGAATTGCAGGAACGAATAGCCTGTCTTCTGACCATGTAATCGACTATACTTTTGAAGATCATACTGCAGAAGATTCATCGCAGGTTCTTCCGAATATAAAGGCAGCCCTGAAAGAAAACGGTTTGGAAAATCAATTTTCAGAGCTTTTTGAAATGAGGGTTGGGAGTATTCACACCACAGAAGATTATGATAATGCCTACAGCATGGACGTTGTTATGGACTCTCTTCGAAGCCTGCCCCAGTCGGAAGACCGGGATGTCCTTTTGAACAATCTTGATTATGCCACATACCCATATTTGATTTGTTTATCGGACTATAATCGTTTGTTGGAATTGTCCGGCAATCCGGCTCTCCAATTAGGCGAAAAGGAGGCCGCTGTCTATATTGATACAGAGTTTACTACGGTAAGCCGTACCGCAATGCTGAACCAAGTATTGGCCGGGCATCCCAAGGTGGAACTGGATGGTAGTCCGATTCATCTTACAGGAGAGGTTCAGTCTGTGAATTTGGTCACGGACCGTTCTATAACCTTGTCCTTTGCATTGATTCTTCCGGATGAAGCATTCCTATATTATAGCCAGGGGATGTATGATACCTATGTCAATGCGGTGCTCAGTGAACAGGCTCTGGATGGAAATAGCCTTATGACTGCATATTTGGATTTGAACGAGAAGCTGGACGAAACTGGCATTGAATATGAAAGCTATCTTCAGAATATGGGTCGTCAGCTTTTCTACACCATAGCATCCAGTTATATTACCCTATATCTAGCAATTGTTTTCCTGGTAGTTGCCAACACCATCGTGGGTGTTCAGTTCCTGATGAGTCAGCAGAAAACCGGGCGCAGATACCAGACTCTGATCCGCCTGGGAGCTACTTACGAAACCCTTTGCCAGTCTGCTGGAAAGCAAATTACCTGGTTTATGGGACTTCCTGTATTGGTTGCGGCTGTCAGCAGTCTGTTTGGAGTCAGGGCGTTATTTACAGGGATACTCTCGTCTCGAACCCGTGGGACAGTGTCTGAAATGCTACTTGTATCTGCTACTATGATTTTGCTGCTTTGCGTGATAGAATATATTTATATGAGAGTGGTCAAGCGCTCCAGTGATCGGTATTTGCTGACACTGATGCAGCCACAGAGAGAAGAATAATTTGGAAGGAGGTGCTGCCGTGAAAAGAATTGCTGTTGTGGAAGATGAAGTCTATATGCGGGAAGAACTCTGCAATATGCTTCAAAAGGACGGGTATCTTGCGGAGGCAATCACCGAGTTGGAAGATGCCGTTCGGCTCCTGGCAGCCCTCCGTCCTGACCTTGTGATCTTAGACCTGAATTTGCCGGAGATCAGTGGCTTTCAAATCTGCCAGGAACTAAAGAATAAAACCGCTATCCCCGTCCTGGTACTGACTTCCAGAGATCAGGTAAAGGATGAACTGCAAGCGTTCCACTTGGGTGCTGATGAATATTTGACGAAGCCGTGCAGAAAAGATCGACTTCTTGCCAGGGTATCCAATATTCTCAAAAGGTATGAAGGCCGTACCAATCTCATAGAGGGACCAGATTTCCTGTTAGACCAGCAGACCTACACGCTTTATATTCATAATACCTCTGTCGTGCTTCCAAAAAATCAGGGAAAACTGTTGGTTGCTCTTTTGTCCGGCGGCGATGCTCTGGCCACGACGGAGCAACTTTGCATAGCACTATGGGGAACCACGGAATACATAGACGAAAATGCCTTGCAGGTTAATCTGACCAGGCTGAAAAAGACGATGTCCGGTCTTGAGATGAAGCAGCGAATCGTTGCGGTTCGTGGGATGGGCTATCGTCTGGAAACGGGGGTGGCTCCATGAAGCGGCTTTGGCGCATGATAGAACGGTACTACCCCTGGCTGCTGTTGCTGTTGGGCGTGGATTGCTTTTGTGCTATCATTCTTTGGATTTCTGACATTCAGGCATTTCAAACCTTGAGTGGGTTAGTAGTTCTGACAAGCCTCCTTTTGTTTTCAGCAATTCTGTTTGTACTAAACAAGCGGGAGACCACCCGCCGAGAGCTGTTCCGGGATTTCCTCAGTGATCCTACCATCTGCAACGAGGAACGGCTGCTCAGTGCCATCAGCCGGGAAGAAGGAGAATCTATCCGGCTTCTGGCATCAGTTTTACAGGAACACAAAACTGAGAGTAACAGTATGGCAGATGCCCTACAGGACTATGAAGAATATGTGGAGGGCTGGGCACATGAAGCGAAAACGCCCCTATCGTTGTTGACCATGCTCCTGGATAATCGGAGCAACGAAATGTCTCCTCCCCTGCAAGCAAAACTGGATTATGTCCGCAGTCAGCTTCAGGAGGATGTCACTCAGATGTTATACTATGCCCGGTTAAAGAGCAGTACAAAGGATTATCAGTTTAAGGATATCAATTTGAATGACTGCTTGGGGGAAGTTCTGGAGGACTATGCCCCACTTCTGGAAGAAAAGCAGTTTGTAATTATCAATAAACTGCAATCTGAAACAGTCTATACAGACCGTAGAGGGCTTCAGTTTATGTTGGGACAGATCGTGAGCAATGCCATAAAATATAGCAGCGATAGTCCCATGCTAACAATCTCTATGATACATTCGGAGATCGCAGATGTTCTTTCAGTTGAGGATAATGGCATCGGTGTAAAAAAATATGATCTGCCGTATATTTTTCAAAAGGGCTTTACCGGGGATTCTACTGACAGCAGAAAGAAAGCTACCGGTATAGGGCTTTACCTGGTTAAGAAGATGGCTGACGATCTAAACCTTCGTCTGGAAGCTGCTTCCCCGTGGGAAAAGGGCTTTAAGATAGTCATCTTCTTTCCAAAATTGAGATCCAACGGAGGAAAATAATATAAGCAAAAAACGGGGCTGTAAAATAAGTCT
Organism: Blautia luti; assembly: GCF_013304735.1. Classification (GTDB taxonomy): domain Bacteria; phylum Bacillota; class Clostridia; order Lachnospirales; family Lachnospiraceae; genus Blautia_A. The sequence continues at coordinate 35,625 of NZ_JAAITI010000013.1, forward strand.
CTGCTAAAGAAACGCTAGTTCCGACAAATGCTGGTTCTGGCGTTTCTTTACATTAATATATGTTTTTTGAAAATCGTCACTGTTTTATGTAAAAAGGGTACACTTAATAAGCTTGGATAGATTTCTTCTGTACGTCCATATTTTTTATATCTTACATGTTGTTTTCGTTTGAAAAGAAATTTACGTCCAATAGGGCATATAGGATTTCCGTTCTCATCTCTTATATAGTTTACAGCACGATAAGGATTCGTGTGATGTTTTTTATCTGCCGTTTCTTTTTTGTACATGGTAAATATCATTAAATTTTTCCATTAAAGGTACAAAGCATTCCATGCCTTGTCTTCCATAAAATCAATTCTACGTTAAAAACATACCGTCTAGACAGCTATTTTTTAAGCTATCATTTGAAAGACATATATAATATATAGGCTCAAATGGTGAAAGTGCCCATTTGGGCCTATTATTGTATGAATTCATACGTTACAACCAGAGCAAGATCCACCCGTGTATTACAGTATTGTCATTTTGACAATTTTGTATTACTTACGAGTAGCAGACTTGATGGGGGTTACGTCCCCATACCCACGTGAAAATATAATTGCAGGCAATTACATTTTAGCAGATACGCAAGCGTTTCTGAGTAAGCGTCATAGACAACAAAATAAGAAAATTTTGATAAGGCATTCACCTGGATAGGTGAGTGTTTTTTTATTTTCAAATATTTAATTAACAGAAAAAATAAAAAAGTTTTCCTCAGGGGGCTGTAAAAATGCCTCTCAGCGTTTCGTATTAATGAAAGGGTATTTTTTGCAGGAAAAATAAAAAATTTTCATCAAGAGCCTGTATTTATGCCCTTCATCTTTTGAATATGTGTAAGGACATTTTTTGAGCCGGCATAAAAATGATTTTTACAACAGTTAGAAACAGAAACGAGGCGAGAAAAGAATGAAATATGAATACATGAAGGAGTCAGAGCAGATGCTTCAGTACTTCCAGTTTCCGAAGTTTTTGCTAAAACTGCGAATTTCTCAAACTGCAAAATTCCTTTATATGATTTTGTATGACCGGGCACGGATATCGAGAATGAATAGTTGGATAGACAAGTATGGAAATGTTTATCTGATTTTTCCGATAGAGGAATTGTCTGCTCAAATCGGTAAATGTAAATCTTCTGTAAAAACAGCATTGAAGGAATTAGATGATGTGGGACTATTGGTTCGCAGATCTGGTGGTTTTTCAAAACCCAATCATTTATATATAAAAATTCCATCTGATGAGATTGGTTTACAGCTGGTTGAGAATAAGGCGGTTGAAAAGATGGTTGCAACAGAGTCGGAAAAGCAACCTTCATCTGGTCGTAAAAATGGCTGTGCAGGAGTCGGAAATGTGGCACCTAGTAAAGTAACTGAGAAATATAAAAGAAATAAATATCATGAAGTAAATTATTGCTATGGAGAAGGAGAGAGTTTGTGATGAGAGAAGAAGATATCGTATGTGTAGGCAGTGATGGTTTGCAATACTGCAAAGTCTGTGGGGAAGCGAAAGAAGCTTTTTTCCCCGAGGGTGGCTTTATGGGGATGAAAAAACATACTAGGCAATGTGCCTGTGACAGAAAAGCGTATGAAGAAGAACAAAAATATTTTAAAGAGAAAGAACACCGGGAATTAGTCAGTAGAAATACGAGCATCTGTTTTGACGAGAGCAGGATGGAAGAGTGGACATTTGAGAATGCAGATATGTCAGATGCAGTAATGCATAAGGCAAAAAGCTATGTTGATAACTGGGAGGAAATGAAAAGAAATCATATAGGCTGTTTGTTCTGGGGACCGGTTGGTACCGGGAAAAGTTATATTGCCGGGTGTATTGCCAATGAACTTCTTAAGCGGGAAGTAACGGTAAAGATGACAAATTTCAATACCATTATTGATGATATATTTCCACTGGCAGACAAAACGGAATATATCAATGCATTGGCTTCTTACCAGCTTTTGATTATTGATGATCTTGGAGTGGAACGAAATTCAGAATATGCGTTAGGAATTGTTTTTAGCGTCATAGACCGCAGGATCCGTTCGGGACGACCTTTGATCATCACAACCAATCTTCCGCTGAAAGAAATAAAAAGCGAGACCATGTTGGACAAAAGGCGTATCTATGATCGTATTTTAGAAATGTGTACACCAATGTATGTTGGAGGTACAAGTAAACGAGAAGCGATTGCAAGTATGAAAATGGAGAAAGCGAAAACGTTGTTGAATACAAAGAATGATCGTGTGTATTGCGGATAGAAGTGTATGCTACGCACGTTAAATAATAAGGGAAGGATTTTATGAGCAAACAACATGTTGCGATATGTGAAAAAGTGGCTCTTACAATTGAAGAGGCAGCAGAATACAGTAATATTGGACAAAACAGAATAAGTGGTCTTTTGAAAGAACCGAGATGTCCGTTTGTGCTTTACGTAGGCACGAAAAAACTTGTAAAGAGAAAAGAATTTGAAAAATTCATTTCGGAAAGTGTGGAAATATAAATGATTGACAGGAGATGGGGCAGGAGATGAGATGAAAATGAATATTCACAAAAATAAGATGCTATGGTATAATACAAGGTACTGTATTAGGGCTTCTTATGAGAGGAGCTGAAATATGGGAAAAGATTTAAAAGGCAAAGAACTTGGCAAGGGAATATCCCAGGAAAGTACGGGATTATACTCAGCCAGATTTGTAGATCGGTTTGGAAAGAGAAAACATAAACGATTCAAAAAGCTGCAAGAGTGCAGAGCATGGATTGCTGATGCGACTTATGTGGATGAACACAGTGATATTTCAATGCCATCAGATATGCTGGTCGATCAATGGTTTGATTATTGGATTGGGATAAAAAAGAAAACAGTCCGTTCAAATACTGTTCGCAATTATACGGAGAGATATATTAAAAATATTAAACCGGTAATTGGGAAGATGACACTATCAGACGTGAAACCACTTCAATGTCAGAAAATATTTTATGATATGGCAGATCAGGGGTATCGCACATCTACAATTTATCAGGCAAGAATTGCATTATACAATATGTTTGAGTATGCAAAAGAGAATGAAGTCTTGCGTAGCAATCCCTGTAAAAAATCTGTGAAAAGTGATATGGGAAAGCCTTCTGAGAAGAAGGTTGCTTTAACAAGAGACATACAAAAAACATTTTTACAATATGCAGAAAATCAAAGCTATGAAAATCAGTATCGTTTTATACTACAAACCGGATTGCGAACAGGCGAATTGGTAGGATTGAAATGGGGAGATGTCGATTTTAAATCCAAAACAATTCAGATTCGCAGAAGTATGGAATATCGTTACAGTGCAAAGGAGTGGCGTATCGGAGAACCAAAGAGTAAATCAGGTTACCGTACGATACCCTTAACAGAAGAAGCGGTTTCTATACTAAAAAAACAAAAAGAAAAGAATAAGAGGATTTCAGAAATTTCAACAGAATGGGAAGAATTTGTGTTTCTGTGTCGAAAAGGAACACCTGTCAAGAACAGTACATATGATACAGCGCTGTTTAAAATCTGTGACAAAGCAAAAATTCCAAGATTTTCGATGCATATCTTGAGACATACTTTTGCTACCAGATGTATTGAAGCAGGAATGAAACCGAAAACACTTCAGATGTTACTGGGCCATTCGAATATTGGAATTACAATGAACTTATATGTTCATACTACCGAGGAAGAAAAGAAAAAAGAAATGGACTTGGTAGCAGAAGCACTTATGGCAATGTAATGGCCCACTAAATGGCCCACTTGCAAAAATAAGTATGCTGAAATCCCTTGAAATCAAAGGATTTATAGGAGGAAATAGAAAAAATGAAATTAGGAATTGTAGGTCTTCCTAATGTGGGAAAAAGTACATTATTTAATTCACTGACAAAGGCCGGCGCAGAGTCAGCAAACTATCCGTTCTGTACCATTGATCCGAACGTAGGCGTTGTAACCGTACCGGACGAGAGACTGAATCTTCTCGGTGATTTTTACAAATCAAAAAAAGTAACACCTGCAGTGATTGAATTTGTGGATATTGCAGGTCTTGTAAAGGGTGCATCCAAAGGTGAGGGACTTGGAAACCAGTTTCTCGCAAATATCCGTGAGGTAGATGCCATTGTTCATGTAGTACGTTGTTTTGAGGATTCCAATGTTGTCCATGTAGATGGAAACATTGATCCGCTTCGTGATATTGAGACCATTAACCTGGAGCTTGTTTTCTCAGATCTTGAGATCCTTGAGAGAAGAATTGCAAAGGTTACCAAGACTGCACGTATGGATAAGGAAGCAGCCAAAGAGCTTACATTCCTCGAAAAAGTAAAGGCACATCTGGAAGACGGCCAGCTTGCAATTACTCTTGAGACAGAGAATGAGGATGAGGATGCATGGCTTGCAACTTACAATCTTCTTACTGCTAAGCCGGTTATTTATGCTGCCAATGTTGCGGAAGACGATATTGCAGATGACGGTGCAAATAATGCACATGTACAGGCTGTACGTGAGTATGCGTCCAAACAGAACAGTGAGGTATTTGTAATCTGTGCACAGATCGAGGAAGAGATTTCCGAGCTGGACGAGGATGAGAGAAAGATGTTCCTGGAAGACCTGGGACTGACAGAATCCGGTCTTGAGAAGCTGGTACGTGCAAGTTATCATCTTCTTGGCCTTATGAGTTTCCTGACAGCAGGAGAGGACGAGACAAGAGCATGGACGATCAAGATCGGAACCAAGGCACCTCAGGCAGCCGGTAAGATCCACACAGACTTTGAACGTGGCTTTATCAAGGCAGAGGTTGTAAACTATCAGGATCTTCTGGACTGCGGTTCCTATGCAGGCGCCAGAGAGAAAGGTCTTGTAAGAATGGAAGGAAAAGATTACGTTGTACAGGATGGAGATGTGATCTTATTCCGCTTTAATGTATAACAGGTGATTTTATGGATATGTCAATTCGCTTTCCCGGATTGAAACTGATATTGGATTATGTTCCGAAATCCTTTGAAATCTTTGGATTCGAGATCACGATTTATGGTGTTCTGATTGCGGTCGGAATGCTTCTTGGAATCTTTTTTGTGGTACTGGAAGCAAGGAGAAATCATGAAGAGCCGGATGCTTATCTGGATCTGGCTATCATAACACTGATTACAGGGGTGATCGGAGCAAGGCTTCTGTATGCTGCTTTTTCGTGGAGCCTTTATAAGAATGATCCCGGACAGATTCTGAATGTGCGCTCAGGAGGCATGCTTTTTTATGGCGGTCTTCTCGGCGGAGTGCTGGGTGGTATCGTCTATTGCAGGATACGTAAAAAATCATTCTGGAAAATGGCAGATCTTGCCTGTATGGGAATTCTGATCGGGCAGATCATAGGAAAGTGGGGAAGCTTTTTTAACAGAGAGTCCTTTGGGGAATATGTGGATAATATTCTTTCCATGCAGCTTCCACTGACTGCGGTAAGGGCCGGAGAAGTGACGACCACAATGCGTGAGAATCTCCAGATGGTAGATGGAGTATCCTGCATTCTGGTGCAGCCGCTGTTTCTTTATGAAAGTCTCTGGTGTCTTCTGGTGCTTATGCTGCTTATGATGCACCTTCGCAGGAGAGTATTTCAGGGAGAAATTTTTCTGAGATATCTTGCTGGTTACGGACTTGGAAGATTTGTGATCCAGTGGATGCGTACAGATAAAGTATTTTTTCCGGGAACGGAGATTGATGTTTCATTAGTGATTTCAGGTGTGCTTTTTGTCCTGTGTACAGTGATTGTTACTGTAAAGATTGTGATGGCGAAGAAGCGTGCCCGGGTACGAAAGAGAAGAATCGAAAAAGATTACCAGGCAGAGCAACAGGCCGCAGAACAAAGAAAAAATGCAACAGAGAATCTGGAAACAGAAACTGTACAGGGAGAAAAATATGAGTCAGAACAAAATACAAATACAGCAGAACCAGGAGACTCTCCGGAAAGCATCCCTTCTGCAGCAATTGCAGGAGGAACGGAAGAATCTGGACAGCCAGATCAGAAGCAGGAGCGATCTTCTGAAGAATCTGGAAGCCAGTCAGAGAGTTGACCGCATTCTGGAGTTATATTATCAGTGCTGAGGATATAGCTGAAAAAATAAACACGGATCTGTGTGAAAACCTGAAGGTTCAGGGGCATACAGATCCGTGTTTTTTTAGTACATTTTCCGGAAGTCCAGAGGTGTTGTGCCGGTAATTTTTCGGAACATGGCAATAAAATGGCTGGAATCGGAAAAGCCGGAGGCGCAGGCAACATCCTGAATTTTCATATCCGGTTTGGAAAGAAGCAGCTCCCTGGCACGGCTGATGCGGTACATGGTAACGTATTCATAGACAGAACAGCCAAGAAAACGCTGGAACAGACGGGAAAGATACTGCGTGGATACAAAGACACTCTGACTGAGTTCGGCAGCGGTGATGTCCTGCTGATAACGGGTTTCAATTTCTTTTATTACGGGAACAACATATCTCTGGTAAAGAGGGTTATCCTGAATTTTCGGAGAAGCGGCGCAGTCCATAAAATTCATGAGAAGATTATAGCAGTCCGAGGAGAGCGATTTCATATTCGGGGTTGGTTCGTGGTATTTTCGAAGGGAATAAGAAATCAGTTTCCGGATATTTAAGCCCTGCTCTTTCGGGATGAGGATGACGTCCTGATTATCGGTCATGGATGGGATGCTGCCGGCGAGAGTTCCGGTAAATGTGGCAAACATGGTAATCCATGAAGTAGATTCCCGGTGATAGGAGTGGGGAACGGAAGGTGCAATGAGGATGCCTTCGTTGGCACCCAGAGTGTAGTGCTTTCCATTTACTTCGATGCGGCCGGTTCCTTTTTCTGTCTGAAGATAATGATAGTATGGGTATCCGTCCGGCCGGTTTATGGTATCCTGGTTCCAGTGATTTCCGAGAGATTCGAACATAAACGGAGCACTGACAGGAGTATTTCTGAAATAAATTGACATATGCTTCACCTGTTTCTAAATGTTATATATTTTGGCGAAACATATTATACCATAATCTGTAAGTTTATACTATAATAATGTACAGACAGAAACGAAGTTACGAAAATACAACTGTAAAACACAGCATTTCAGGAAATTCAGACAATATTTACCGGGATACAAAAGCCGGACAGGAGGAAAACATGAAAAAATTTGATTATTCTCTGGTGAAAGACCCACAGTATTTCTGTGACGGAAGAATGGAAGCACATTCTGACCATATGTATTATCGCAGTGAGGAAGAACGGGAAGATGAGGAAACTTCCTATCGCCACAGCCTCAACGGACTTTGGAAATTCCACTATGCGAGAAATTATGCAAGTACAGTTGCAGGATTTGAGGAGGACTCATATTCCTGCAAAGACTGGGAAGATATTTATGTGCCGGCCCATATCCAGATGGAAGGATATGATGCACCACAGTATGCCAATGTCCAGTATCCATGGGAAGGTCACGAGGAACTTCACCCGGGACAGATCCCGGAGCGTTTTAACCCGGTGGGAAGCTATGTGAAATATTTCCATGTGCCGGAAAACATGAAAGGAAAAAGAGTATTTATCTCCTTCCAGGGAGCAGAAAGCGGACTGGCTTTGTGGCTCAACGGAACTTTTGTGGGATACAGTGAAGATTCTTTTACCCCTTCAGAATTTGAGCTTACAGAGTATCTGAAAGAGGGCGAGAACAAACTGGCAGCCCAGGTATTCAAATGGACAGCCAGCAGCTGGTGCGAAGATCAGGACTTTTTCCGTTTTTCAGGAATTTACAGAGATGTTTATCTTTATACCGTGCCGGAGGTTCATGTCTATGACCTGCAGATCCGTTCAATCCCGGATGAGACCCTCAAAAAAGCAAGCCTTGAGATTGTGACAAAAACCTGGGGAAAAGTAAAAATGAAACTTACACTTTCCAGAAAAGGCGAGATCCTTTTGCAGGATGAAAAAGCTCTGGACGGTGAAGATACCTGTACATGGGAAATTTTGAATCCTCTGCTCTGGAGTGCGGAAGAACCGAATCTTTATGACCTTGACATGGAAGTGTATGATGAGAACGGAATGCTCCAGGAGATTATTCCGGAAAAAGTTGGTTTCCGCCGCTTTGAAATGAAAGACGGCATTATGACCCTCAACGGAAAACGTATTGTGTTCAAAGGTGTGAACCGTCACGAGTTCAGTTCCGTCACAGGAAGACACGTATCCCGTGAGGAACTGATCCAGGATATTGTGACTATGAAGCAGAACAACATCAATGCCATCCGTACCTGCCATTATCCGGATGCCTCTCCGATCTACCGCCTCTGTGATGAGTACGGCCTTTATATGATCGCGGAAAACAATCTGGAATCCCATGGTTCCTGGGATGTGGCCGAACTTACCGGAGATTACACAGATATTGTTCCTCACAATAAACCGGAATGGCTTGGTATGATGCTGGATCGTGTAAATTCCATGTACCAGCGTGACAAAAACCACCCGGCAATCCTGATCTGGTCCTGTGGAAATGAGTCCTTTGGTGGAAAAGATATCTTTGAGATGTCCGAATTTTACCGCAAGAATGATCCTACAAGACTTGTGCATTATGAGGGACTTTTCCATGACAGAAGCTACAATGCCACCAGCGACATGGAAAGTCAGATGTATCCGTCTGTAGAAGCAATTAAGGATTTCCTTGCAAAAGATGACAGTAAGCCGTTTATCTGCTGCGAGTACACCCATGCAATGGGAAATTCCTGTGGCGCAATGCATAAATATACAGATCTTACTGACACAGAACCGAAATATCAGGGTGGTTTCATCTGGGATTACATTGACCAGTCCATTTACAAAAAAGACCGCTACGGAAAAGAATTCCAGGCATACGGCGGTGATTTCGGTGAGCGTCCGACGGACTATAATTTCAGTGGAAACGGTATTGCATACGGCGGCGACAGAACTCCGTCCCCGAAGATGCAGGAGGTCAAATTCAATTACCAGAATATCACTGCAGAAGTAACAGAAGATGCTGTAAAAGTTATCAACAAAAATCTGTTTGTAAATACCGATACGCTCCGATGCGAAGTGACTCTTGCAAAGAATGGACATGTCCTCCGTACAGAGACACTGGAGACATCCGTAGAACCGTTAAGCGAAAAAACATACCCACTTCCTTTTGGAAAACAGCAGCGTCCAGGCGAATATACAGTGACCGTATCCTTCCTTCTCAGAGAAAAAACACTCTGGGCAGAGGCTGGACATGAGGTTGCGTTTGGACAGTATGTTTACAGTGTAGAAGGAGCGGAAAAAGCTCCGGTTTCCGGTGTGGAGATTGTGAGAAGCCTTCATAACATCGGCGTTCGCGGAGAGAATTTTGAGGTGATGTTCTCTGTTCTCAATGGTGGCCTGGTTTCGTATAAATATGCAGGAAGAGAAATGCTCGAGGCAATTCCGAAGCCGAATTTCTGGAGAGCACCTACAGATAATGACTGTGGAAATCAGATGCCAATGCGTTATGCACAGTGGAAAATTGCCAGCATGTACGCAAGCCACAAAGAGTTCCGCAAGGGAATGTATGGTCCGTCCAACGCTCCGGAGACAACTGTTCATGACAACAGCGTGGAGGTCGCTTTTACCTACATCATGCCGACTACGCCGGTCAGTGAGTGCCGTCTTGCCTACGAAGTATTCGGAGACGGAAGAGTAAAAACTACCCTGACCTATGATCCGGTAAAAGAACTGGGGGATATGCCGGAGTTTGGTGTACTCTTTAAATTCAACGCAGATTATGACCATGTGAAGTGGTATGGACTTGGACCTGTGGAAACTTATGCTGACCGCAAACATGGTGCAAAACTTGGCATCTATGAGAATCTGGTAACAGACAATCTGGCACGTTACCTGGTACCGCAGGAATGTGGCAGCAAAGAAGGCGTACGCTGGGCAAAAATCACAGACAGAAAGGGCAGGGGAATGCTCTTTGAGATGGACGAGAAAAACGGCCCGATGATGTTCTCAGCACTTCCATATACCCCTCATGAAATGGAAAATGCCATGCATCCGTATGAACTTCCGGAAATTCATTATACCGTTGTCCGTGCTGCAAAAGCACAGATGGGTGTGGGAGGAGATGACAGCTGGGGCTCCTATACTCACCCGGAATATCTTCTTGACACCAATGAAAAAATGGAATTTTCCTTTGTATTCAAAGGTCTTTAAAATGTCATAAAAAGACACTGCAGAAACCAGAAAAAAGCTTCCGGAATTTTCCCGGAAGCTTTTTTATTTCATAATAATGCACAGAAAATATACATGTTGAAAAAAAACCTGTGGATATTTCATGAAAAGAAAAAAAACTTGGATATGCACTTGTTTTTTCATGGTAAATAGTTTAGAATGATTACATAAGTGGTAGAAAGTGGTGAATAGTGGTAGCGAATGGGGCTGAGTGGCAGAACACACCATTTGCACCCTGGAAACACGAAGGGGAGAATCGTGTTTCACGAGAGTAGGTGGGTTTCATGTTCATGGGCGAGTATAATCATACGATCGACGCGAAGGGGCGTCTGATCATCCCATCCAGGTTCAGGGATCTCTTAGGGGAAGAGTTCGTACTGACCAGAGGGCTCGATGGTTGCCTTTCCATTTATCCTATGGATGAATGGGCTGCCTTTGAAGAGAAACTCCGAGCATTACCACTTACAAATAAAGACGCAAGAACCTTTTCACGTTTCTTTGTAGCCGGAGCTACAACATGCCAACTGGATAAGCAGGGGAGAATTCTGGTGCCGCAGACGCTGCGCCAATTCGCTGGTCTGGAGAAGGATGTGGTGCTTACGGGTAATCTGAACCGGATTGAGGTCTGGAGCAAGGAGAAGTGGAGCGAGAACTGCAATTATGATGACATGGACAGCATTGCGGAGAGCATGCAGAACATTGGAATCGTCATTTGAGCATAGCGCAGGTAGAAATCCCACAGGAGATGGATATGGAATTTAAACATAAATCTGTATTACTCGATGAGACCATTGACGGCTTAAGGGTAAAGCCGGATGGAATCTATGTGGATGGCACTTTAGGAGGAGCGGGACACGCCACAGAGGTGTGTAAGAAACTTTCTGCCAAGGGGAGATTTATTGGCATAGATCAAGACCAGGATGCGATAATTGCTGCGAGTGAACGGCTGTCAGCCTTTAATCAGGTGACAATCATTCGCAGCAATTATTGTTACATGGCAGATGAGTTAAGATCCCGTGGCATTGAAAAAGTGGACGGGATCCTGCTGGATTTAGGAGTGTCATCTTATCAGCTGGATAATGAAGAGAGAGGTTTTTCCTACAGGTATGATTCTCCTCTGGACATGCGAATGGACAGAAGGCAGAGCCGTACAGCCGGAGATATTGTCAACGGTTATGAAGAACGGGAACTTTATCGGATTATCCGCGATTACGGCGAGGATAAATTCGCCAAGAATATAGCGAAGCACATCGTGGCTGCCAGAGCGCAGGCACCAATTCAGACAACCGGGGAACTGACAGAAATTATAAGGGGAGCGATCCCCATGAAAGTACAGGCTACAGGAGGACATCCGGCCAAGAGGACTTTTCAGGCGATACGTATTGAGCTGAACAGAGAGCTTGACGTACTCCGTGATTCTCTGGACGGAATGATCGATCTTCTGGATGACGGAGGAAGGATCTGTATTATCACATTCCATTCTCTGGAAGACAGAATCGTAAAAACGATTTTCCGCAAAAATGAAAATCCATGTACCTGTCCGCCGGATTTTCCGGTTTGTGTATGCGGAAAGAAATCAAAAGGTAAAGTGATCACAAGGAAACCCATCCTTCCCAGTGAACAGGAGATGGAAGAGAATCCGAGATCAAAAAGTGCGAAGCTTCGTATTTTTGAACGTAAGCTGTAAAAGAGTTTTTTTAGATGGAAGGTAGGCAAATGGCGAAGACAGGAAGAGGGACTACAGCCAGAAGAAATCGGAATACCGTCAGGAACAGCAGAGAAATGTATGTTCAGGGAAATGCGGTAAAAAGGTTACAGGAAGTTCCTCGGAGAACTGATCTGCACGATGTACAGGAAAGGCGTCGGCTGGCCCAGGAGAGAAAACAGAAATCCGCAGTTCCGGTGACACCTGCGAAGCAGGCTGTGAACAGGAGGACACAGCGGAACAGAGAGAAAGCGATGGCCATGAATAAAGGTTTCGTTCTGTTTCTCACTGCGGTTTCCATTGCAGTATTATTTACCTGTATCAATTATCTGCAGGTAAAATCAGAAATCACGGCGAGTATGAAAAATGTTGCAAATCTGGAATCTGAGCTTGCACAGCTGAGGGAAGATAACGATGCATATTACAGTCAGGTTACTTCTGATGTTGATATCAGCGAGATCAAGAAAAAGGCAATCGGTGAGCTTGGGATGAAATATCCTTCTGAGGATCAGATACAGACATATGTTACCGAGGGTAACAGCTATGTGAGACAGTATCAGGATGTAGATTCGCACAAGTAACAGATGTACAGTTTTTTGAGCAGGTGATCGATTGAGTACAAGAAGGCGCAGGCCGGTAAAAAAAATTAATAAGAATATGAAAAAAAAGCTGGCAGTACTATTTTCTTTAGTGGTGTTGGCTTTAGTTGGTTTGGTGGCAAGAATTACCTATATTAATGCCACAAGCGGAAGCAAATACAGAAAACAGGTGCTGAGTCAGGCACAGCAGAAATATGAAAATCAGACACTCCCCGCCAAAAGGGGAGATATTTATGACCGGAATGGAAATATTCTGGCAACAAGCAACAAGGTCTATAATGTAATTCTTGACTGTCTGGAAGTCAACAAGGATGAGGACTCTGTGGAGCCGACCATCAAGGCTCTTGTGGAAGTACTTGGCCTGGATGAGGAGGAGATGCGTAAGCTTCTCAACGATGACAGCACAAAGAGCAGTCAGTATCAGATTGTCAAGAAACAGATCTCCATGGATGATAAGAAAGCCTTTGAGAGCTATGAGAATCCGGGGGATGACAGTGAGCTGAGCGCCGCTCAGAAGAAAGAGCGTTCCAAGGTCACAGGAGTATGGTTTGAGGAGGATTACTTAAGATCTTATCCGTTCAACGAAACAGCCTGTGACACCATTGGTTTTACACTTTCCAGAGATGTGGCAGATGCAGGTCTGGAGGGCTATTACAATGCAACGCTTGCCGGTGTTGACGGAAGACAGTATGGATACATCAACAACAATTCTGATGTGGAGCAGACGATCATAGAGCCCACCGACGGAAAAAGCATAGAAACTTCCCTTGACCTGGGGCTTCAGCAGATTGTGGAGAAGTATGTAAATACTTTTGAAGAAAAAATGGGAGCCAAGAATGTCGGTGTCATTATCGAAGATCCAAAAACAGGAGAAATTCTGGCCATGGATGGTGGTGACCGTTACGATCTGAATAATCCGAGAGACCTTTCCAACGTTTATTCCGAGAGTGAGATTGCGGCCATGAACGATGAGGAAACCGTAGATGCCCTGAACGGAATGTGGAGTAATTTCTGTGTGACAGACGCATACGAACCGGGATCAGTAGTAAAGCCCATTGTTATGAGTTCTGCTCTTGAGATGGGAGCCATTTCCGAGACAGATAATTTTGTCTGCGACGGAGGACAGTCCTTTGGTGCGGAAGGAGCTACGACATTTATTAAATGCGCGGTATGGCCCGATGCCCATGGAACAGAAACACTTTCCGATGTTATTGCCAATTCCTGTAACGATGGTATGATGCAGATCGCGGCGAAAATGGGAAAAGATAATTTCCTCAAAACGCAGAGTACGTTCAACTTCGGAACAAGAACCGGTATTGACCTTCCGAATGAGGGAAGCGGTGTAATCCACACCAGCGAGACCATGGGAGAGACAGAGCTTGCATGTTCCGCATTTGGACAGGGATATACGCTGACGATGATCCAGGAGATCAACGCCATGTGTTCCGTTATCAATGGTGGATATTATTATCAGCCACATCTGGTAACCAGGATCAAAGACAGCAGTGGTGGAATTGCGAAGACGATTTCTCCGACTCTGATGAAACAGACCATTTCCGAGAAGATATCCGCAGATATCCGCTCCTATATGGCAGCCAGTGTAGATCACGGTACCAGCCGTACTTCTAAGGTTCAGGGCTACAGCTCCGGTGGTAAAACCGGTACAGCCGAGAAGCTTCCGCGAGGCAATGGCAAATATCTGGTATCTTTTATCGGCTTCGCGCCGGTGGATGATCCGGCTCTTGTAATTTACGTAGTTGTAGATGAGCCGAATGTAGAGGATCAGGCAAGCAGTACTTATGCACAGTATATTGCCCAGGGAATCCTTTCTGAAGCGCTTCCGTATCTGAATGTACAGCCGGATGAGGCTGAGGACGGTGAAGTTCCGACGACAGAACTGTGGGATATCTTTAAGGGTATCAGTGATTCCGCAACAGGATCTGCCACAGACGGACAGAAGGAAGCAATCTCCAATGAGGATGTTCCAAGTCCGCCGGAAGATGATTCTGAGGACGAAGATACCGAAGACAACAATGATATGCAGAGTGATGGCCTTACCAATGAAGAGGCCGGCCTGGAATAAGATTTCGAATACCCTCTCAGGGAAATGTCATATATTACAATGACAATCTCTGAGGGGGATTTTTTTATGATCCGGACCATGGTTTATCACAGGAAAAAAATCTGGGTGGTTTTTATAGTCTGTGCGGCGCTTCTTCTGGGACTTGTGGGGAGACTTCTGTACCTTATGGGAGCACAGTCTGAATATTATTCAAAAAAAGCAGACGACCTTCATGAGCGGGAACGTGACATCAAAGCTGCCAGGGGAAAAATTCTGGATATCAATGGAAATATTCTGGCAGATAACCGGACAGTCTGTACCGTATCGGTGATACACAGCCAGATGAAAGATCCGGAAAAAGTAATTCAGGTACTTGCCAGAGAACTGACCATGGATGAAGAAATCATCAGGAAAAAAGTAGAAAAAGTTTCTTCTATTGAAAGAATTCGAACAAATGTGGAAAAAGCAACCGGGGATGCGATCCGTGAGTATGCACTCGCGGGAGTGAAAGTGGATGAAGATTACAAAAGATATTATCCCTGTGGTTCCCTTGCCTCCAAAGTGCTGGGATTTACAGGGGGTGACAACCAGGGAATCATTGGCCTTGAGGTGAAATATGATGAGATCCTGAAAGGTGAGCCCGGAAAAATTCTCACAGTTACCGATGCACGTGGAGTGGAGATTGACGGGACAGGAGAACGGCGGAAGGAACCGGTGGCGGGAAATACACTGCGAACCAGTCTGGATGTTAACATTCAGAAATACGCACAGCAGGCGGCTCTGAAAGTGATGGAGGAAAAACAGGCAGAGAGGGTGTCCATTCTTCTCATGAATCCTCAGAATGGAGAAATCTATGCCTGTGTCAATGTTCCGGAATTTGACCTGAACGATCCGTTTACGCTAAACACAGAAGAAACGTCTTCAGATAGAAAAAAGAAGCAGGATCTTCTGAACCAGATGTGGAGAAATCCCTGTCTGAACGATACTTATGAACCAGGTTCGACTTTTAAGATTATCACCATGGCAGCGGGATTGGAAGAAGGAGTTGTGTCAACGGAAGACCGTTTTTTCTGCCCGGGGTATAAAGTGGTGGAGGACCGGAGGATACACTGTGCAAAGAGGACCGGACATGGTGCCCAGAACTTTGTGGAGGGAGCTCAGAACTCCTGCAACCCGGTGTTTATTGAAGTGGGGCTGCGGCTGGGAGTAGAGAATTATTATAAATATTTCAAACAGTTCGGGCTTTTGAAAAAAACAGGAATTGATCTTCCGGGAGAAGCGGGAACGATCATGCATAACCCGAAAAATATGGGGGAGGTGGAGCTTGCCACTGTATCTTTTGGCCAGTCGTTTCAGATTACGCCGATCCAGCTGGCAACAACAGTCAGTGCGATCATCAATGGCGGAAACCGGATTACGCCCCATTTTGGAATCAGTGTGGAAAGTGCGGACGGAACAAAGGTGCGGACGCTGGAGTATCCGGTGGAAACCGGGATCGTGTCCGGCGAGACTTCACGGACGGTACGGACAATTCTGGAAACAGTAGTTTCGGAAGGCTCCGGGAAAAATGCAGGGATCGAGGGTTTTTCCATCGGGGGAAAAACAGCTACTTCCCAGACCCTGCCAAGGGGTTCCGGCCGATATATTTCTTCATTCCTGGGTTTTGCACCGGCAGAAGACCCAAAAGTCCTGGCTCTTTGTATTATCCATAATCCTAAAGGTATGTATTATGGAGGGATCATTGCCGCGCCGGTAGTACGGAGCATCTTTGAAAATGTGCTGCCCTATCTTGGAATTGAAAAGACCGTCACGGAAACTCCATCCGGGGAAAACCAGGCAGATGGGGTTGATTAATGAAAGGAAAAGCCTTATACTGTTGAAGAAGTATAAAAAAACGAAAGAATTAGAGGTGTGAGGATGGAGTTTCATGTTGTGATCCCTGTGCTGATTTCATTTGCGATCAGCCTTGTATTAGGACCGATTGTTATCCCTTTTTTAAGAAGACTTAAAATGGGACAGACAGAGAGAGAGCTGGGCGTGCAGTCCCACCTGAAAAAGAACGGTACCCCCACCATGGGCGGAGTGATCTTTCTCATTGCGACAACTGTAACATCACTGTTTTATATCAGAGATTATCCGATGATCATCCCGGTACTTTTCCTGACCCTGGGATTTGGACTGATCGGATTTCTGGATGATTATCTGAAAGTAGTCCTGAAACGTTCAGACGGACTTCTGCCATGGCAGAAAATGGCACTGCAGATTGTTGTGACAGCTGTATTTGCTTTTTATCTTGTAAATTATTCCAATGTATCCCTGACCATGAAGATCCCGTTCTGGAGCGGACATTATCTGAATCTGGGATGGTTTGCGGTTCCGGTACTGTTTTTTGCAGTTATTGGTACAGTAAACGGAGTAAACTTTACCGACGGACTTGACGGACTGGCATCCAGTGTTACCCTGATCGTTGCAGTATTCTTTACCGTTGTTTCCCTTGGAATGAACAGCGGCGTGGAGCCGATCACCTGTGCAGTTGTGGGCAGCCTTATGGGCTTCCTTCTCTTTAACGTATATCCGGCCAAGGTATTTATGGGAGATACCGGTTCTCTGGCACTGGGCGGTTTTGTGGCTGGTGTGGCTTATGCCATGCAGATGCCGCTGTTTATCATCCTGGTGGGACTGATCTATCTTATTGAGGTACTGTCCGTTATGATCCAGGTATCCTATTTCAAGGCAACACACGGAAAAAGAATTTTCAAGATGGCGCCTATCCACCATCATTTTGAGCTTTGCGGGTGGTCCGAGACACGGGTCGTTGCAGTGTTCTCTGTTGTAACTGCCATTATGTGCCTGATCGCTCTCCTGGCATTATAAGGAGGAACAGAAAAATGGATTTAAAAGGAAAAAAAGTTCTCGTTTTCGGAGCTGGAAAAAGTGGCATTGGTGCCGCTGACCTGCTTGGAAGTGTAGGAGCACAGCCGATAATCTATGACGGAAATGAAAACCTTGATAAAGAAGCGGTTTTACATAAAACAAACGGAACATACACCCCGGAGATCTGGGCCGGTGCTTTTCCGGAAGGAGAGATGGAAAGTCTTGATCTCGTAGTGTTAAGCCCGGGAGTACCAACAGATCTTCCACTGGTAAAGAGCTTCTACGAAAAAGGCCTTCCGGTATGGAGTGAGGTAGAACTTGCCTACCGTACAGGAAAAGGTGAGGTTCTTGCAATTACAGGAACCAACGGCAAGACAACAACAACAGCTCTCCTTGGAAAGATTATGGGAGATGCCCGTGAATCTGTATTTGTTGTAGGAAATATCGGAACTGCATATACATCAAAATCACTAGAGATGCGTGAGGATTCTGTAACCGTTGCGGAGATCAGCAGCTTCCAGCTGGAGACTATCGAGCAGTTCCGCCCGAAGGTCAGTGCGATCCTCAACATTACAGAAGATCATCTGAACCGTCATCATACCATGGAAGAATACATCCGTGTAAAAGAGCTGATTACCAAGAATCAGGGACCAGAAGATGTATGTGTCCTGAATTATGAGGATGAAGTCCTCCGTAAATTCGGTGAGAACATCGTTCCGAAGGTGGTATATTTTTCAAGCCTTCGTAAACTGGATCAGGGTATCTATCTGGACGGAGATCAGATCATTCTGAAAACAGAAAAAGAAGAGATCCCGATCGTAAAGACAGGAGAACTTAAGATCCTTGGCCGTCATAATCACGAGAATGTAATGGCTGCAGCAGCCATGGCATATTATGCGGGAGTTTCTGTGGAGAGCATCCACAAGAGTGTTTGCGAGTTTGTGGCAGTTCCTCACAGAATCGAGTATGTAACAGAGAAGAACGGCGTTGCCTATTATAACGATTCCAAGGGAACAAACCCGGATGCAGCTATCAAGGGAATTCAGGCTATGAACCGTCCGACTCTTCTCATCGGCGGTGGCTATGACAAGGAATCCAGCTACGATGAGTGGATAGAATCCTTCGACGGAAAAGTCCGTTATCTTGTTCTCATCGGCCAGACGAAAGAAAAGATCAAAGCAGCAGCAGAACGTCTTGGATTTACAGACATCATTCTCTGTGAGGATCTGAAAGAAGCTGTTCAGGTCTGCGCGGAAAAAGCCAATCCGGGAGATGCGGTTCTTCTTTCACCGGCATGTGCAAGCTGGGGACAGTTCGACAACTATGAACAGCGTGGCGACATGTTCAAGGAATATGTGAAAGCACTGTAATAATCCGAAAAATACATACATAAGCTGAAATAAAGACCACTGTGGAGGCCACAGCATGAAGGCAGAACAGAAACAGACCGGAAAGACTGATACCGTTCTCTGGGTTCTGGTTCTGATCCTTGTTGTGTTTGGCCTGGGGGCGCTTTTTTCGGCAAGCGAATATAATGGCAGAGTGCGTTTTCACGACTCTGCCTATTATTTTAAGAAGCAGCTCTTTGCCACGGCACTGGGGCTGCTTGTTATGTATCTGGCATCAAAGGTGGATTATCGCATTCCTGTGAAGCTGGCACCTGGAGCATATATCCTTTCACTTTTTCTCTCAACGGCAGTGCTGCTTTTCGGACAGGAAATTAACGGATCGAAGCGGTGGCTGAATCTCGGGCCGCTATCATTTCAGCCCTCGGAATTTTCCAAGGTTGCGGTAATCCTTTTTCTTGTGTGGCAGATCAGCCGGACAAAAAGCAAGACAACCGGATTCTGGTTTATGTGCAGGACCATGATGACGTTGCTTCCGGTAGTTGGTCTGGTAGGTTCCAACAACTTAAGTACAGCGGTGATCATTCTCGGGATTGGTGTGCTGCTGATCTTTGTGGCCAATCCCAGATACCTGCAGTTTCTGGCTCTGGGGAGTGCGGGAATCGGATTTATTGCAGTTTTTCTTGCTGCGGAGAGTTACCGTCTGGAGCGTCTGGCAATCTGGCGGGATCCGGAAAAATATGAAAAAGGCTTTCAGACCATACAGGGTCTGTATGCCATAGGAAGCGGAGGGATTTTTGGCAAAGGTTTCGGAAACAGCCTTCAGAAGCTGGGATTTGTGCCGGAAGCCCAGAATGATATGATTTTTTCCATTGTGTGTGAGGAGACCGGGATCCTGGGAGCGTTTCTGGTATTGTTTCTGTTTGGGCTTCTGATCTGGAGGCTTTGTGTTCTGGCACTGAACTGCCGGGATCTTCAGGGGACACTTCTTTGTGCCGGGATCATGGCACATATGGCGATCCAGGTAGTTTTGAATGTTGCGGTTGTGACGAACACGATCCCCAATACCGGGATTACGCTGCCTTTTGTAAGTTATGGCGGAACTTCCGTTGTTTTTCTTCTGGGGGAAATGGGGCTGGCGTTAAGTGTCAGCAGTCACAGACAGGGAAGAATCACATAGAATAAAAAGTAAGAGGCCCTTTTAGGAGTGGAAGACTTGAATGAGATCGATGAGATCGTCGTAACCGGAGGCAGGCCGCTGCATGGGACTGTGCGAATCCAGGGGTCAAAAAATACAGCACTTCCGGTTATGGCAGCGGCCCTTTTAAGCTCCGGGACCAGTGTGTTGCGGGAATGTCCGAAGATCACAGATGTATTTCTGATGGAAAAAATCCTCCGGGAGCTGGGGGCGAGAACCTGGTGGGAGGGTCATGACCTTTATCTGGACTGCAGCCATGCGGACGGTACCGTGATACCGGAACATTTTTCCGGAAAAATGCGTTCTTCCGTGATTCTGATGGGGGCAATGCTTGGACGGAACGGGAAAGCACAGACCGGTTATCCGGGCGGATGTGTCATTGGCAAACGCCCGGTGGATCTTCATATACAGGTTTTACAGAAACTTGGTGCCAGAATCGTGGAAAACGGAAGTGAAATTCAGGCAGCCTGTGGAAAACTGAAAGGAGCGGAAATAATTTTTCCCAAAAGCAGTGTGGGAGCTACGGAACAGGGAATTCTGGCAGCTGTCTTGGCAGAAGGAAAAACCGTTCTTTCGGGATGTGCCCGCGAACCGGAAATTAACTGGCTGTGCCAGTATCTGACCGGGATGGGCGCAAGGATTGAAATCCTGAAAAATGGAAGGATCTGTATCGAAGGTGTAAAGAAACTGCATCCCGGCAGCGGGACGATTCCCCCGGACCGTATTGTTGCCGGAACCTATCTTATGGCAGCGGCAGCGACCAGAGGAGAGATTATTCTGGAAAATCCGCCGCTTGATGAAATGGATGCAATCCTGGAAGTATATCGGAAAATGGGTGGACAATGCCACCAGGTAGGTGGTAAACTAATAGTCAACGGAAAAAATGCAGGTTTTCCCCTTGAACTTCTGGAGACAGATGTTTACCCAGGATTTCCTACAGATCTGCAGTCCCCGGCGATGGCTGTGCTGGCCACGATCCCGGGAGTGAGCAGGATCCGCGAGAAGATTTTTGAGGACAGATATAAACTGGCGTCATGGCTCTGTTATATGGGAGCGAAGATTGAGATCCGGGATGGAATTGCTGTGATACACGGTGGTTATCCGCTTAAGGGATGCACTGTGGAAGCAGAGGAACTCCGCGGAGGTGCAGCACTTGTAATCACGGCACTTGCGGCAGAAGGTGTTACCAGGATCAGAGGCTGCTCCTTTATTGAAAGAGGTTATGAACATATCTGTGAAGATTTGACTGCGCTTGGCGGTCTGCTGATAAAGGACAGAGGAACTTTATGAAAAAATCCAAAAAAAATTCGCTGGCAGCAGCCGGAATGATTCTGGTTCTGCTGCTGGCAGGCGTTATTTTCTTTTTTACTTATTATCAGGTTGATGAAGTACAGGTGATGGGAAGTAGCCATTATTCTGAGAAACAGATCAAGAAGATGGTCCTTCGGGGGCCGCTGGCATCCAATTCTGTTCTGGCACCCCTTCTTTACACCAAACAGAATACAAAAGATGTTCCTTTTGTGGATGGTTATACAGTGACCAGACTTAACCGTCACACCATTTGTGTCAGTGTGAAGGAGAAGGATATTGTCGGCTGTATTCCTTATCTGGACAGTTACATTTACTTTGACAGAAATGGAGTTTTTGTGGAAGGTTCCACAGAACGCAATGAGAAGATTCCTTTTTTTGACGGAATTAAAGTAAAAAAAGTAATTCTCAATGAGAAGCTTCCTATTAAGGATGAGACTGTGATGAATACAGCCGTGGCTTTGTCTACTATCTTTTCAAAAAATGACAAGGTTCCGGATCATATTGAATTCGGAGATGACGGGCAGATCAGCCTGGTTTACGGAGATATTACGGTCAAGCTTGGAAAGGACGAGTATCTGGAAGACAAAATGACCAGGGTACTTGCCATTCTTTCGCTGATTTCCGGAAAAAAAGGAATTCTCCACGCTGAAAATGTAAATGATAATTCCAAGACCATAACACTGGAGCAGGAACAGGATGAGAATCAGAATTCCGAAGAAACCTGGACAGGCGGTTATGATGAGGAAGGAAATTACACAGGCGAGGGCGAATACGACGAAAATGGCAATTATGTAGGGCCGAAACCGCAGACAGACCTGGAGTATGCGCAGGCGAACTGGGTAGGCGGATATGATGAAGAAGGTGACTATACAGGAAGCGGTGAGTATGACGCCAACATGAATTATGTGGGAGAGGCACCGACAGAAGAAAGTATGGCGGCCAACGGAAACTGGAAAGGCGGATACCGGGAAGACGGCGGTTATGACGGAGTCAGTGAGTATGACCGTGACGGTAATTATGTAGGTACGCTGGAGGATTATCTTGCTTCGGAAGAAAGCACCGGAGACGGAACAGATTCTGTCAGCATAGACACTCAGAATACGGATTCGGAAGGCACCGGAAATGGAGAGGATACTTCTGATAACAGCGCAGACGGCACCGACGAAGAAGCCGATGCAGGGGCAGATTACAGCGGTGATTACAGTAATGAGTCGGATAATTATGACGAAAATCAGTACAGTGATTACAGCGATGAGGCCGATTACGAGTAGAGATAAAAAAACCTTTCTTAATATAATACCAGTATTTGGTCATTTTGCCAGAGATTGTTTTGCAAATGTTTCGGTTAATAGAAACAGTGCCGAAATTTAGTGAAAAAAGTATAAAAAAACAAAATTAGTGGTTGATTAATTAACGAAAAAAATATATGATATAACTATGTGTATATGTAGCTTGGAATAGATTATTACACTGAATCGGATATCAGGTAGAAATAAAGGAGGAAGTACATTGTTAGAGATAATGACGAATGAGGCTGAGTCTTCTGCGAAAATTATTGTAATTGGAGTAGGCGGCGCAGGTAATAATGCAGTAAACAGAATGGTGGAAGAGGCCATTGGTGGAGTTGAGTTTGTAGGTGTCAATACCGATAAACAGGCTCTGACACTGTGTAAAGCTCCGACTGTACTTCAGATTGGTGAAAAAATTACGAAAGGTCTTGGCGCCGGTGCACAGCCGGAAGTTGGACAGAAGGCAGCTGAGGAGAGCATTGAGGAAGTTAAGAAGATCATCGAGGGAGCGGACATGGTGTTCGTTACCTGTGGTATGGGTGGCGGAACCGGAACCGGAGCTGCTCCTGTAATCGCTGGTGCGGCAAAAGAGATGGGTATCCTGACTGTCGGTGTTGTTACCAAGCCTTTCCGTTTTGAAGCGAAGACCCGTATGAACAATGCACTTGCGGGAATCGAGAATCTGAAGAAAGCAGTTGACACTTTAATTGTCATCCCGAATGACAAGTTACTTGAGATTGTTGACAGAAGAACAACTATGCCGGAAGCACTGCGTAAGGCTGATGAGGTTCTTCAGCAGGCAGTACAGGGTATCACAGACCTGATCAACCTGCCGGCACTGATCAACCTTGACTTTGCAGACGTACAGACTGTCATGACAGATAAGGGAATCGCTCACATCGGTATCGGTGAGGCAAGAGGCGATGACAAGGCTATGGAGGCTGTACAGCAGGCTGTATCTTCTCCGCTTCTTGAGACAACCATCAAGGGCGCTACTCATGTAATCATCAACATTTCCGGAGATATTTCTCTTATGGATGCCAACGATGCGGCAAGCTATGTACAGGAGCTTACCGGTGAGGATGCAAACATCATCTTTGGTGCCATGTATGATGATTCTGTTGCAGATTATGCAAGAATTACAGTTATTGCCACAGGTCTTACAGACAATAACCTTCAGAATACACCATTTGGAAACAGAGCTTCCAATTCTGTATTTGGAAACACCAAAAAGACAAGTCAGCCACAGACAAGCAGCATGAACCTTAACATGCCAAGCTTCAGCCTGCCGACTATGAATTCCACACAGTTTGGAACAAAGACTCCGACAAGCACTGTTCAGAAAAAGGACATCCAGATTCCGGATTTTCTTAAGAACAGATAATAAATGAACATAATAAAATCCGGCAGAGGATCCATCTGGAACCCTGCCGGATTTTTTTGACTTTCAGATCAGAATATCAGCATTTACAGCTGAAGGTATCGCATTTTGTATCACAGCAGCGATGTGCATTATCACCGGATACATTGATGGAAGCTGCGGTACATTTGCAGTGCTCATTGTAGGTACAGTTGTGTGCTTTGCAGTCAATGTTAATGGTTTCACATCCGCAGCCGGAATCTGCAGCATTTGTTGCGGAACCTTCTTTCTGATCGCGGAAGCTTTCACAGGCGGTATCATCTGCATAACGTGCATCTGCGCCCTCTACATTAATGGCTCCTTTGGAACAGAGAGAATCTTTGTTATAGTAGCAGTTGTGCGCGGAACATTTAAGGATTGTCATAAAAGTGTCCTCCTGATAATTATGATTTTACCGGAAACCGTCAGCTGTCGGACTTTGAACCTCTGATCAATGGTCCATGTTACAGTCTGTCTTGCCGGATTCCGATGTTGGATAGTATGCCCGGAAAAAGAAAAACTCATACGCACAAATAAATACATAATAATATAAAAAAACAGTTGACAAACAGAAAATACCATGGTATTCTCTTAAAGTACGTAGCGAAAAGAAAGCAGAGTTCACTCTCACCTCAGCGCTGAAGATAAGCGACTCAGGTCAATATTGCACAGTACTGCGAACGGATCAACCATCAGTGCGCAGGTGTAATTATTTGAAGTGTGGACATCTGTCTGCGCTTTTTTTGTGCAGCTTAAGCTACATTAATGAGAAAGAAAAAAATAATTCTATCATGTTCATGGAGGTGTACAACAATTAGCGGTTTAATGATTAACGAACAGATCAGAGACAGAGAGGTACGCTTGATTGGTCCGGACGGAGCTCAGCTTGGAATCGTGTCCGCCAGAGAAGCGATGGCGAAAGCACAGGAGGCAGGACTTGACCTTGTAAAGATTGCCCCACAGGCGAAACCGCCGGTATGCAAGATCATCGATTACGGTAAATACCGTTACGAGCTTGCAAGAAAAGAAAAAGAGGCCAGAAAAAAGCAGAAAACCATCGATGTCAAAGAAGTGCGTCTTTCCCCGAACATTGATACGAATGATTTGAAGACGAAGGTAAATGCAGCAAGAAAGTTCCTTAGCAAGGGCGACAGAGTTAAGGTTACACTTCGTTTCCGCGGAAGAGAGATGGCACATATGTCCAGCAGTAGGCATGTGCTTGATGACTTCGCAGATCTTCTGTCCGATATAGCGACTGTAGAGAAGGCTCCGAAGGTAGAAGGCAGAAGCATGACTATGTTTCTGACTGAGAAACGGTAGATATCTCAGTCTTCACGGCAACAGCCGGGCAGAACGGGATGCTATATAAAATTTAGAAGTACCAAATCAAGGAGGAATTCATAATGCCAAAAATTAAAACTTGCAGAGCAGCAGCAAAGCGCTTTAAAAAAACAGGTACAGGAAAATTAGTAAGAAATAAAGCCTACAAGAGCCATATCCTTACAAAGAAATCTCAGAAGAGAAAGAGAAATCTGAGAAAATCTACTGTTGTTGATTCTACTAATGTAAAGAGCATGAAGAAAGCATTACCATATTTATAAGATAGAGAAGACGAACAGGAGGAGAATTAAGAAATGGCAAGAATTAAAGGCGGATTAAACGCAAAGAAAAGACATAACCGTACATTAAAACTGGCAAAAGGCTACAGAGGAGCCCGTTCCAAACAGTATAGAGTAGCAAAACAGTCTGTAATGAGAGCACTTACAAGCTCCTATGCAGGAAGAAAACAGAAGAAACGTCAGTTCAGACAGCTCTGGATCGCACGTATCAATGCAGCTGCAAGAATGAACGGACTTTCCTACAGCAAAATGATGCACGGCCTTAAAGTTGCAAACATCGACATCAACAGAAAGATGCTTGCAGAGATGGCAGTTAACGATGCAGCAGGCTTCACAGCACTTGCTGAGATCGCTAAGAAAGCAATCGCATAAGTAAAGTATTAAGAGACGAAGAAGTCCAGGGAGTTTTCCCTGGATTTTTTTGTGCGAAAAAATTCAGACAATTTGCCGAAAAACAACACAAGCTGTACAGCGGACAAGTGTCCGCGTTGTGCAATCAGACGAAAAACAGCAGATAACAAAATTTGTCCTTGAAATAAAAAATATGCGATGCTATAATTTTACCATTAAACATTAGTAACGCGACAAAGCGCAGGAGGAGAGATTATTATGAAGAATTGGAAGAAAGTAATCGGCGTTGCATCAGCAGCAGCTATGACAGCAGCTATGATGATGCCTACATCAGTTTTTGCGGCAGATGATGAGACATTTAAGATCGGTGTGATCGGACCGATGACAGGTGATTACGCACAGTACGGTACCAACGTATACAACGCAGCCAAGATCGCAGCTGATGAGATCAACGAGAACGGTGGATTCAACGGATATAAAGTTGAAATCCTTGACGCAGGTGATGACCAGGGAGATCCGGAGAAGGCTGTTAACGCATACAATGACCTGATCGATAAAGGAATGCAGATGCTCTGTGGAACTGTAACATCCGGTTCCTGTATCGCAGTAGGAGCTGAGGCAGCTGAGGATACATTCCTCTTCACACCATCCGCAACAGCACTTGACTGTATCACAGCAGGAACAAACGAGTTCCGTATGTGCTTCACAGACCCGGCACAGGGAACCAAATCTGCTCAGTACATTTCCGAGCACAAACTTGCAACGAAAGTAGCAGTACTTTATGATTCCGCTGCTGACTACAACTCCGGTGTACATGACGCATTCGTTGCAGCAGCTGCTGATGACGGACTTGAAGTAGTTGCAGATGAGGCTTACACAACAGACAGCAACACAGACTATTCTGTACAGCTTGCAAAGATCAAGAAGAGCGGCGCTGAGCTTCTTTTCCTTCCGAACTACTATTCCGACAATGCGCTGATCCTTCAGCAGGCATCTGAGGCAGGGCTTGACATTAAATTCTTTGGTGTAGATGGCATGGATGGTATCCTCAATGTAGAGAACTTCGATAAATCCCTTGCAGAGGGTGTTATGCTTCTGACACCATTCTCCGCAACAGCTACAGATGAGAAGAGCCAGAATTTCGTAAAAGCATACGGCGATGCTCACAACGGTGAGATCCCGAACCAGTTTGCGGCAGATACATATGATGTACTTTACGCAATGCAGCTTGCAGCTGACGATGCAAAGATCACACCAGATATGGAAAATGCAGACATCAGTGCAGCAATGAGCGCATCCATGGCAAACATCGAGCTTGACGGACTTACCGGAAAAGCAAAATGGACCGAGGATGGCGAGTGTGATAAAGAGCCGAAAGCATTCGAGATCAAAGACGGTGCTTATGTAGAGATGAAATAAGTAATTTCTGTTAACGTTAGGGGTCAGGGGACGGTCACCTTTAGTGGGACCCGTCCCCTTTTTCCCTTATCAATAAACAATTAAAAGAGGTGCGTTATGAGTTTTATATCTTATTTAAAAGACGGCATCAGTCTTGGCAGTATCTATGCGATCATCGCGCTTGGATATACCATGGTTTACGGTATTGCCAAGATGCTGAACTTCGCACACGGAGATGTTATTATGGTAGGAGCTTATATCATTCTTACCTGTATCACAAGAGGCGGCATGTCACCGATCCTTGCTGTGATCCTTTCCGTTGTGATCTGTACACTGCTTGGTGTTGTCATTGAGAAGGTAGCTTACAGTCCACTTAGAAAAGCTTCCTCAAACCTGGCCGTTCTTATCACGGCTATCGGTGTCAGTTATCTGCTTCAGAACCTGGCACTTCTGATCTTCGGCGCAGATGCCAAGAGTTTCGTAGCTGTTATCAAAGTTCCGTCCATCACACTGTTTGACGGTGAGCTTACCATCAAGGGAATCACCATCGTAACCATCCTTGCATGTATCATCATCATGGTGGGACTTTCCCTCTTTGTAAAAAAGACAAAACCTGGCCGTGCCATGCAGGCGGTTTCTGAGGACAGAGATGCGGCACAGCTGATGGGAGTTAACGTCAATGCGACAATTTCCCTCACATTTGCCATCGGTTCCGGACTTGCAGCGATCGCAGGCCTTCTGCTCTGTCAGACTTATCCGACACTGACTCCGTACACAGGAGCCATGCCTGGTATCAAAGCTTTCGTAGCTGCTGTATTCGGTGGAATCGGTTCGATTCCGGGAGCTATGGTCGGCGGCATCCTTCTGGGAATCATCGAGATCTTCGGAAAAGCTTATATTTCTTCCCAGGTTGCAGATGCGATCGTATTTGCAGTCCTGATCGTCGTGCTTCTTGTAAAACCTACAGGACTGTTCGGCAAGAACATCCAGGAGAAAGTGTAAGGTGGCCGATATGAAGAATATGAAAAACAAAACAACAAAAAATAACATGATAAACTATGGAATTGTCATTGTGCTTTTTGTGATCGTACAGGCACTTTCCTCAACTGGAAATCTTTCCAGACTTCTTATGGGACTTCTTGTTCCCCTTTGTGTTTATACCATTGCATCAGTTTCCCTGAACCTGGTAGTCGGTTTTTCCGGTGAGCTGAGCCTTGGACATGCGGGCTTCATGTGCGTGGGAGCTTTTTCCAGTGCCCTGTTTTCACAGGTTGCTGCAGACTCCATTCCGCAGGTTCCTCGCTTTATCCTTGCAATCCTTGTAGGTGCGGCAGTTGCAGCACTGTTCGGTGTGATCATCGGTATTCCGGTACTTCGTCTCCGCGGTGACTACCTGGCTATTGTTACACTGGCTTTTGGTGAGATCATCAAGAACCTGATCAATGTACTTTACATTGGCGTGGATGACAAAGGACTTCACGTTGCAACCAGTGCAGCCGGTCTTCATCTGGAAGCCGGCGGAAAGCAGATTCTCAAAGGTGCCCTTGGTATTTCGGGAACAGCAACTCTTTATAAAGATATCAAGAATTACTTTTTCCTGATCGGCGTGATCCTGCTTCTTCTCACATTGTTTATTGTACAGAACCTTGTAAACTCCAGAAGCGGACGTGCTATTATGTCAACCAGGGACAACCGTATTGCAGCGGAGTCTGTAGGAATCAATATCACCAGATATAAGCTGTTGGCATTTACCATTTCTGCAGCCCTTGCAGGAGTTGCAGGTGTGCTGTATGCACATAACCTTTCTCTTCTTAAGGTTTCTGTATTCGATTACAATATGTCCATTCTGGTACTTGTGTATGTAGTACTTGGAGGAATCGGAAATATCAGAGGATCTATCATTGCAACAATTATCCTCTATGCACTTCCTGAGCTTCTCCGTGGATTCGCAAACTACCGTATGCTGATCTACGCAATCGTGCTGATCATCATGATGCTCTTTAACTGGGCACCTGCAGCAAGAGACTGGAGAGCACGTATGGTAGAAAAATTCAAAGGCAAAAAAGCGAAAAAGGAGGTGGCCTGATCATGGCAATGCTGGAAGTAAATAACCTGTCTATCCAGTTCGGCGGTCTTCGTGCTGTTGACGGCTTTAACATGACCATTGAAAAAGGACAGCTCTATGGACTGATCGGACCCAACGGTGCCGGTAAGACAACGGTATTCAACCTTCTCACAGGTGTATACAAACCAACAGAGGGAATCATCAGACTGGACGGCCAGGACATCACAGGAAAAAGCACCATCGAGATCAACAAAGCCGGAATCGCAAGAACCTTCCAGAATATCCGTCTTTTCAAGGATATGCCGGTTCTTGACAATGTAAAAGTAGGACTTCACAATCACCATCCATACTCCACACTGACCGGAATCTTAAGGCTGCCGAAGTATTACAAGGTAGAAAAAGAGATGAACGAACGTGCCATGGAGATCCTGAAGGTGTTTGACCTGGATAAAGAAGCTGATACACTGGCAGGTAACCTGCCTTATGGTAAACAGCGTAAGCTGGAGATCGCCAGAGCTCTTGCCACAGAGCCGAAACTTCTTCTTCTGGATGAGCCGGCAGCCGGTATGAACCCCAATGAGACACAGGAGCTGATGGATACTATCCGTTTCGTGAGGGAACATTTTGATATGACAGTTCTTCTGATCGAGCACGACATGAAACTGGTCGGCGGTATCTGTGAGGAACTGACAGTTCTGAACTTCGGTCAGGTGTTGATCCAGGGTGAGACATCCGCAGTGCTGAAAGACCCGACAGTTATCACTGCATATCTGGGAGAATAAGGAGGAACGAGATAATGGCAATGTTGGAAGTAAAGGACCTCCAGGTCTACTATGGTGTGATCCAGGCCCTGAAGGGAATTTCTTTTCATGTAAATCAGGGAGAGGTTATTGCGCTGATCGGTGCCAACGGTGCCGGAAAGACAACCACACTTCAGACACTTACCGGAATTCTTTCTCCGAAGTCCGGAAGCATTGTGTTTGAGGGAAAAGACCTCACAAGAACACCGGCCCATAAGATCGTAGAGATGGGTATGGCACACGTTCCGGAAGGAAGACGAGTATTTGCGGATATGTCCGTTTATGAGAATCTTCTTCTTGGAGCCTATACAAGAAAAGACAAGGCAGAGATTGCAGAGAGCCTTGCCGGTGTATACAAGAGATTCCCTCGTCTGGAAGAACGTAAAGGACAGCGTGCAGGAACACTTTCCGGTGGTGAGCAGCAGATGCTTGCCATGGGCCGTGCGCTGATGAGCAAACCGAGAATCATTCTGATGGATGAGCCGTCCATGGGTCTGTCACCGATCTTTGTAAATGAGATCTTTGATATCATCCGTGAGGTAAGCGAGAGCGGCACAACCGTACTTCTTGTTGAGCAGAACGCAAAGAAAGCACTTTCCATTGCGGACCGTGCGTATGTTCTTGAGACAGGAAGCATCACCATGGATGGAAAGGCCGAGGATCTTCTGAACGATGAGGCTGTTCAGAAGGCATATCTTGGAGAGTAGGAGGAAAGACATGGATAATTTCGTAATTACCATTGCAAGACAGTATGGAAGCGGCGGACGTACCATCGGAGAGGAGCTTGCAAAGAAATTAGGGATTTCTTACTATGACAAGGATATCATCCGCATGGCATCTGATGAGAGCGGTATCCGCCAGGAACTTTTCGGACGGGCAGACGAAAATGTCAGCACCAAGCAGAGATTTTTTGCAAAGTCCGGAATCTACAAGGGTGAGCTGATCCCGCCTCAGAGCAAGGATTTCACATCCGATGAGAACCTGTTCAATTATCAGGCAAAAATCATCCGCCAGCTGGCAGAGACAGAGTCCTGTGTGATCATCGGACGTTGTGCAAACATGATCCTGAAAGACTATTCCAATGTTCTCCGTGTGTTTGTTTACGGAGACTGGGATTTCCGTATCCGCGAGGCAAGCAAGAAGCTCAGCGGAACCACAAAGGACATTGAGAAATTCATGCATAAAGATGACAAGCGCAAGGAAGATTTCTGCAAACGTTTCATGGGAGTTGACTGGGCAGATATGACGAAATACAATCTGTGCCTGGATAACGGTACCCTTGGCTATAAAAAATGCGTGGAAGAGATCGAGAGTGCACTTGAGATCCTGAAGAAATAAAAAGAAATTGCAGAGAATATTCCCCGGGGAAAGAACGATAAGAAGTCTTTTCCCGGGGATTTTTTCATATATTGTGGAAAAGTATGTTTGATCCGGCGGGAGATATGGATAAGAGAAAAAAATATTTCCGGGCAGTGACAGTGGCAGTATTGCTGGTCGTACTCAGTGGATATGGGAAAATTTCAGACCGTACGTTTCGGATGCAGATGGCCAGAATGATCGCTGGTGAGGGAATGCTTCGGCTGGTGGAAGCACAGTACGGACAAAAAGCAACAGAACCCGTGGCCAAGACGATATCTGACAGGAGTGAAACGGAGGACCGTCCCAGGGCCGCACTCACCTTTGATGACGGGCCTCACGCAACCTATACCCCCATGCTTCTGGACGGCCTTCGGCAGAGAGGGATCCATGCCACATTTTTTCTTATGGGAAAAAATATCGAGGGAAAAGAAGATATTGTAAAACAGATGCAGAAAGACGGTCATCTCATCGGCAATCACACCTACGACCATGTACAGCTGGATAAGCTGCCCGGTGACCAGGCCTGCCAGCAGATTTTAAAGACAAATAATGAGATCTATGAGATCACAGGAGAGTATCCCCTGTATCTCCGTCCGCCTTATGGAGCCTGGCCCAAAAATCTGGAACTCTGTGTGACCATGCTGCCGGTATTCTGGGATGTGGACACCCTGGACTGGAAATCAAAAAACGTCCAGTCTGTGGAGAATATCGTAAAAAGAGAAGTGAAGGATGGCTCCATTATTCTGATGCATGACAGTTTTCCTACTTCAGTGGAAGCAGCCCTGGAGATTGTGGATATGCTGACAAAGGAGGGGTATGACCTGGTGACTGCGGATGAACTGCTGGTGACGTGAATGGCTGCTTGGACAGAAACAATTGCTTTTTTTTGCGCAAACAGGTAAAATTATAAAAATAAGAATCGATCAGCTGCCAGGAGAGAACTGGCGGCAGTTTTTTACAGAAATTACAGGAGTGAAAACCATGGATTTATTTGAATACGCAAAATCAAAAACGCTGGACCAGGAGTCGCCTCTAGCATCCAGACTGCGCCCCCGGACGCTGGATGAGGTGGTCGGACAGCAGCACATCGTTGGAAAAGACAAATTGCTGTATCGTGCTATCAAGGCAGATAAGCTGACCTCTGTTATCTTTTATGGCCCTCCGGGAACCGGAAAGACCACTCTGGCAAAAGTCATTGCCAATACTACAAGCGCAAGTTTTACCCAGATCAATGCAACCGTAGCAGGCAAGAAAGATATGGAAACAGTTGTAAAACAGGCTCAGGATGATCTTGGCATGTATGGAAAAAAGACCATTCTGTTCATCGATGAGATCCACCGCTTCAACAAGGGCCAGCAGGATTATCTCCTTCCTTTTGTGGAGGACGGAACCATCATCCTGATCGGAGCCACAACGGAGAATCCATATTTTGAGGTAAACGGAGCGCTTCTTTCCAGATCTATCATCTTTGAGCTGAAAGCTCTGGAGATCCCGGAGATAAAAGAACTGATCCTGCGTGCAGTTAATGATCCGGAACGTGGAATGGGAAGCTACGGCGCGGTGATCGAGGAGGATGCCCTGGAATTTCTGGCAGATATGGCAGGAGGAGACGCCAGAAGCGCCTTAAACGCCGTAGAACTGGGAATTCTCACCACACCCCGAGATCCGGACGGTAAGATCCATCTGACCCTTGATGTGGCTTCTGAGTGCATTCAGAAGCGTGTGGTGCGTTATGATAAGAACGGGGACAACCATTACGATATTATTTCCGCTTTTATCAAGAGTATGCGGGGTTCGGATCCGGATGCGGCAGTTTATTATCTGGCAAAAATGCTCTATGCAGGAGAAGATGTGAAATTTATTGCAAGGAGGATCATGATCCTGGCTTCTGAAGATATCGGAAACGCAGATCCCCAGGCTCTCTGCGTGGCAACTGCAGCAGCGCAGGCAGTGGAACGGGTGGGAATGCCGGAATCCCAGATCATTCTTTCCCAGGCAGTTACATACATGGCCTGTGCACCCAAGAGCAATTCTGCGGTAAATGCTATACAGGAAGCCATGCGCTGCGTGAAGGCGAAGAAGACAACCGTCCCGGTACATCTTCAGGATGCCCATTACGGCGGCCACGAAAGTCTGGGCCATGGTATTGGATATAAATATGCCCACAATTACCCGAATCATTATGTAAACCAGCAGTATCTGCCGTCAGAGATCGAAGGAGAACATTTTTACGAACTCAGTGATATGGGATATGAAAAGAAACTGAAAGAACATATGAAGAAGATCCACGAAGAAGCGGAATAAGAGAATCTATGTGAGAATGAAAATGGAGGAGCTTTTCAGAGAAGCTCCTCCATTATTTTGTCGTAGACGTTCTGATATTTATAAGGCCAGCTTTCACATACGGACTGGGCCGCAGCAAGATTGGGAACTTTGATGCTGAGATCAACAATACTGACACCGCTTTCGATAATCTGCAGGCGGACAGAGTAACTGCCCTCCTTGGTGGGGTAATAATCCGCAGGAGTGAGAAGATGTTCCTCAATTTTGCAGTGCAGGGAATTGAGATATTCCTCGACTTCTTTCTTAATGTCAGAAGAGAGTTCTCTGGAAAAATATTTCAGCGTATTTTTTCCTTCTTCAGTCAGTCGGTAATACGTGCGGTTGGACTGGGAAGACATTTCCACAAGATCTGCCTCCACCAGTTCGGAAACAGCCTGCTGAAGCTGAAAATAATTGGTATATTTCCGGTCCAGGATAAAATCTGTGATCTGTGAGTTAGTGAGATCCCCTTCGGAATTCTGAAGCATGTATAAAATGATAAGTTTGTAGGTTGTAAAAGGTGATGCCATAAGAATCCTCCTTTTTACTGGCTGCGGGAAAGGGCTTCGAAAGCTTTTCCCTGAAAACTTGCTCTTTCTTTCATCCGGTGATGAAGAAGGTTTAAAACTTCTCGTTTGCGGCTGGCCCATAAAGGTGCGATCAGCAGATCCTTCGGTCCGTCGCCGGTGACCCGGTGGATCACGATATCCGGTCTGAGATGTTCCAGACAGTCAATGACAAGGTTCAGATACTCGTCCCGTTCATAAGTGCGGAAAAGACCGGCTTCATGATCAGCGGCAAGATCTGTACCACGCAGTACATGAAGAAGCTGCAGCTTGATCCCCTGGATATCCATGGCGTTCAGATAAGCCATTGTTTCCAGGATATCCTTCCGGCTTTCGCCGGGAAGCCCCAGGATGGTGTGGACGATCACTTCGATGCCGCCTGCGCGGAGATTTTTCACTGCGGTATCAAAACAGGACAGTGGATAGCCGCGCCGTATATATCTGGCGGTATCTTCATGGATAGTCTGGAGTCCCAGCTCCACCCACACCGGTTTGATCTGGTTCAGGGAATAAAGAAGATCCAGTACATCATCTCCCAGACAGTCCGGTCTGGTACCAATGGACAGTGCCACGATATCCGGATGGGAGATGGCTTCTGTGAAGATCTTACGCAGGTGTTCCACAGGAGCATATGTGTTTGTATATGCCTGAAAATAGGCGATATATTTATGAATCGGGCGTTTGGAAGAGAGACTTTTGATCTGTGTGTTGATCTGCTCTGTAATGGAAAGAGCGGCGTTTGCTGCAAAATCTCCGCTTCCGCCCTGGCTGCAGAAGATGCAGCCTTTTTTGCCCAGGGTGCCGTCACGGTTGGGACAGGACATGCCGCCGTTTAATGCAACCCGGTAGACCTTTTCGCCGTACCGTTCCCGGAGCATATAGTCCAGAGAGTGATAAGGCTTGTCGTTCCAGCGCTTCATTATGCCTCTTTCGGTTCGTTTTTCTCTTCGCCGTTTTCTTCGTTTTCATCTTTCGGTATATAGTTATCGAAGATCTTTACAAAGATCTTTGATTTCCAGTAGGCCAGCGTGGAAAATCCCATCAGAATAAAAAGCATGATCAGGATGGATGTAAACTGTGCGTAGCTCACATAAGCAAAAAGCCATATCAGTAGGAGTGGAGACGCAGAGATCACAAGCATCAAAAGTGTCAGCGGAAGATGGCGGACGGACATCAGGAATGCATTTACAAAGGTATTCTTGACGGAATTAAAAAATTTGGAAAGGATCGGATAAATGTACAGAAGGATCATCGCATAGATCAGTGCAAATGCAATGAACAGACTGAAAAGTCCTTTGTACATAGCTCCGCTTCCGGCTCTGGCGATCCGAAGATCGATAAACAGAACAGCAGCGGTGAGGAGCATGATGATATTGATGATGGTCGCCTGTTTGAAGTTCTGTTTGAATGAGCGGAAAAAGCTGCGGGCAATATAAGATTCTTCGTCTCTTGCCATCTTCAGTGTGACATAGTAGAGAGCTGTTATGGAGGCGCCTGCGGTGACAACCGGAATACAGCAGAGGATGCACAGAAAATTCAGAAGAAGCAGGTCTGCTACGCGTCCCATGAACACGAAGAATTTGTTGTCCATGTTGAAAAAACGATTCATTTGATAAGTCTCCTTTTCTTTTGGATATTATTTTAAGTATACCCAATCACAGCAGAAAAAGCAAATCCCAAATGTTTTCCGGGGCAGTGAAAATGGGAAAATCATGTGTCCGCCATAGAAAGACAAAATAGCGAAATAGTTTATTAAATTTCCCTAAAATGCTTGCTTATCACGATTTAGAGTGTTAAAATATCAGTATTGTATCAAACGAAAATTATGTATTTTAAAGGAGCGTAACAATGAGCAAAAAAATCAGGACGGAGGCTGTGGATCATCTGTTTGAAGCGATCCTGTGCCTGAAGGACAAGGAAGAGTGTTATACATTTTTCGAGGATGTGTGCACCATCAATGAGCTGCTTTCTTTATCTCAGCGCTTCGAGGTAGCCAAGATGCTTACCGATAAGCGTACATACCTTGATATTTCCGAGAAGACAGGAGCTTCCACAGCTACGATCAGCCGTGTAAACCGTTCCCTGAACTATGGAAATGATGGTTATGAGATGGTATTTGCACGTATGAAGAAGAATAACGGAGAGCAGGACGGTGAAGCAGAATAAGGCTTACGTCCGTACCGTAGATGATAACGGATAATGCTGTAACGTAAAAAGAGACAGGCGGTTGCGCGTCTGTCTCTTTTCTTCTGTCCGGCTGAAGAAACCGGAGTCATTTTTTTCTTTCTTTTTTGGAGGAGTCTTCATTTTTTGAGGAATTCATGTGGTCGATCATGTTTTCGATGATCATCTTTTTCATGTATACATCGAAGCTCAGAAGACAGATAAAGGAAAACTGGTGAAGGAATTCCTTATCCTCCGGATCTGCGTCTTCGAAGATTTCCCCGGCGCTTTTGAAGCGGCGCATGAGATCTTTTTCCAGGTAACGGATCTGTGTCTGTTCCATACTGAAAACTTCCTGATAGATATAAGTCATATCTTTTTCAGTCAGGGACTTGAAATATTTATCCGTGATCGGTCCGAGAAGAGTCTGGATGTCACTGATGGAGAGAATATTCTTAAAATAGTAGATAAAAATCAACATCAGCAGATGTTCCCGGGAATAGCGTTTCTTCTCCGGCGGTGGAAGAAGCTTGTTCTTGGCGTAGTTGTTGATCATGGTCTTGGTCAGGATCTTGTCATCCTCGTGACGCTTGGTGGATGCAAGATTTTCTTCCATAAAAGTAGTGACTTGATCCATGTAAAGATCAATGTTCGGGATTTCATCGGGTTTTATATAATCAAGCTCGGCAATTTTCGCAAAAATGCTGCTCATCATCTCTTTTTCGTTTCTTGTCATCACATTATCACCTCTGCTCCCTATTATATAGTTTTAAATACTACTTGTAAAGAAACTTTTTCCGGGAAAATGAGAAAGTAAGGTTGTGGCTTTACCGGAAAGAAAAGACATGGTAGTATATAAAGATACTGTTGATATGGAAAAAGAAATGGAGATCAAAATGAGTATACAGGATGCTTTGGACACATTGAATCCCATGCAGCGGGAAGCTGCTGTACATACAGAAGGACCGCTTCTGATTCTTGCGGGAGCCGGTTCCGGAAAAACAAGAGTGCTGACCCACAGGATAGCCTATTTAATGGAAGAAAAGGGTGTCAATCCCTGGAATATCCTGGCGATCACCTTTACCAACAAGGCTGCCAGTGAGATGCGGGAACGTGTAAATAAAATTGCGGGAATGGGTGCGGAGAGCGTATGGGTTTCCACCTTTCATTCCGCATGTGTGAGGATTTTACGCAGACATATTGAGGTGCTGGGATTTGGCAGTAATTTTACCATCTATGATACCGATGACCAGAAGACAGTCATGAAGGAAATCTTCCGGAAATTCAGTATCAATACAAAAATTTATAGAGAACGTGCTGTTCTTGCGGAGATTTCCCATGCAAAGGATGAGCTGATCACGCCGGAAGAGATGGAGCTGAATGCAGGAAGTGATCCGGATGCACGAAAGATTGCAGGCATGTATAAGGAATATCAGTCCGTCCTCCGGGGAAACAACGCCCTGGATTTTGATGATCTGATCGTGAAAACCGTGGAGCTTTTCCAGCACAATCCGGATATCCTGGATTATTATCAGGAACGTTTCCGGTATATTATGGTGGATGAGTATCAGGATACCAACACTGCACAGTTTAAATTCGTAAGTCTTCTTGCGGAAAAATACAAGAATCTCTGCGTAGTTGGCGATGATGACCAGTCTATTTACCGCTTCCGTGGAGCAAATATCGGGAACATTCTGGGCTTTGAGAAGGTTTTCCCTGAGGCGAAGGTGGTACGGCTGGAGCAGAATTACCGTTCCACACAGAATATCCTGAACGCAGCCAACGAGGTAATTGCCAACAATACGGAGCGTAAGGAAAAACGCCTCTGGACAGAGAACGAAGAGGGCGATAAAGTCCATTTCCGTCAGTTTAACAACGGATTTGAGGAAGCGGAATATGTTGCGGGAGAGATCATCCAGGGCCGGCGTAACGGGAAATTCCAGTATAAGGACTGCGCGGTACTTTACCGGACCAATGCCCAGTCCCGCCTCTTCGAGGAGAAATTTCTCCTGGCAAATGTTCCTTATAAGATTGTCGGCGGCGTGAACTTTTATGCCCGCAAAGAGATCAAGGATCTGTTAAGCTATCTGAAGACCATTGACAATGCCAGTGATGATCTGGCTGTGCGCAGGATCTTAAATGTGCCAAAAAGAGGGATCGGACTCACCAGCATCGGCCGTGTCCAGGACTATGCGGATATGATGAACCTGAGCTTTTACGATGCGCTCCGCGTGGTGGAGGAAGTACCGTCCATTGGCAGGGCAGCAGGAAAGATCAATGATTTTGTATCCTTTATCCAGGGATTGAAAAGTAAGGCAGAGGCCTATACAGTCCGTGAAACCCTGGAAGAGGTCATTGAGCTTACCGGTTATGTGAAGGAACTGGAGGCAGAGAAAACGGAGGAGGCCCAGGCGAGGATCGAAAATATCGATGAGCTGATTTCCAAGACAGAATCCTTCCAGGAAGCCATGGAGGAGGCCGGACAGCCGGCAACACTTTCTGCATTTCTGGAGGAGATCGCACTGGTGGCAGATATCGATTCTGTTGATCCGGATCAGGATTATGTACTTCTGATGACTCTTCACAGTGCCAAGGGCCTGGAGTTTCCAAATGTATTTATGGCGGGAATGGAAGACGGAGTATTTCCGGGATACGCCTCCATCTGGTCCGGAGATCCGTCAGATATTGAAGAAGAGCGAAGACTCTGTTATGTAGGAATCACACGTGCCATGAAAGAACTGACATTAACCTGTGCAAAACAGCGTATGATCCGTGGAGAGACCCAGTACAACCGTGTATCCCGCTTTGTAAGGGAAGTTCCAAGGGAACTGGTGGATCTTGGCCATACCATTCAGGAGAAAAAGCCCAAGGTGGATAACATCGTATCTCCGAAGAGTGCCTATGCCCAGATGAAAATGAATTTCCAGGCAAAGAGCACCCTGCAGAAAAAAGATTTCACAGTGAAGAAGGCGGACAGCCTGGACTATGGTGAGGGAGACACGGTCCGTCATGTGAAATTCGGAGTCGGTATCGTAAAAAATATCGCAGACGGCGGCAGAGACTACGAAGTGACGGTAGACTTTGACAAAGTCGGCGTGAAAAAAATGTTCGCCGGTTTTGCCAAGCTGAAAAAGATCTGAGAGGGATCTCTCCGGGCAGACTATTTCTGCAAAAAACTGTAAAAATCCGGCCTCAAGGTTGTAATTGGAAAACCGGTATGTTAGAATCAGTATCAGCGTAATTGAATTGCTGTGAAGTGAACAGTATCACCGGCACATATGCTGCCGGATACTGTGAGAGGGAATCGGGTAAAAAGCCTGAGCGGTTGCGGCCACTGTATACAGAAGAAGGGATTTCACATGCCATTGCAGAAACTCATGTGAGAAGGCGAAATCCCGATGTCAGAGAGATTCTGGAGAAAATTCTGATACATCATTCATGATCGGCTAAAAGATGAATGGTGTATCAGTTTTTATTTTGCGGAGTTTTTTCTGAGTCTGTAAGTCAGGAAACCTGCTTGACAGTATGTAAGTGGGAGCTTCCGTACAAAGTGTTCCGTGCAGATTTTATGAAGCCCCATCTTTTCGGTTACCCATAGGCAACAGGAGATAAAACAGGCGAAAAGAGAGGAAATGAAATGAAAAACAAGTATGTATCCACAAGAATCATGGCAATGGTAATGGCAGCGGCAATGACCGTATCAGCAGCTCCGGCTGTTTATGCCGCAGAGAGAGCAGACTCCGAGACCATCAAGGAAGACAACCAGCCGGCAGCAGAAGACAGTACAGAGTCTGCAGACACCGAAGATTCTTCCGCAGAGGCAACCAAGACAGAATATCCTCTGACCATCACAACCTATGATTACGATGGAAACGAAATCGAAACCACTTATGAAAAAGCACCGGAAAAAGTCCTTGCTGTATATCAGGGAAGCATTGAGACTATGCTCGCACTTGGTCTGGAAGACCACCTGGTAGCTACCGCAGGTCTTGATAATGAAGTTCCGGAAGATCTCAAAGAAGCATTCTCAAAAACAAATTATCTTGACGAATTTACCCCATCCCTTGAAACTGTAACAATGCTGGAGCCGGACATGATCTTATCCTGGAGCTCTCTTTTCTCTGATGAGAATCTGGGAAATGTAACAGACTGGATCGACAAAGGCTGCAACACCTACTACAACACCAATACTCGTCCGGACGGCGACAGAACACTGGAAAATGAATTCACAGATATCTTAAATATCGGAAAGATCTTCGATGTACAGGACAAAGCGCAGGCTATCGTTGATGATGCAAAAGCAGTGATCGACAAAACTCTTACTGCAACTGCAGATGTAAAAGACAAACCAAGCGTAATGGTATTGGAGCCTCTTGGAGATAACATCACAAACTATGGCGTAAAGAGCCTTGGCGGAGATATGGTAACACAGTTAGGCGCAACTCTTGCAAACCCGGATGCTTCCACCGTTGGAAAAGAGGATATCATCGCAGCCAACCCTGACGTGATCTTTGTGGTTTACATGCCATATGCAGGAGATGATCCGGAAACTGTTAAGAACAGCCAGCTTGCAGTGATCCAGGATGATGAGTCCCTGAAGAGCCTTGACGCAGTAAAGAACGGACGTGTTTACCCGAT
This sequence comes from Blautia luti, assembly GCF_013304735.1. GTDB lineage: Bacteria > Bacillota > Clostridia > Lachnospirales > Lachnospiraceae > Blautia_A. The sequence continues at coordinate 76,939 of NZ_JAAITI010000013.1, forward strand.
CATGCTCAGTGAGATGTATGCAAGTGCAACACGTACCCAGGACGGAATCGAAACTTTTGCAAAGGGATTATATCCGGACGTAAATCTTGACTGATCGGAGAAAATGCAGTGAAAGAAACAGCTTCACAGAGAAAAAAAGATAAGGTGCTCAGAACATCCATGTATGTGGCAGTTCTCATCGGACTTGCAGGATTCCTTATTTTTTCCATACTTGCAGCCATCACTTTTGGAAATGCGGATCTGTCACTGAAGGATGTATACAGCGTTATCGCTTATAAATTGTTTCATATAAAAAGTCTGTCCGCCTATGCGGAAGGCGCAGTTCATGATGTTGTGTGGCTGATCCGGCTGCCTAGAGTCCTTCTGGCTCTGGCAGTTGGAATGGCTCTTTCCGTGTGCGGCGTGGTGATGCAGGCTATCGTGCAGAACCCGCTGGCAGACCCGTATGTGCTGGGTATCTCATCTGGTGCATCTCTGGGTGCCACACTGGCCATCATGCTTGGAATCGGAAGCTTTCTTGGCGGAAACTCTGTGGGAATCACAGCTTTCATTGGCGCGATGATCACTTCTTTTGCGGTGATCGCCATTGCAAACATGGGTGGAAAGGCAACTTCCGCAAAACTGATCCTTGCGGGAATGGCGGTCAGCGCAGTCTGTTCTGCTTTTTCCAATTTTGTCATTTATATTACCAATGACAAAAATGCGGCAACAGAAGTTATGAAGTGGAGCATGGGAAGTCTTGCCGGAGCAAGCTGGACCAGAGTGGGTGTAATGCTTCCGGTCACGCTGGTGTGCGTGGCTGTTTTCTGGACGCAGTACCGGAACCTGAATCTGATGCTTCTGGGAGATGACGTATCCATTACCCTTGGAACAGATCTGCACAGACTGCGGACTTTTTATCTGATCGTTGCTTCTGTTATGATCGGATTTGCCGTGTACTGTGCCGGTGTGATCGGATTTGTGGGACTGGTGATCCCTCATGTGGTCCGGATCCTTTTTGGAACAGATCACAGAAAACTGCTCCCCTTAAGTGCGCTTCTTGGTGCATCGTTTCTGATCTGGTGCGATGTGGCATGTCGTGTGATCCTTAAAAATTCCGAGATGCCCATCGGTGTGCTGGTATCCATTATCGGTGCTCCCTGCTTTATTTATCTGCTTGTGCGGAAATCCTATGGATTCGGAGGTGCCCGGTAATGAAGATCACCACAGAAAATATTCAGGTTGGCTTTCACGCCAGACAGATCCTGAAGGGAATCTCCATGGAATCCAAGGATAAGGAACTGGTAGGAATCATCGGACCAAACGGAAGCGGAAAATCCACTTTGCTGAAATGCATTTACCGTATTCTGAAACCAGACGCAGGAGCCGTGTATCTGGACGGCGAGGAGCTTCATTCCATGAGTGTTCGAAGCTCTGCGAAAAAAATGGCCGTGGTGGCACAGCACAATTATTATAATTTTGATTTTACGGTCCGCGAGGTGGTTCTTATGGGGCGTGCGCCTCATAAAAAGACTCTGGAACGGGACAATGCAAAAGATTACCAGATCGTGGATGAAGCGCTGAAAACCGTACAGATGGAGGCGTTTGCAGACCGTACCTTTTCCACTCTTTCCGGAGGAGAGCAGCAGAGGGTGATCCTGGCAAGAGCACTTGCCCAGCAGACCTCTGCACTGATTCTGGATGAGCCTACCAATCATCTGGACATTACCCACCAGATCATGCTGATGGAGCTGGTGAAAAAACTTAATGTAACCGTGATCTCCGCTATTCACGATCTGAATATTGCAGCAGCATACTGTGATAAGATCTATGTACTGAAGGACGGAGTTCTGGAAGGTTACGGAACGCCGGAAGAAGTCCTGACCCCGGAGCTGATCCGCAGGATCTATAAAGTAGAAGCGGAGATCGTTTACGACAGCCGCGGAAAGATGCATATTTTGTTTTTATGATTCTGGCTGTGAGGCGGGATGCATAGAGGGAAAAAGATGAAAAAGATCGGGATTTTGACATGCCTTAATTCCAATGATGTGTGTACCAGGGCAGGATGTCTGTCTGCATTTCGGGAAAGAAGAGATTTTTTTTCCGGCTATTCGGAAGATACGATTCTGGCAGCTGTGATGACATGCAACGGATGCAAAGAAACCAATGCAAAAGAACCTGCTGAAGATGAGGGGATTTTGGAAAAGGCAGACCGGCTGGTCAGTGAAAAGATCAGCGTCATCCATGTCGGGGTATGCCGTCTGAATGAGGAAAAAAAGGAATGTCCGCGGATAACACAGATCTGCGGTCTGATAGAAGAACGCGGGATCAAAGTGATCCGAGGAACCCATAAAGAATAAGAGAAAACCGCCGTATCTTTCCGGAAATGCCGGAAATACGGCGATTTTTTTACAGAATGTTTCTGCGAAAATTTGTGTAAGTTCTGGTAAAACCAGACATATGGTGGTATAATAAGAACATTAAAAAAAGGCTCGGGTGCAGCGACCTCAAAAAACGCTGCGCTGCAGATTTACTGACAGACAGTACAGCCGAACAGAAAGAAAGGATGGTGCAGTGTTATGAATTTAAATACAACAAAGCTTGAAGAACTGCTTGCAACACTGAAGAAAAAAGAAGAAGAGAAAGATAAGAACACAGTCCTTTGGGTACTGGCGATCATCGGCGCAGTTGCAGCTGTTGCAGGAATCGCATTTGCAGTATATCGTTTCTTCGCTCCGGATTACCTGGAAGATTTTGAAGAAGATTTTGATGATGACTTCGATGATTATTTCGAGGATGAGGAAGAGTAAGAACTTTCACTGCAGAGGCTGTTTTGAACAGATCAGAATGGCTGTCTGTTATGTATGATATGAGAAGCGGATAATTGAAGCCCCGGCGCGATACCGGGGCTTGATTTTTGAAGACGGACCGTGAAACGCTGGCGTTCATGAGCAGACAGTAAAGAGGATCCTGAATGTTCGAACTATTGTCTGCTGGTTATAAAACAGAAAGAGGATTTATGAAAAAAGGTGAAATTTACGAAGGTATTATAGAAAAAGTGGAATTTCCAAACAAAGGTTTTGTTTGGGTTGATGACCAGAAAGTAATTGTAAAAAACGGAATCCCGGGACAGAAAGTCCGGTTTATGATCAATAAGAAACGTTCCGGCCGGGCGGAAGGACGTCTTCTGGAGGTCCTGGAGAAATCTCCTCTGGAAACAAGAGAACCTGCCTGTCAGGAGTTTCCGGCATGCGGCGGCTGCATGTACCAGACCATGAGCTATGAGGCACAGAAGGATATGAAGGAACATCAGGTGAAGGAACTTTTGGATGGGGCAGTAAGAGAGAGCCTGGCTAAGATCGGGAAGAACGGTGATGGGACAGAAGAAGCTGAGGCTGCAGATCGTTTATATCACTGGGATGGGATCTACGGCAGTCCTATTGAGTTCGGGTACCGCAATAAGATGGAGTTTTCCTTTGGGGATGAGTATAAGGATGGGCCGCTGTCCCTTGGACTTCACAAGAAGGGAAGCACTTACGATATCCTGAATACGGATGATTGTAAACTGGTCCATCCGGATATGACGAAAATCCTTGTCTGTGTGCGGGAGTTTTTCCTGGAGCGTAATGCCAGTTTTTATAAGAAGCTTCAGCATGTGGGATATCTCCGCCATCTGCTTCTTCGAAGAGGCGTCACAAGCGGCGAAATTCTGGTTCATGTGGTAACTACCACCCAGGAAGAGTATGATCTGGAACCACTGAAAGAACAGCTCCTTGCACTTCCCCTGGAAGGTAAGATCGTGGGGATCATGCACATTTTAAATGATTCTCTGTCCGATGTGGTACAGAGTGATGAGACGAAGATCCTTTATGGAAAGGATTATTTCTACGAAGAACTTCTTGGGCTGAAGTTTAAGATCAGCACGTTTTCCTTCTTCCAGCCAAACTCCCTGGCTGCAGAGATCCTGTATTCCAAGGTGCGGGAATATGTAGGAGATACCAGAGATAAGGTGGTGTTTGACCTTTACAGCGGAACCGGCACTATCGCCCAGCTTGCGGCATCTGTTGCCAGTGAGGTGATCGGTGTGGAGATTGTGGAAGATGCGGTAAAAGCTGCCAGAGAAAACGCAGCACGAAATGGCATCAGCAACTGCCGCTTTATAGCCGGAGATGTGCTGAAAGTGCTGGATGAAGTGCCTGAGAAACCGGACATGATCATTCTGGATCCGCCAAGAGACGGCGTTCACCCGAAAGCCCTTCCGAAGATTCTGGCTTATGGGGTGGACCAGATCGTATACATTTCCTGCAAGGTTACAAGCCTTGTAAGAGACCTTCCGGCATTTTATGAAGCAGGGTATCAGATGACCAACGCCTGTGCAGTGGATCAGTTCTGTCAGGGGGTTCATGTGGAGACGGTTGTTCTTTTGTCCCAACATCGAGACAAGAGTACTTGTCTCGATGAACGCGGCAGTCGGCAAATCGAGATGCAAGCATCTCGGCTTGCCTCGTTGCTCGCGCAAAAACCAGATGACACGATAGAGAGCGACTTAGACTTAGATGAGCTGGATACAACCAGAGCTGAGTTGAAAGCTCGTGATTAGAGGGAATGTGTCAGATTGGTAAATGGTATTCGTAATATGGCAGAAGAGATTATGTTAAAAGAATTGGTTTATATCTAAAGCGTGGAAAGCTCCTTCGGGAGCTTTTTGCTGTTTATAAGATAAATTCTGTCGGAGATTTATTATAAAACATTGCTTTACAAGAAGAATAAAAAAGCATATAATTCTTTTATAATATATTTAATAAAAGAGGATAAGAAAACGGAAAATAAAGATAAAAAAAATATAACAAGAAAAAGAATAATTAACTATGTGCTGAACAATCATGTTACATCCAAGGCGGGAATCGCAAAAGAATTAAACTTGAGTATGCCGACTGTGTTAGCAAATGTGAATGACTTGTTAGAAAAAATGGTGTTGGAAGAAACTGGGGAATATGCTTCGACCGGTGGAAGAAAGGCAAAAAGTATAGGGATTAATAAGTCATACTGTCATGCAATGGGAATTTTGATTACAGCGAATCATATAGAAATGGTATTAGTAAATCTTGGAGATGAGATTATAAAAAAAGATCGCATCCGTTTAAAATTTACGGCAGAATTATCCTATTGTACAGAAGTGGCACAAAAGGTCAAAACTTTTCTTGAAGGCGAATTAGCGAAGGATACGCTACTTGGGATTGGAGTGGCGATTCCGGGAATTATTGATCAGAAAGAACGGATCGTTTTAAAATCCCATGCTTTAGGTATAGAGAATTATAGTCTGCGCTTTTTAGAGCAGGCTTTGGAAATTCCAGTATATTTTGAAAACGATGCTAATGCTGCAATGCTTGCAGAAAAAAAACAAATGTATCCAAATGCGATATATCTGTCTTTGAACCACACCTTAGGAGGCGCATTCTGCATAGATGGAAAGCTGTTTCGAGGGCAGAACCAGAAAGCAGGTGAGTTTGGTCACATGATACTCGTTCCCGGTGGAAGAAAGTGTTATTGTGGTAAATCAGGATGTGCAGATGCATATTGTGCTGCAAGTGTACTGACACAAGATAACAGGCAGTCACTGGATGCATTTATGGAAAAAATTGAAAGTGGTGATGAAAAAAATTTGCAGACATGGAATGAGTATCTGGATCATCTTGCTGTTTTGATATCAAATCTGCGGATGGCATATGATATGGATATTATACTCGGAGGTGATGTGGGAGGTGTATTGTCAGATTATATGATACCACTGGGAGAAAAAGTGATGGCATATAATGGCTTTGAGCATGATGTTTCATACTTAAAAAATTGTTCGTATAAGAAAGAAGCGTCGGCTGTTGGAGCTGCGAAATACTTTTTTACAAAACATATGGCAGAATTGTAAATTTTTTGAACGCAGATAAGCAGTACACCGCATCTGGTGCGCAGGGCATTAAGCGTTGGGGAAGGGGATGTTCACTCTGTTGGAGTTAAAAGCTCCCACTGACAGGTTGCAAAGCGAATGAGGATGTCCGCTTTATATGTGTGAAAAACAAGAAGTTGTGTAAAATTAGAAAAAGATATTATAGTAAAAAACGGAAAGAAAACAGTAACTACGGTTTCCTTTCCGTTTTTTTCGTGTTGATTGTGAAAAATACACAAAAAATGTATTTTAAAATTATGAAATATATAAAATTATGAAAAACATATTGACAAATCGTGTTTACAGGATAATAATGTAATTACTTTAATAAAACAATTTATAAAAGATCAAATAAAACAATATAAATAAGGAGGAAACAATTATGTTACAGCAGGTAATGACAAATCCAGGAGAAATTATTTTCAGAGAGGTTCCGGTTCCGGAGGTAAAGGAAAATCAGGTGTTGGTAAAGATTATGAATATTGGTGTTTGTGGATCAGATATTCATGTTTATCATGGAAAACATCCGTTTACAAAATATCCGGTAACACAGGGACATGAGGTTTCTGGTGAGATTACAGAACTTGGAAAAAATGTCACAGAGTTTCATGTGGGACAGAAGGTGACGATAGAGCCTCAGGTATATTGTGGACATTGCTATCCATGTCGTCATGGAAAGTATAATCTCTGTGAGGAATTAAAAGTAATGGGATTTCAGACGACAGGAACAGCATCTGAGTATTTTGCAGTGGATGCATCTAAAGTAACACCTATTCCAGAAGATATGTCCTATGAAGAAGGAGCTATGATCGAACCTCTTGCGGTGGCAGTTCATGGTGTAAAACAGATGGGCGATGTGGCTGGCATGAATATTGTAGTCCTTGGCGCAGGACCGATCGGAAATCTCGTGGCACAGGCAGCAAAAGGAATGGGGGCAGCGAAAGTGATGATCACAGATATCAGTGATCTTAGACTGGCAAAGGCAAAAGAATGTGGAATTGATGTGTGTGTGAATACCAAAAATAAAGACTTCGGTGAGGCAATGATCGAAGCATTTGGACCGGATAAGGCGGATGTGATCTACGACTGTGCCGGAAACAATATTACAATGGGACAGGCAATTAAATATGCAAGAAAAGGAAGCACGATCGTACTGGTGGCTGTTTTTGCAGGAATGGCAGAAGTAGATCTTGCAGTGGCAAATGACCACGAACTTGACATTAAGAGCACGATGATGTACCGCCATGATGATTACATAGATGGAATCAGACTGGTAAATGAGGGCAAAGTTCATTTGAAACCGCTCATCTCAAAGACATTTGCTTTTAAAGATTATCTGAAGGCGTACCAGTATATTGATGATAACCGCGAGACAACGATGAAAGTAATTATCAACGTCAGTGAAAAGTAAGGAGTTCGTATGGAAAATAAATATGGAATTGTCGGAGTTGCTCATATCGGGCTTCCGACAAACGATTTGCAGAAAACAGTTGAGTTTTATAAGAGTCTTGGATTTGAAGTAATTATGCAGTCTTATAATGAAAAAGCAGGGGAAAAAGTGGCATTTTTACAGATAAAAAATTACTGTATAGAGACTTTTGAAAATGGGCAGGCGGCAATGTCAGACGGTGCATACCAACATGTTGCACTTGATGTGGAAGACATTGAAAGTATGTATCAGAAAATCTGCAATGAAAAATACACAATTATTACAGACGGAATCGAAGAACTGCCATTTTGGGAAAATGGTGTGAAGTTTTTTATGATCAAGGGCCCAAATGAGGAAAGAATAGAGTTCTGTCAGAAACTCTGATAAAAATAGGAGGGACATATGGGAAGCGAAAACAAAAATGGAAAAGTACCGCTGATCAGTAAGATTGCATATGGTTTTGGTGATGTCGGATGTAATTTCAGCTGGATGTTCGTCAGTAATTTTCTGATGATATTTTATACAGACGTGTTCGGAATCAGTATGGCGGCTGTGTCAGCACTTATGCTTTTTTCAAGATTCTGGGATGCGATCAATGATCCAATCGTCGGGGGACTTACGGATAAAACAAAATCGAGATGGGGACGGTACCGTCCATGGCTGTTAGTAGCGGCACCAATTACAGCGATTCTTCTTGTTATGACATTCTGGGCAAGACCTGACTGGCCGCAGAATGGAAAGATCATTTATATGGTAATTACATATTGTCTGCTGGTTTTGGGGTATACCTGTGTGAATATTCCATATGGAACCTTGTGTGGTGCTATGACACAGGATATTGATGAACGTGCAAAAATAAATACATCCCGTTCGGTTGCAGCGATGATTGCAATTGGTGTGTTAAATATTATCACAGTTCCGCTGCTCAGCAAATTCGGCAGTCACAGTGCAAAGACAGGATATCTGACGGTGGCGGTCATATATGGATGTATTTTTACAGCCTGTCATTTCTTCTGCTTTGCGAAGACGAAAGAGGCAGTGATTACTCCGGAAAAAGAAAAAATTTCTGTAAAGATACAGTTGAAAGCAGTCATGCAGAACAGACCATATCTTCTTGCATTGGCAGGGCAGATATTATTTGGATTTACATTATATGGTAGAAACGCAGATATTCTGTATTATTTTACATATGTGGAAGGGAATGCCTCCTACTACACAACTTATTCGATGTGCATTATTATTCCTTCTATCATCGGGGCAGCCTGTTTTCAACCATTATTCCGCAAGTTGAATAACAAAGGAAGAACAGCATCTCTCTTTGCTTTATTTACAGGAATTTCCATGTTGTCTATGTTTTTCTTCAATGCCAAAGAATCACCAGCTATTTTTTATGCATTATCTGGTCTCACACAGTTTTTCTTCTCTGGATTTAATACCGCAATCTATGCAATTATTCCAGACTGTGTGGAATATGGGGAGTGGAAAACCGGACTTAGAAATGACGGTTTTCAGTATGCATTTATTTCACTTGGAAATAAAATCGGAATGGCAGTTGGAACAGCACTTTTAGCAGGATTACTTGGAAAATATGGTTATATTGCAAATCAGACACAAAATGCAATTGTACTTTCAATTATGAAGCATGCATTTACGACGATTCCGGGTGTACTGTGGATTGTGACTGCGGTTGTATTATTTTTCTACCGGTTAAATAAAAAACGTTATAACGAGATTGTAGAGGAACTAAAAAATGGAAGAAAAAGTTGATATCGTGGCATTGGGAGAATTGCTGATTGATTTTACGGAAGCAGGACATAGTCAGGATGGGAGGAAATTGTTCGAACAGAATCCCGGCGGTGCTCCGGCAAATCTTCTAACCGTTGCAAGCCACTTTGGGTATCGCACATCTTTTATTGGAAAAGTTGGAAACGATATGCATGGTAAATTTTTAAAGAAGACATTGCAAAAGGAAGGAATCAATACAGATGCTATTGTTGAAGACCCGGGTTATTTTACAACGTTGGCATTTGTGGAAATCGGTGAAAATGGAGAACGGGAATTTTCTTTTGCAAGAAAACCGGGTGCAGATACACAGTTAAAAAAAGAAGAACTGGATCAGACATTAATTTCAGGTTGTAGAGTTTTTCATTTTGGATCATTATCACTGACAGATGAACCGGCAGAAAGTACAACGATCGAAGCGGTAAAAATGGCAAAAGCAGCGGGTGTACTTATTTCATATGATCCAAATTACCGTCCGTCTCTTTGGAAGAGCAAAGAGTATGCAGTGAAAAAAATGAGATCTGTCATAGAATTGGTAGATGTCATGAAGGTATCGGATGAAGAGAGTATTCTGTTGACAGAGGCGAAAAGTTATGAGCAGGCTGCAGATCAACTCCTTGCCATGGGACCAAAGCTGGTTGCCATTACATTGGGAGAACAGGGAGTTCTTATGGCAACAAAAAGCAGAAAAGAAATCATCAAAGCATTTCAGACACATGCGGTCGACACGACTGGGGCAGGTGATTCATTCTGGGGAGGCGTATTATGCAGTATCCTTTCTATGAATAAGAATGTTGAAAAAATGGAATGGGAAGAAATCAAAAAGTGTGCTGTTTTGGGAAATGCAGTTGCTGGATTGTGTGTGCAAAAGAGAGGCGGAATCCCTGCGATTCCGACGAAAGAGGCAGTGCTTGAATTTATGCAGAAATAATGAATGTATATGAACAAACTCGGGGCTGTAAAAATCACGATTTATTAATCGTTAAAGCATCAGCCCCGTGTTTTTCTGTCGGAGTATTATTCCGCTTTTATCTCTCCATCATACTGATGGACTCAATTCCGACACTTCCGCCGCGGACAACTTCGATATGCTTGAACTCTTCTTTGATAAGCTTGATGACCGCGTCATTTTTGGTTGCGGTCTGGACGAATTCCAGAAGGAGGCTGTCTTTTCCGTAGTCGATGACACGGGCTTTGAAGGTCTCAGCGATCTGGAAAAGTTCCACTTTGTCTTCCGGGGAGCAGCCTTTTACCTTGATGTAAAGGATCTCCTTCATTCGAACAAATACATCTGTAAAATCAATGACCTTGATAACTTCGATCATACGGTTCAGTTGTTTTTTGATCTGCTCAAAAGTCTCATCATCGCTGACTGTGGCGATGGTCATTCTGGAAACTGTGGGGTCCTCGGTGGTTCCAACAGTAAGACTGTCCAGGTTATAGGACTTTCCGGAGAAAAGACCGGAAATCTTGGAAAGAACACCGACCTGGTTTTCAACGTAAAGAGAGATCCATCTTTTTTTCATTCCTTTATCCATCATTCATTCCTCCTAACAATCCATGATCAGATCAGCCAGAGTACCGCCCGGCTTAACCATCGGGTAAACCATTTCCTCCGGATCAATGATAAATTCGATGATCGTAGGAGTTTTTGTATTCTTCTTAGCCTCTTCGAAAGCAGCCGCGATCTGATCCTTTTCAGTTACGCGGATACCTTTTGCCCCATAGCTCTCTGCGAGACGGATGAAATCCGGTGTGTATTCCGGATATTCCTGTCCGTCTGTACGGCGGGAGAGTGCACCGGCTTTTAAGTTTGTCATGGCGTAGCGTTTTCCGTAGAAAAGCTTCTGCCACTGGCGGACCATTCCAAGATATTCATTATTAAAGATACAGCAGATGATCGGAAGTTCCTCCAGAACTGCGGTAGCCAGCTCCTGAATGTTCATCTGCATGCCGCCGTCACCGGAAACGGAGATGACCGGTGTGTCCGGATTGCCGATCTTGGCACCGATGGCACCCGGAAGGCCGTAACCCATGGTTCCAAGTCCGCCGGACATGATCAGCTGACGGTTCTCAGTGATGTCTGCATACTGGCTTACCAGCATCTGATGCTGTCCTACATCGGTAACAAGAATGGCTTTGTCAAACTGGCGGTTGATCTCACCGATGATATCCAGAGGTCCCATCATACCACGGTCTTTCATGGTAAGAGGATGATCTTCTTTCCATTCCTGGATCTGTTTCAGCCATTTTTCAGTGTTGCACTCCTGTACATATTCATCCATTTTTGTGATGGCCTCTTTTGCATCGGCAACGATGGGGATATCTACATGAATATTTCTGGAAATGGAAGCAGTATCAATATCAATGTGGACAATCTGTGCGTGCGGGGCAAACTCGTGAAGTTTACCTGTGATACGGTCGTTGAAACGGGTTCCGATGGAGAACAGAAGGTCACATTCGTTTACTGCCATATTTGCGGCATAAGCACCATGCATACCAAGATTTCCGATAAACAGAGGGTTCTTTGTGGAGATGGCACCACGTCCCATAACGGTTGTGACAACCGGAACCTGAGTCTTCTCAACAACCTGGGTAAAAATCTCCTGGGCGCGGGAAATAATCACACCGCCGCCGGCAAGAAACAGAGGTTTTTTTGCCTTCTGAAGCATTTTGAGAGCTCGTTTCAGCTGTCCGATGTGAACGCTAGTATTCGGTTTGTAACCACGGATATTGACACTCTTCGGATATTCGGCACTTCCAAGCTCGGCCATTACGTCCTTTGGAAGGTCGATCAGAACAGGACCCGGGCGTCCGGTACGTGCAATATAGAAAGCTTCTTTAATAATACGGCCAAGATCCTCACGGTTGCGGACAGTTACGCCATATTTTGTGATGCTTCTGGTGATTCCTACAATATCAACTTCCTGGAATGCATCGTTTCCGATGAGGTGACGGGCAACCTGTCCGGTAAAGCATACAAGCGGAACACTGTCATAGTTGGCAGTTGCAAGACCTGTTACAAGGTTGGTGGCGCCAGGGCCGCTGGTAACGAGACATACGCCAACCTTTCCGGTAGTTCTGGCATAGGCATCTGCCTCGTGTACAAGGGCCTGCTCATGACGTGGCAGGATGATGTCAATGCCGCTCTGTTTATATAATTCGTCGCTGATATCGATGGTGCAGGCACCAGGATAACCGAACAGAACATCAACGCCTTCTTCTTTTAAGGCTTTTACAAACAATTTGTTTCCGGAAATCTGTTTCATGAATTTGTTCCCTCCTTTGGTGATGTGAATAGTTAAGCAGATAAGGGCTGCCGCAGGATATTTTTTCCAATAAAAAAGTCCCGGCATATCGGATAAAATATGCTCAGGACGGATGATTCCGCGGTACCACCTGTTTTCAGAGGTAAAACTCTGCTCTCTGCCAGTACAAAATTATACTGCTTCCCTGTAACGTGGGAATGACGTTGAAGCCTACTGCATGAAAATTCATGGTTCAGTCCACTGCTCGAGGGCTACTTCCATAGTACTGTCACGAAGATTCTCACCGGCCATCTTCTCTCTGTGCATCCGGAAACTATGTACTACTCCCTGTCATTGCATTTAGTAAATGTGAATAAAAATTTTAGATTATTATAATATAAAATATCGGAACTGTCAATCAGAAATAGACAGTTCCGATACATCGTTTTACTATATTATGCTTCTGGTTCTTCGTTGCTCTTATGAAGGTTTTCCGGCAGATAAACATGAACTTTTTCAATACGGTTTTTATCGAGTTTTTCTACCACCAGACGAATTCCGTCGTCTGTGACCACTTCATCACCGGCAACAGGCAGGCGGTCCAGATGTTCGATGATAAAACCGCCAAGGGAATCGTAATCCTCAGAATCCAGTTCTGTATTCAGGTGATCGTTCACATCGTCCAGGTGCATGGAACCCTCGATGATATATTCACGGTCGGAAATTTTCTGGACAAGTTCGTCCTCTTTCTCGTCGTACTCGTCATGGATCTCGCCGACGATTTCCTCCAGGATATCCTCCAGTGTAATAAGTCCGGCCATATCACCGTACTCATCCAGGACAATAGCAATGTTGAAGGTGGAATCCTTCATTTCTACAAGAAGATCGGAAATGCTTTTTGTCTCATAAGTGAAATGCGGTTTCCGCAAGAAACGGTCAATGACAAATTCCTCATTCTTGTCATAGAGAAGAAGATCCTTCATATTGATAATTCCCACGATGTTATTCTGGCTGTCTTTGTAAACAGGAAGACGTGTGAATTTGTCTTCGCGGAAAATCTCGATCAGCTCATCATAGGTGGATTCCACGTCTGCAAAAGTAACATGGACTCTTGGCACCATGATATCCTTGGCTGTGGCATCTCCAAGATCAAACACATTGTAGATCATTTCTTTCTCATCGGATTCAATGACACCGTCCTCGTGGCTGACATCCACAATGGTACGAAGCTCTTCCTCAGTCATGGCCTTGCTTGCCGCATCCGGATCTACACGCATCAGGCGCATCACACCTCTGGAGAAGAGATTGATGATAAAAATCACCGGTGTCATGATGGTCATAAGGAATTTAAAGACCGGGATATAGCGAAGAGTAAGCCTCTCTGCATTGATGGTTGCATAGTTCTTCGGGGTGATCTCACCGAAGATCAGGATCAGAACAGTAAGGATCACGGTTACAATGCTGACCATATAGCCGCCAAAACTGTACGCAAGTGTGGTTGCAAGGGAAGAAGCCGAAATGTTCACAATGTTGTTTCCGATAAGAATCGCACTGAGAAGCTTGGGTGTCTGGTTCTCAAGAATATCGAGAGCCATGGCTGCCCGCTTGTTTCCTTCGTCTGCAAGAGAGCGGAGACGGATCTTGTTTACCGACATCAGCGCGGTTTCATTAGATGAGAAAAAGGCTGACAATGCCAGCAGAATAAGTAATATGATTATCTGGTAAGTGTCGCTGGGGTCCACTTTTAATGTTCACTCCTTTAAAAAAATAAGATTGTTTGCTTAAAAATATATAGATACTCCCACATTATATACGTTTTCCGGACTTTTGGCAAGAGCCGGAAAGCTGTGGGAAAAGTATTGATATTATGCTACAATAAGGGAAAAATGACGAATTTTTTACATGGGGGGAAAGGAGAGACAAAAATGAAGAGAGACCCGGGTGTGGAGTTTATGAGAATTCTGGCATGTCTGATGGTAATCGGGATTCATACGGCACTGTATGCACAGGTAGATGGAAGCTGGATATTCTCCAGAGTTTTTTTCAACTGTATTGTTGCGGATGGAGTAGCGGTGTTTTTTATGATCACCGGTTTTTTCCTGTTCCAGAGCAGAAGTTATGAGAGGATTCTGAAACGTACCTGGAAAAATCTCGGAATACCGGTAGTGCTTTACAGCATATTTGGTTTCCTGTTTTTCGGATGGCTTCTTGATGGCGAAAAATTAAGTGTCAGTATCTGCTTTTCACCAGAAAAATATAAAACAGCATTGAAAACACTGCTTTCCTGGAATAACCCGGTACCTCACAGTGATCATCTCTGGTATATTTATGTTTATGTATTCCTGATGCTGCTTTTTCCGGTACTGAAATGTTTTGTGGATTATCTGGATGAGGATCGGAAGAGAACACAGATTTTTCTGATAGCAACCTTTGGATTTTTTGTGCTGAATGATATTTCGGGAAATACTCTTGGCGCATTTGCACATCATTCCATAAACGGAGCCTTTCCGGCGGCCATTGAGATGATCTGGGGACATATCCTTTACCGGAACCGCGGAAAATTTACAAAAAAATGGATTCCTGCTGCAGGCATGGGATTTTTATTTGTGAATATGATCCGGTCGGTGATCCAGCGGTGGCAGTACAGAATTGATGGACAGCCTTCCTGCGTGATCTTCTGGTTCAGTGCCATGGGCCTTTTCTGTGCAGTCTGTGTTGCATGTTTTTGCCTGGCATTGTTTCAGGGAGAGAAAAAAGAAAGCAGGGGAAAGCGGATGATCTGTCAGATCGCCTCCTGTACTTTTATGATCTATCTGCTTCATATGGCAGTTCGTGATTTCCTCAGCCATATGGGATATCAGGACTGGCTCAATGCGGTGATTCTTGGAAGATTACCGGGAAAAGCGGGAATGGTCCTGTATATGATGGCAATCATGGGAAGCATATTCGGAATTTCTCTTTTGTTATCTGTGCTTCTTGGAATTCCCGGCAGACTTATAAAAAATATACGAAAATAATACAGCTTCTTGACAAAATAGTGAGTCTCATCTAACATATGATTGACAGTACTTTTATTATAAAAAAGTATATTTCCAAATGGATGGAAGGAGAAATTGTATGTTTCTGGAGATAAAAGGGATCAAAAAATCCTTCGGGGCAGGGGAAAGCCGTGTGGATGTTCTGAAAGGGATTGATCTGGAAATAGAAAAAGGAGAATTCTGTGTGTTGCTGGGGCCATCCGGTTCCGGAAAATCCACACTGTTAAATATCATCGGCGGCATTGACGGAGCAGATGCAGGCAGTATCACCATTCAGGGGGAGCGCCTGGAAGATATGAAAGAAAAAAAGCTCTCCTTATACAGGCGAAAACATCTGGGCTATATTTTCCAGATGTATAATCTGATCCCAAATCTGACTGTGCGGGAAAATATTGAAGTTGGTGTCTATTTAAGTGACAGGCCGCTGGATGTGGATGAGCTGCTTCATACCCTGGGACTTTATGAGCACCAGAGAAAGCTTCCCAATCAGCTTTCCGGAGGCCAGCAGCAGAGAACTGCCATCGGACGCGCCATTGTAAAGAATCCGGACATCCTGCTCTGTGATGAGCCGACCGGTGCACTGGATTACAACACATCAAAGGAAATCCTCAAGCTGATCGAAACCGTAAACCATAAATACGGAAACACCATAGTTATGGTTACGCACAACGATGCCATCAAGGATATGGCGGACCGTGTGGTGAAGCTTCGTGACGGTATGATCCGCAAAAACTATCAGAATGAGCAGAAGATTCCGGCTGCAGATCTGGAATGGTAAGGGGGCAGGCATGAAGAGTCCTTTGCGTAAACGTATCCCCAGGGAACTGAAGGGGGAATTTGGAAAATATCTGGTGGTTTTTCTGCTGATGGTCCTGACTATCGGGTTCGTGTCCGGCTTCCTGGTGGCTGACGGAAGTATGCTGAAAGCCTATGACGAAAGTTTTGACAAATATAACATCGAAAACGGAAATTTCCGTACTGCGGAAAAAGTTTACAGATCTCAGTGGAAAGACATTGAGGCGGCAGGTGTTACACTTTACGAGAATTATTATATAGAAGAAGATCTGGATAACGGAAGCACCATGCGTTTCTTCAAAAACCGGGAGAAGGTGAACAAGGTCTGCCTGATGAAAGGAGAAATGCCATCCGGACAGGGTGAAATCGCTATTGACCGAATGTATGCGGATAACAACAGCCTTCAGGTGGGAGATACTCTGATCAGGGGCAAAAAATCCTGGAAGATTACAGGTTTGGTGGCGCTTTCCGATTACAGTGCTCTGTTTCAGAACAATAATGATTCCATGTTTGATTCTGTAAAATTTGGTGTTGGAATCGTAACCCCGGAGGAATTTGAGACTCTGGATCAGGAAAAGCTCCAGTACAATTATGCATGGATCTACGACCAGCAGCCGGTAGACGAAAAAGAAGAGAAAGAAGTTTCTGAGGATCTCATGGAAGACATTGGAAAAGTAGTAAACCTGGAGACTTTTGTCCCGCGTTATCTTAACCAGGCGATTATTTTTACGGGTGACGATATGGGCGGAGACAAGGCGATGGTCGTTATGCTTCTCTATATTGTGATCGTGATTATGGCTTTTGTGTTTGGAATCACCATCAGCAATACCATCCGAAAAGAAGCCGGTGTTATCGGTACTTTACGGGCATCCGGTTATACCAGGCGGGAACTGATCTTTCACTATATGACCCTCCCGGTGCTGGTAACCTTGATAGGGGCCCTGATTGGAAACATCCTTGGCTATACTGTGTTTAAGGGTGTATGTGCGGGAATGTATTACGGAAGTTATAGCCTGCCAACTTATGTGACCATATGGAATGCGGAGGCGTTTCTTCTGACAACGGTAGTGCCGGTTATCATTATGATCCTGATCAACTATGCAGTGCTCCGGTACCGTCTGCAGCTTTCACCCCTTAAATTCCTGCGAAGGGATTTTTCCGGAAAAAAACAGAAACGCGCCATGTATTTAAGCCCGAAGATCGGAATCTTTTCCAGATTCCGCCTTCGTGTGATCTTTCAGAACGTCAGCAATTATATGGTGTTGTTTGTGGGCGTTATTTTTGCCAATCTGCTGCTGTTTTTCGGAATGCTCCTGCCGTCTGCGCTGGATCATTATCAGCTGGAGATCCAGGAGAACATGCTGGCGAAATATCAGTATATGCTGAGCGTTCCGGCAAGTGTTTCCTCAGGAAACAAGCTGGATGGCATGATTTCCCTTCTGGAATATTATATGGATACCAGAACGGACAATAAAGATGCGGAAAAATTTTCCGCCTATTCCCTGAATACCATGCCAGGCAAATATAAAAGCGAGGAGATCGTTCTCTATGGTGTGGAGCCGGAAAGCCAGTATATCCATGCAGATCTTTCCGGGGACGGGGTATATATTTCCAGTGCCTATGCAGATAAATTCCGGATCAAAGAGGGCGATACTATAATTTTGAAAGAAAAATACGAGAAGGATGAATATTCCTTTAAAGTAGACGGGATTTATGATTACACCGCAAGTCTCTGCGTATTTATGGAGCGGGATAAACTGAATGAGGTGTTTGACCTGGGAGATGATTATTTTGGCGGATATTTTTCCAATACGGAGATCAAGGATATCGATTCAAAATATATCGGTTCTGTCATCGACCTGGAATCTCTTACAAAAATATCCAGGCAGCTGGATGTTTCCATGGGAGATATGATGGGAATGATGTATGGATTTTCCGTGATTATTTTCCTGGTGGTGATCTATCTGCTTTCCAAAGTCATTATTGAAAAAAATGCCCAGGCGATATCTATGACAAAGATTCTCGGCTATACCGATGGCGAAATCAGCCGGCTGTATATACTTTCCACTTCTCTTGTGGTGGTGATCTGCCTGCTGTTAAGCCTTCCTATTGAGCGGCAGATCATGGAAGTTCTGTTCCGCGAGATGATGCTTTCCAGCATCTCAGGCTGGATTACTATGTGGGTGGATCCGATGATCTATGTAAAAATGATGGCAATCGGAATCGCGACTTATGCAGTGGTAGCAGTGCTGGAATTTCGGAGAATCCGTCATGTGCCTATGGATGAAGCACTGAAAAATGTGGAATAATATAGGATAAGATCGGGAGTATATGTGGTTGAAAGTTGTCTGTGAATAACCGCATATACTCCTTAAATATTCATAAATTTTCTGAAATACTGGAAATATTCCTGCAAACTTGTTATAATAATTCCATAATTCCCAATGGAGGGGATCATTCACACAGGAAATCAGGTGAGGAACATGGCAGGCAGAAAAAAGGACCCGTTATATAAAAGTTTCGGTTATGCGTTTCAGGGAATTTTTACCTGTATCCGCCAGGAAAGAAATATGAAGATCCACTGTACGGTGGCAGTTCTTGTGGTGATCGCAGGGCTGATCCTTGGAATTTCCGTGACGGAGTGGTGTATCTGCCTGGGACTGTTCGGAATGGTGATGGCGCTGGAACTGGTAAATACGGCAGTGGAAGCTGTGGTAGATCTTGTGACAGAAGAACGTCACCCTCTGGCAAAGATCGCCAAGGACACAGCAGCCGGAGCAGTACTGATCGCAGCGATCATGGCAGCGATTGTCGGGCTGATCATTTTTGTTCCGAAAGGGCTTGTTTTTCTGGGAATATGGTAGAAATCGATCAGGTACATGGAACGGCAGTGACCGTTTTTAGGAAAGGAGAATTATTATGGAATTAGGTGAAGGACTGAAGAAAATCTTGTTAGTAGGAATTGGTACAGCAGCAGTAACAGCAGAGAAATCCAAGGAGATCCTGGACGAGCTGGTTAAAAAAGGCGAGCTTACTGTTGAGCAGGGTAAGGTTCTTAATAAGGAACTGAAACACAACATCAAATCAACAGTTAAGACAGCCGCTGATTCTGTAAAAGAATCTGCAGCCAGAAAGAACGATCAGGAAGAGCTGAAAGCAACGATCTCCAAACTGACACCGGAGCAGCTGGCAGCTGTGAAAGCACAGATCGAGAGCATGCAGGCTGAGGCAGCAAAGGAGAAAGAAGAGGCTTCTGAGGCAGCAGAAGAACCGGTTGAGGAGGCTGCACCGGAAGCTCCTGTGGAGGCAGAAACGGTAACAGAAGAAGCCGGGAGCGAAGAGCCGGCAGCAGAGTAATAAGAAATATCATAAAGAAAGCAGTAAATGGAGAAGTTTATGGGCGGAGAAGAACAGGAGAAGAAAGAGAACAGCGGATATGGAGAACGGCTGAGAGAGATCACAGCTGTTCTGAAAAAGCATGCCATTACCCGGGGTGTTTCGCCTGAGAAGCTCCGTCTCATACTGGAAGATCTGGGCCCAACTTATATTAAGTTGGGTCAGATTATGTCCCTGCGTTCCGATATTCTTCCCAAGAGATACTGTGATGAGCTGATGAAACTCTGCTCGGATGTACCACCCATGCCATTTTCCCAGGTCATCGAGGTTCTGGAGGAATCCATGGGGTGTCCGTGGCAGGAAGAATTTCAGCATATTGAGCAGAAACCGCTGGGTGCTGCTTCAATTGCCCAGGTTCACCGCGCTACGCTGAAAACCGGAGAAGAAGTTGTGATCAAGGTTCAGCGTAAGGGAATCTACGAAACCATGGCAAGGGATATCGGCCTGATGCATAAGGCTGTGCGTCTGATGCCGCCGGTAAGCATCAAGGGTATGGTGGACTTGAACATGGTTTTAAGCGAGCTGTGGACAGTGACCCAGGAGGAGATGAATTTCCTGACAGAAGCTGCCAACATGGCGGAATTTGCCAAGAAGAATAAAGATGTGGCTTTTGTTAAAGTGCCAATTCTTTACCGAGAGTATATTTCTCCTCATATTCTGGTGATGGAATATATTGACGGTTTTGCCATCAATGACAAAGCCAATCTTCTGGCCAATGGCTATGACCTTAATGAGATTGGAACGAAATATGTGGATAATTTCATCAAACAGGTCATGGAGGATGGATTTTTCCATGCGGATCCCCATCCGGGAAATGTGCGGATCCAGGAAGGAAAGATTGTCTGGATCGATATGGGAATGATGGGACGGCTCACAGAGCATGACCGTCAGCTGATTGGAGAAGCCATTGAAGGGGTTGCCATGAACAATATCGGAAAGATCCAGGATGCAGTTCTGGCTCTTGGTGAGTTTAAGGGCAAACCGGATTCCAGTAAGCTTTATGAAGATATCCGGGGACTGATGGAGAAATATGGTACTGCGGATATGGGAAATATTGATGTGGCGGAAGTCATGGTGGATCTGATGGAGGTCATGAAGGAAAATAAGATCATGATGCCGCATGGATTGACTATGCTCGCAAGGGGACTGACCCATGTGGAAGGTGTTCTTGCTGAGATCTGTCCGGATATCAATATGACACAGATTGCCGCAGCAAGGATCAAGGAGCAGTTTTTCAGCAATGGGAACTGGAAGCACGAGATCAAAAAAGGTGGCAAAAATCTTGTCTGGTCCCTTCGGCGTGCCATTGATATTCCATCTCTGGCAGCGGATTTCCTTCAGGGTTGTATGAAAGGGCAGACGAAGATTAATCTGGATCTTCATGCTTCAGATGACCTGGCGTGGCTTTTGCGGCGGTTGGTGCGGAATATCGTGATGGGGTTGTGGGTGATGGCGCTTCTGATCAGTTCCAGTATCATCTGTACCACGGATATGAAACCGAAGCTTTGGGGGATTCCGGCCCTGGGTGCCTTTGGGTATGTGTTTGCGTTTATTATTGTTTTGTATGTTTTTCTTAAGCATTTCTTTTCCAGAAAGTGAAAGACGGAGATCATTTGCATTTAGTATGGATGCAGGTTGATCGGCCGTCTTTTTTGTTTTCGGAAAAGATAATCCTGTTGTTTGGAGGTTCGACTGTTTGAGGTGGAGTTTTTTCGTAGGGCAGTGGATGTGGGAGTGTTGGATGTTTATGTGTGTATGGTTCCGTTGAACATTTTGCGGAATTCTTTCGGGGTGTAGCCGGTGCCCTGGCGGAAGTAGTTGCAGAAGGATGGGGCGTCCCGGAATCCACAGGAGAGGGCTGCTTCTGTGATGGTGCAGGTTGAGGAACAGAGGAGCTGGGTTGCCATCTGGAGGCGGTGTTTCAGGAGGTATTGTTTTGGAGAGATATTTTCGTGTTCCATGAAGATCCGGTAGAGGTAGGAACGGTCGATTCCTACGTAGCGTGCCACGTCTGAGATCTGGATGGGGTAGGCGTAATTGTTTTTGATGTATTCAGAGGCTTTCTGAAAGTAGAGGGTTGCGATGTCGGTTCTGCTTTCGGAGGGCTTTTTTTGCATGGAGGATAGCATCAGGAGGAGGTTTCCGGCGGTGGCGAGGTCGTTTCCGTTGTTTTCGGAGAAGGTGTTAAGGAGGTTTGTCATGTGGGTGAGGAGGTTATTTTGCCGGGCTGGTGTTTCCGGGGTGAAGATGAGGGTGTCGGAAAATATGGTCTGCTCCAGGATTTCTTTACAGGCGGAGCCGTCAAAGCCTGTCCAGGCGTAGCTCCAGGGTTCGGTGTTGTCGGCGCGGTAGTAGATGGAGTCCATGGGGCGGATGAGGAAGGCGTCGCCGGCTTTTAGATGGTAGGTGTGGCCTCCGCACTGGTAGATGCCTTTGCCGCGGGAGATTACGTGGAGGAGGTAGTGCGGGCGCATGGCCGGGCCAAAGGAGTGGCCTGGGCCGCAGTCTTCCTGGCCGCAGAAGTAGACGGAGAGGGTGTGTTGGGTTTGGGGTTCCTGGTGTGTGTTTTTCATTTGGGGTGTGCCTCCTGGTTTCTTGGGTTATACAACAAAAACGCAATTTTGGGTCACAAAATGGGGTGGGATGTTGTTTGAGGTGATTATACAATATTGGGGTGGGAAGGGCAAGGATGGGGGATGCATATGGAGATATGGACGCCATCAAGACGTGTGCTGGCTGGTATTTCTAACCGGAAGGAAGATGTGGCTGTACGGAAGGTGAATCCGATAGGATGATGTATGGATGGCTGGAGTGGAAATCTGGTTCAGGGTGAGATGTAGAGTGTTTTCCCGTAAGTTGGATGAGTCATCAGCGCTGCGCTTTCGACTTGGGTGTAAATCGGCGTAACGTTACATTGCCAGCACCGTAGAATCCATCGCCCCACCAGTACATATTCACATTTCCACAACATACAACAACTGCGTGCCCGGAAAGGGGGAGCGCGAGGGGGAAAAGCGGGCTTCGCTAACTCTGAGTGCTTTCCCCCTCGCATTTCCTCAGCTTTGAAAAGCGAAAAAAATAAATTAATAAAGAAAAAATAACATCAACATTTAACCAAAACTGCGGAGCAGTTATTTGGTTATGAGCAAGTAGCGAAGCGGATTGCGAATATCCGCTTGACACAAAAATCATAAATCTACATGTAGAAAGGAGCTTCAACATGAAAACAACCATGTTAAAAAACGAATTCTGGTACGGCGGTGCAGTCTACGAAGGCTACCGCCAGCCTGTAAGTGCAGAAGATATTGTGGACTGGGATTTCCGCGAGAACCCAACTCACAATCAGATCATGCCTTTATTCCTTTCCTCGAAAGGACGTTACATCTGGAGCAATGCAGGTTTCCGCATTTCTTTTAGAAAAGGTGAGATCTTGGCGGAGGGTCCGGAAACTGTCGTTCTGGAAGATGGCTTTCAGGATCTGCGAAGTGCATATCTGGCAGCTATGAAATCTCATTTTCCATTTCATGAGATCAAACTTTCAGACAGGTTTTTCCAGACTCCGGTATATAATTCCTGGATCGAGCTGACTTATTATCAGACCCAGGATAATATTCTGAAATACGCAAAAGGTATTCTGGAAAATGGTTTTCCGGCAGGGGTATTGATGATCGATGATGGCTGGTCTCCTTATTATGGAAAGTGGCAGTTCCGTGGGGATAACTTCCGTGATCCGAAGGGAATGATCAGGGAACTGCATGAGATGGGCTTTTCTGTGATGTTGTGGATCTGTCCTTTTATTACTCCGGATACTGTGGAGTTCCGGGAAGCAAGGGATAAGCATTTTCTGATCGAGACTCCTGAGGGGAAACCGCGGATCCTGGAGTGGTGGAATGGTTATTCTGCTGCGCTGGATCTGACAAATCCGGATGCTATGAAGTGGCTGAAGGATCAGCTGGATGTGCTTATGGATATGGGCGTGGATGGTTTTAAGCTGGATGCGGGTGATCCCTGTTATTATCATGCCGGGGATAAGATGTTCCGGGATGCTTCCGGGGATGAGTTGTCCAGGCTTTGGGCGGAATTTGGAGAGCAGTTTGCGTTTAATGAGTTGCGTGTGTGTTTCCGTGCAGGGGGTTATTCGCTGATGCAGAGGCTTTGCGATAAGCAGACGAAGTGGGACGAGACTGGTATTGCGGGGCTGATCCCGGATACATTGATCCAAGGACTGACGGGGCATCCTTTTGGCAGTCCGGATATGATCGGCGGGGGTGAGTATACCTGTTTTCTGAATGGAAATGAGAATGCATGTACGCCGGAGATGTTTGTGCGGTATGCACAGATTGCGGCTCTGATGCCGGTCATGCAGTTTTCCGCGTCTCCGTGGAGAGTGCTGCCTGAGGCGGATTTTCAGAAGGTTAAGGATGCGCTGGCGCTCAGGGAGAAGTGTTTGCCGGAGATTTTGAAGGCTGTAGAGAATGCAAAGGCTACTGGGGAGCCGATTGCCCGTTCTATGGAGTTTGTTTTCCCTGGACAGGGTATGGAGAGAGTGATGGATCAGTTTATGGTTGGTGATGCGCTTTTGGTGGCGCCTGTTTGGAAGCAGGGAGAGGTTGTCAGAAGTGTGACTTTGCCTGAGGGGCAATGGAGGTGTGTTGGCCTTGGGGAGACTGAGGGTGATGTGCTGAATGGTGGCCGGGATGTGGTTCTTGGTGAGAATGATGGGTTGGTTGTTTTGAGAAGAGAGTAGGTGAAAAGGGACGCCTCGCGGGCTGTTTTTTCAGGACAGAAAGGTGAGATGGAGGGAGTGGATGGATATGCGGACGCCATCAAGGCGTGTGCTGTCCGGCGCGGGGCTTCGTCGGGGGCTGTCTTCTAGGCCGCCGAAAATCTGCTAAAAGCGTTTTCCAAAAGTCCGAACTCGCTTACGCTCAGACAGCGAACTTTTGAAAAACAACGCAGATTCCCGCCAGCCAAGAAGCAGCACCCCTCCTGCAGAGCCGCGCCAGCCAGCACACGTCTTGCTGGCTGGTATTTCCAGGCGTAAGGGAGATGTGGCTGTACGGAAGGGAAATCCGATAGGATGATGTGTGTGACTGGATAAAAGGGGGATCAGATGGTCTGGTATGAGTGGTTGAAGTGGAAAGATGGTTCAGGGTGGAATGTAGAGTGGTTTCCCGAGAGTTGGATGAGTCATCAGCGCTGCGCTGGATGACCGGGACGAAAGGCTGAGTTTCCCTGTGGTCTGACGGGAGATGTCGAGTCGAGGTGCTGCGCTTTCGACTTGGGTGTAAATCGGCGTAACGTTACATTGCCAGCACCGTAGAATCCATCGCCCCACCAGTA
>NZ_JAAITI010000121.1 GCF_013304735.1 Blautia luti
GTTGCGGAATTAGTAGACCGTGACTCCCGTACCATTATGAATATTGAGAACAAAGGTCATTATCCCAGCTTCGACCTTTTTGTTAAACTCATTACGATGTTTGACGTTTCAGTTGACCAGTTTATTCATGCGGACGGAGGGGCAAGGTCAAGTTCTTGCAGAAAGCACATTGATGTGCTCCTAAATTCTATGAATGAAAAAGAGCTTGTTGTAATAGAAGCCACAGCCGAGGGCATTAAGAAAGCCAGAGAAACGGAGGTTCCAGAATAAGGGCCTCTGTTTTTTTGCGCCATTTTAGGGGCTG
>NZ_JAAITI010000014.1 GCF_013304735.1 Blautia luti
CGACTTCTGGTATAGTCATGTAACTGAAAAGAGAACTTCAGAAGGGAGAAATGCAATATGCGAAAAAAGCAGGATATCATGTGGGAGCAAAGTACACTTTGGGAATCAGTGGAGAAATGGGTGACTAAGTATTTGAATAGTTACCACACTCTTTTTTATTGACGGACACACAAAAATAAGGATATAATTTTTACTAGAAGATTGACGAGGAGAAGTTGTATGAGTCAGGATATTATTAATAATCGTTTTTTGGAAGAGTCGGTATTTGCTATTGCCGATGGATACTGCGTGATCAATCTCACAAAGAATATCGTACGTGGTTCCATGTATCAGGTAGTTAATGGAAAGAAATATAACCTGAATGAACAATTAGGTTTACCAGAAAATTCAAATCTGCAAAGGCTGGTAGATGCATGGGCATTGACCATACCTGAGGAAGGTCTTAAAGATTTTCTGCACGAGTTTAACAGAGAACGATTATTAAATCGGTTTGAAAATGGTGAACGGCATATATCGTTCCGATACTGGACCAGGACTGCTACTTTTGAGCCTATGCTTGCAGAAGATCACATGGCTCTGTATCGGGAAGAGGAAACCGGAGATGTCATTGCAGTTAATTATGTTCTTGACCGTACAGAACATTATCGCTTAGAGGAAAAAGAGCGGGCACTGGAAAAATCAAACAGAGAGTATGCGAAGCTTCTGGAAGAAGAGAAAAAGCATACAGCTATGATCGAGGAATTGACAAAGAAACTGCAAAGTCAGCTGGAGTTGTTTACCGTATCCATCCCCGGCGGCGTCAAAATCAGTAATGATGACCCGGAATACTCTTTCAAATATGTTTCAGAACAATTTGCAAATATGCTCGGTTACGCAACACCAAAGGAACTGTTGGACGCTTCTGGCGGTAACATTATCGGCCTTGCTCATCCGGATGATGTGAAGGTCGGACTTGCAGATGCATTAAATCAATATACTCATTCCGATCATTATGCTACTATTTACCGGATACGCTGTAAGGACGGTACATACAAATACATCGAAGATCGTGGACAGAAAGTGATAAAGGAAGACGGAACCATTGAACATTGGAATCTCATGCTGGATAAAAATGACTTCATGCACAAATCAATTGCCTTGGAAAGTGAAAAGAAAGCAAATAAAAGCAAGTCTGATTTTCTCTCCAGGATGTCTCACGATATGAGAACCCCGCTGAATGGAATTATCGGATTGCTGAAGATTGCTGAGAAACATTTTGATGACAGGGAATTGGTCCTGGAAAATTTCAGAAAAATGCAAGTAGCTGCAGACTACCTATTGTCTCTTATTAACGATATCCTTCAGATGAGCAAGATTGAAGATGGAAATGTACCTCTGACGCAGGAAATCATCAACTTTAAGGAATTAAGCCAGGATGTTCTGGCTATCATAGAACAGCGGGCAAAAGACAGAGGAATCCAGATGCAGTTCTGTTCAAAAAAAGAAGGGCTTCGATATCCTTTTATTTATGGAAGTCCGGTGCATTTAAGACAGATATTTCTTAATATTTATGGAAATTGTATTAAGTATAACCGAATTGGCGGCAAGATAAGAACTGTATCAGATTATACAGAAGCTGTTGACGGAATTACGACATATGAGTGGACCATAACTGATACTGGCATTGGTATGAGCAGGGAATACCAGGAGCATATATTTGAGCCGTTTTCGCAGGAAAGAGAGGATGCAAGAAGTACACAGCAGGGAATTGGACTGGGAATGGCGATTGTAAAAGGTCTGATTGAAAAGATGGGTGGAACTATTGAAGTTAAAAGCAAAGAGGGAGTTGGCTCAACCTTTATCATCAGGATTCCGTTTAAACTTGCTCCCGCACTAGATACAGTAAAGAAAACAGCGGCACAG
Source organism: Blautia luti (assembly GCF_013304735.1). Classification (GTDB taxonomy): domain Bacteria; phylum Bacillota; class Clostridia; order Lachnospirales; family Lachnospiraceae; genus Blautia_A. The sequence goes on from NZ_JAAITI010000014.1 coordinate 1,903, forward strand.
ATGGATATCAGCGGATTAAACTTATTGCTGGTGGAGGATAATGAACTGAATGCAGAAATTGCGGAAACGCTGTTGTCTGATGAAGGTGCAAATCTGACAGTTGCAGAAGATGGACTGCAGGCAGTCAGAATGTTCCAGGAGAAACCGGAAGGTTATTTTGACGCAATTCTGATGGATATCATGATGCCTGTAATGGATGGGATTACTGCGACAAAAACAATCCGGTCACTGAAACATCCAGATGCTGAGACGATCCCGATTATTGCCATGACAGCAAATGCATTCAGAGAAGATAAAGAAAAGTGTCTGGCAGCAGGAATGAATGCTCACTTGGCAAAGCCTATAAAAATTGAAAACATAAAGAGAATTTTGTGTGAATATTGTGTGTAGTGGTTGCAACTTCTCAAATCCGTATACCTATTTTTCACGTTGTGTAGGATATTATAACGTAAATGTAAAACTGGCAGGTATTTCTGCTGAATAAGACAGCAAATATGAATTAAAAGGTCATGGCAGAGCCATGACTTTTCTTTTATCCTAATTTTCCCTATTATCTACTATCCCCAATCTCCTCCACGCATTTTCGGTACATCTGATGAATTGCTATTTCCACGACTTCTGGTATAGTCATGTAACTGAAAAGAGAACTTCAGAAGGGAGAAATGCAATATGAGAAAAAAGCAGGACATCATGTGGGAGCAAAGTACGCTAATAACAAAGCAAATACAAGCAATAAAAATGGAATTCCCTAAACCAGAACTCCACTTTATATTATTTCTTCAATAATATCTTCGTATAAAAAAATGTCTCCCCTGGGGCACATCTTTGAGAGGTGCGGGGAGTCCTGTTAATATTATTATATGTATAACAGATAATAATATCAATGTGCAAAATAGCCCAAATTCATCCTAATCCCTGACAATGCAACCTGACATACGCAAAATACACAGATTTTCTATCCAACATTATTGACGTATGAAAAACTTCGTGGTATTTTATTTTTGATAAAAATGGAAATTATTTCAGGGCAAACCTGCTGAAAGGCAGGGACGCAAAGCCAGAAGTGGCTAAAATCAGTGTGATGTTAAAGAAATATAGTAGGGACGCTGGCAGGTTTTGGAAGGTGTCCTTTTTTGTATGCAAAAATGGATAAGAAAACTGGCAGGGATAGGTTCTCTGTATACAGATAAAAGCAGGATAACGAAGCATGAAACAGAGTGAGGATTTTTATAAAATGGGAAATTATGAAGACAAAATATATTCTTTAAGTGAGACTGTACCGGGACAGACACAGACCATGTCACAGGCAGTACAGAAAACACTGGAAAATAATGGCGGAGTAGGCATAATGACAGGATATTATGACCAAAACCTGTCTGTTTTATCTGTGAGCAATCTGCTGTTACATAGTACAGGATATACATTCGACTCTTTTATGAAGCAGACAAACGGCTCGTTGAAAAACTTCTTTTATGACGAGGAAGATAGACTGGAGCGAGACCGTTTTTTGCAGCTTCACGGAACAGGGGAAGCACAGATCCTTACAGCAGACGGTACAGTGAATAATGTACGGCTTTGTAAAGAGGATGCGACAGATGAGGCGGGCAGACAGATATGGGTTATGTCCGTACAGGTCAACTGGGATCATGTAAATCTGGCACTGCTCAATGAGGCTATCTGTTCCGGCTTCTGGTATTTTGACTGTGACGAAAACAGTGCGATTGTGAATGCAAACTGGAGTCATGAATTCCGAAAAATGCTTGGCTATCATGACACTCTGGACTTTCCGAATAAACTGGAATCCTGGTCAGATCTTCTGCATCCACAGGATAAAGAAAGAGTAATGGTGCAGCTTCAGGCGGCAATTAAGGATAAGACGAACCAGATAAAATACCAGGTAGAGTATCGTATGAGAATGAAGGATAATCAATACCAGTGGTTTCGGGCATCGGCAGAAGTAATACGCCGTCTGGATGGTTCTGCCAGCAGGATTGCTGGGATTTTTATTAACATTGATGGGGAGAAAAAAGAAATCATGCAGGCACAAAAATCTGCTGCTTTCCACCGAGCTTTTACAAAAGCAGATCTGTGCGAGTATTATGTGAATCTGGAAGCGAATACTTTTGATACCTTTAAGGTTGAGCCGTCCCTGATGACCGTCTTTGAACAGAGTCATACATGGGATGAACTGATCCGGCATTTTGTGGATTCCTATGTTGTGGAGAAAGATAAGAAGGCGGTATCCTCTTTTTACGACCGTGGTTATATTGCAGAAAGGCTGAAGGGTCTGGAAACCGAATTGGCTTTGGAGTGCCGTATCACTCTGAATGGAGAAGAACGATGGGTCCGTAATGTGATCATACGCGGCGAGATAGAGGATTCAGAATATGCCATGATCTTTCTGCGGGATATCACAGAGACAAAGGTGGAGAGTGCACGGCATCTGCAGATGGCAGCGGATAATGCTTCCATGGAGCAGCTGATCCAGAGTATTGTGCGTCTGGTTGACCGTTTTGTTGTCTGTGATCTGGAAAATGACAGATATGAATTCTACAATCTGAATGGACAGATGATATATAAACCTCTGGGATTTTATCATGATTTTCAGATGCAGGTTCTTGAAAAATATAAGACACTGGAACCATTGGAAGCTATAGATATCCTGATAGCCCCGGATAATATTCGGAAAAAACTGAAAAGTGAAAATGATATTTATAAGTTTGAGTATTGCAGCCAGGATGAAAAGACTTATAAGATCGCTTCTTACATACCCCTGGAATGGGAGGATGGAAAACTGGTAAAAGTATTGCTGGCATCCATGGATGTGACACAGGAGAAAAAAGCAGAGATTGAATCCCGTCAGGCACTGAAAGAGGCTTACCGTTCTGCAGAAAATGCGAATCGTGCGAAAACAGAATTCCTTTCCAATATGTCCCATGATATCAGGACACCAATGAACGCCATTGTCGGTCTGACAGCGATCGCAGGAGCAAATATTGAGAGTCAGGAGAGAGTTATTGAATGCCTCAGCAAGATTACAGAATCAAGCCGCCATCTGCTGGGGCTGATCAATGAAGTGCTGGATATGGCACGTATCGAAAGCGGAAAAATGACGCTGGCACAGGAAGATTTCAATCTGTCAGAACTGGTGGATAATCTTATTACGCTTACGAAACCGGTGCTTGATGAACATAAACATAATTTTGATATACATATTAATCACATTGAACATGAGGATGTCTGCGGTGACAGTCTGAGGATTCAGCAGGTATTTGTGAATCTGATGAGTAATGCGATCAAGTATACACCGGATGGTGGGAATATTATTTTTTCCATAGAGGAAAAGCCAAATGGATTTTCAGAGCTTGGATGCTATGAATTTACGATTGAGGATAATGGAATCGGTATGTCACCGGAATTCCAGAAAATCATGTTTGATCCTTTCAGTCGCGCAGATGACCACCGGACAACCAGAGTTCAGGGAACTGGTCTGGGAATGGCGATCAGCAGAAATATTGTTAATCTGATGAATGGTAATATTAAAGTGGAAAGCACCTTACATAAGGGAACCAGAATTACGGTAACGATTTACCTGGAGCTTCAGGAAAAAGAAAAAGCACAGGACAAAAATCTGATGAATCTTCCTGTTCTGGTTGTGGATGATGATAAGACATGCTGTGAAAGTACAGTTGCCACACTGAAGGAAATTGGTATTATGGGTGAATGGGTTCTCTCTGGCAGGGAAGCGGTTGAGCGCTGTTATGCACGGCATGAGTTGAAAGATGATTACTTTGCTGTTATTTTAGACTGGAAGATGCCGGAGATGGATGGTATAGAGACTGCCAGACAGATCCGGAAACGGATAGGAAAAGAGATCACCATCATTGTATTAACATCTTATGAATTCAGCGAGATTGAAGAAGAAGCAAAGGCTGCAGGTGTAGATGCTTTTATTGCAAAACCGCTGTTCCGTTCCAGGCTGACGGCAACATTGCGGCAGTTTACTTCGGACAGAAAAGAAAAAGCAGCAAGAAATTATCTGCAGAAGCTGTCAGAAGCAGATTATACAGGAAAAAGAATTCTGGTGGTTGATGATAATGAGTTAAACAGAGAAATTGCTGTTGAAATTTTACAGATGACAGGGGCAGAAGTGGAAACAGCAGAAAATGGAAAAGCTGCAGTTGAAAAAGTGGAAGTTTCTCCGAAAGGCTTGTATGATCTTGTTTTTATGGATATCCAAATGCCTGTCATGAATGGTTATGAGGCAACCGCAGCGATCAGGAGCCTTCCGGGTGAACAGGGAAAATTGCCGATCGTTGCCATGACTGCCAATGCTTTTGCAGAAGATGTACAGCTGGCAAAAAACACAGGCATGAATGGACATATCGCAAAACCGCTGGATATGAATAAGCTGAATGATGTCCTGGAAAGCTGGCTGTAATTGATTCCCGATTATTGAATTAATGTTTTTAGCAGGAAAGAATGAGGAAAATACGAGTATGAAAAAGGCAAAACATTGTCTGATAGCTTTATTGTCAGGGGTGCTTGTAGCAACTACTGTTTTGTCTGGCTGTGGACAATCTGAAAAAGCAGTATCTGAAAATGATGATCACCTTACTGTGTATCTGTGGGAAAATCGTTTAATGAAAAATATTGTACCCTATATCTATGAGCAGTTTCCGGATCAGGATATTGAGTTTATTACCGGCAACAATGATACCGATTTATACAGTTATTTTGAAGAACATGGTGAACTGCCGGATATCATAACTGTACGTCGATTCTCAGGAACAGATGCACAGGATCTGGAGCCGTATCTTATGGATTTTGCTTCTTATGATGTGGTTTCCAGATATTACTCTTATGCATTGCAATATTATAAAAACTCAAAAGATGAGATTCAGTGGCTTCCTATCTGCGGTATGCCGCAGACGATCATTGCCAACAAGACATTGTTTGAGCAGTTCGGGATCAAGATACCGGAAAATTATAAGGAATATGCACAGGCGTGCCAGCAGTTTTATGATAATGGTATAAAACCTTATTCTCTGGATCTTGCAGAAGACTGGTCTGCTCATGAGGTGATCCAGACCGGTGCAATTGGTGAATTCATGAGTCTGGATGGAATCAAATGGAGAAGTTCAGCTGAAAGTTCATCAGGGGATATCGCGTTTGATGACACATTATGGGAACGTATTTTTTCAGAAACCAATACATTTTTGAAGGACTCACATTTTACAAGTGATGATATTAGCGTCGATATTAATACTGCAGCGCAGATGTTCCTTGAGGGAAAAGCAGCAATGTTTCATGGTTATCCGGCACTTATGCAGGAATATCAGGAACAGATGGATGCAGAATTAACCCGTATACCGTTTTTTTCACAGATTTCGGATGAAGCTTTTATAAATATGACCCCTTCTCTGAATATTGCATTCAACAAAGACCTGGAAAAAGATCAGGAAAAACTGGACCTGGCATTCGATGTCCTGGATCGTATGATTTCAAAAGAAGGACAAACGCTGATTGCAGAAGGAAAGGGTGTAATTTCATTAAATGTAGATGTTCCAAACATGATGGAAGATGTACCTGGCCTTGAAGATGAAATTAATAATAATTCTGTTTATATCCGATATTCTGCTCAAAAATCATTTGATGCCAGCCTTAAGGCTGTTCACGGATTATTGTCAGGGGAAATGGATGAAACACAGGCTTATGATGCTTTTCGCAGCACAATGAACAGCAAGGATTCAAAAGAAGAAACCACAGTTAATTTTGAAAACGAATATGCCATTTCGCTAAATGATAAAAACGGTCGCGATGCGGCATCTTCTATTTTAACTACGATCAGAGAAGAAAATGATGCTCAGCTGGCTTTGGTACCATATTATTATTTTACTTCTTCCATTTACAAAGGGGAGTGCACCGGCAGCCGGGTTGCTTTGATGACAGCAAAGAGTTCAGATACACCATTATATCTGGCAAAAATCAATGGCAAAGAGGTTTATGAACTTGCGGAGAAATATCTTGCTGATTCTGATGAGAAATTTCATGTAACCAATAAATATGAATTACCAATTGCATCCGGTATGAAAATAATCGTCAGTCAGGAGGAAAACGGATTCTCATTACAGGACATAGAAGTAAATAAGAAAAAAACAGACAAAGACAAGGAGTACTCTATTCTTCTTACAGACACCACAATGTCTGTTTTGAAAAAAATAAATCCGGAATGTGAGATCAGGCAGCTTAAGGGCACAACATTATCAAGTGCATGGACTGCAGCAATGGCAAACGGACAGCAACCGTCAGCACCGGAAGATTATATAGAGGTTGAAAAATAAAAGTGGGAAAAGAACAAGCGATAACAAAAAGAAAAAAGATCATAGTACCATTGTTTTTTTTAATTCTTATACTTTTAAGCTTAATTTTTGTAAAGCTCCTTTTGAACAGGATGAACAGCTATATCGCAGAAAACGGGAAAAGCAATATGGGAGCTGTTGTTGAACAGATACAGCAGACCTATGATCTGCAGGTGAATGGATACTACAGTCAGCTGCATTTGCTTGAGGATTCTCTTATTCAGGAGGACGGAGGGCCTCTTGGACTGGATATAAACAAAAAGTTCTTTGAGGCATGGCAGAAAGAATCTGAAAGTACACTTATATTTCTCCAGGAAAATGGAAAGGCAATAACCACTGATGGAACAAAACTTCGGGTTGACATGCCAAGTAAACTTTTGTTGGATTTGAGGAACGGATATAATATTGGAAAATTGGTTTCTCTTGATTACAACCAGAAGAAAAAAGATGGTTATCTGGTTGCAATTCCATGTCAGGAATATACGATTAATGGGGAAACTTATACGGCAATTGGAACCTTGTATGATCATTCAAAATTAGATTCCATGTTAAGTGTGAAAAGCTATAACGGGAATGTGTATCTGTTTATGCTGGATAACGACGGAAATATTACTTATACAAATCAGAAAGAAGATAAATTTTTTAGGAACTATTTTTTGTTAAAGTATTTAAAAGGAGATCAGGCTATCACTGAGGAAGAGGCTGATTCTCTTCAAAAAAAACTGGATGGCAGAGAACAGGGGGTAGAACTTCTGGGAAGTGACAAACCTTACTATTTGGGATACTGTCCGATAGAAAATAATAACACCATGCTGATCTGTATTGTAGAAAAGAGTGTTGTAGATAATGTACTGAAAGATTATCAGAAAACAATAGGATTTACAACATTACTCATGGCAGGTTTTATACTTTTGCTTTTTGCCGGATTATTCTACAGTATTTCCAGACGCCGTCTTGCTGATCAAAAAGCTGAATATGAAAAAAGAAATAATGAGATTCAGATACAGGCATTGAGGGAAATGCAAGTCGCCAATAAAAAACTGAAAAAGGCAAAGGACATTGCAACGGAAGCCTTGCAGACAGCTGAAAATGCAAATAAGGCGAAAACAGATTTCCTGTCCAATATGTCACATGATATTCGTACACCAATGAATGCAATTATCGGTATGACGTCATTGATCAGACATGATGCAGGCAATAAAGCGAAAGTAATAGAGTATGCAGATAAAATAGACATTTCATCACAGCATCTGTTAGGAATCATCAATGATGTTCTGGATATGAGCAAAATTGAGGCAGGAAAAACAGTTTTTAAGTATACCGATTTTTCCATCTTGGATTTTATTACAGAACTCAATACCATATTCCATTCACAGATAGACGAAAAAAACCAGACTCTTACGATCATAAAAGAAAACATCCGGCACGAGTGGGTGAATGGTGACAAGGTTCATTTAATGCAGATTTTCAGCAACTTGGTTTCTAATGCAGTGAAATACACGCAGAAAGGTGGAAAAATTCAGTTTCTGGTAGAAGAATGTGAGACAAAGTCATCTGTCTACGCAAAGTACCGTTTCTTAGTCAGCGATAATGGAATAGGAATATCGGCAGATTTCAAAGAGACGATCTTTGATGCTTTTACCCGGGCTGAAAGTTCTGTAACTAATAAGATACAGGGAACCGGTCTTGGAATGGCTATTACCAAAAATCTGGTTGAAGCAATGGGAGGTACCATTGATGTGGAGAGTGAACTGGGACAGGGAAGCTGTTTTGAGGTTCTCATAGATCTGAGAATTGCAGAGGACAGAAAGGTTGTTTTGACAGCACAGGAAGAAATAGATGAACCGGATAGTAATACCTTGAAAGGAATGAGGTTCCTGTGTGCAGAGGATAATGAGCTAAATGCAGAAATCCTGATGGAACTGTTAAAGATTGAGGGCGCAGAGTGTATCATCTGTGAAAATGGTGAAAGAGTTCTGGAGGCATTTGAACAGTCTGCCCCAGGGGATTATGACATGATCCTGATGGATGTGCAGATGCCTGTTATGAATGGCTATGATGCAACGAGAGCAATCCGCAGGAGTACTCATGAACTGGCAAAGACGATTCCGATCATTGCTATGACCGCCAATGCATTTTCTGAGGACATTCAGTATTCTCTGGCAGCCGGTATGAATGCCCATATTTCAAAGCCGGTTGATATGAAGACGTTGGAAAAGACGATAAGAAGAATAAAAATCGGCGGGAGGGGCACCGAAACGCAGGCCATTGAACAGTGACAAATGGATATAAAAAGCAGAAAAACATATTTAACAGAAGCAGCCTGCCGGGTTTTATCTGAAAAGATGATTCCCAGGCAGGTTTTATTTTTTGTCCGGAAAGTTGAAAAAATCAATGTGTAAAATAGTTGAAATTTACAACCTTCATTCTATATGCTAAAATGAAAAACAATGAAAATTGGAAAGGAATCAGTGATACAGTTCAATATCAGAAATTCCTTTTTGAATGCAAAGCATGGAGCAGAATTCGAATGCCCATTTACTGTAAAGAAACAGATAAGGTGATCAGATGACAGACAGAAAAGTAAAACTGCAGAATGAGATAGAGCAGTTATCGCCGGAAGAGCTTGAGAAAGAAATTGAAAATAATAAAAGAAAAGTTGCACGAAGCATTATATTTATAGCAGCCGCAGCTATTGCTTTTATCGCGATCTGCATTGCCTGGTTTGTCAGTAATAACCGGGTAAGCGGAACTTCTGGAACAGTCAGTGCAAAATATTCGGGGATAGAGATCGGCTCAGAGGGAAAAGCCGGTGTTCATGATGATCTTCTGCAGAGAATAAAAAATGGAATTAACACATCTCAGGGTGGAAGCATAAACTGGATGCTGAGTGAAAACAGTAATATGAAAAACTATAAGGATGGAGACAGCTTCAATGAGACCACCGGAGCGGAGTATAGAAAAGAGTACGCCATGGAGCCGGGCACGAAAGGAAAGCTGGATTTTTTTATTAAACCATATGAAGCAGGATATTTATCATTGGACTTCTCTCTGGATATTTCTCCGTTTCATATTGAGACAGATAAGCCGGTAACTGTAGGAAATAACACTGCGGAAGCAGGTCTGCTGAGCGGGCATATCCTGTATTTCCTGGGAGAAAAACAGTCTGATGAAAATACAATAAAATACACTTGGATCAAAGACGGAAAGTTTCAAATCAAGATACAGAATGCAAAAAAAGATACAAAATACAACTATTCAATCTACTGGGTATGGCCACTGAATCTATCTACAATACTTTTGAATAATGGTGATGAATTCTTAAATGAAAGCGATGTGGAATTTGATGATAAAGACTCCACAGGAAAACTTAGGAATACTATTGTAACAGATATGACTAAACATCCGGAAAAGTATTTTTTCAGTTCACTGACGGGACAACCACTTAATACAAATTATGCTGAAGTAAAAGAAATTTCCAAAATTCATGAAAACAGCGGAAAGAAGGATGGTATATATGACAAACAGCTTTTTGTTGACCTGTCTTCCTATTATAATCAGGCTGACATGAAAATAGGAGCAGGGATTTCTTTTGTTACAGCAACTTTAAGATATCTGGGAACAACAAACAAAACGACAGAGGCACAGAATGAGCGTTAATACAGACGATAAAAAAAAGAAACGAAAATTGATCTTGTCCGGTGCGGCACTGGTGATTTCAGCTCTGCTTCTGGCAATTTCCTATGTGTCGGATTATCTGATCTACACAAATGCGAAGTTTTATAACGGCATTATTTCCACAAGAGACTTTGACTCAAAAGGTAACTAACAGAAACGGAGTTTCAGCTTTTTCAGACATCTATACTCAAATCCCCGGTCAGAAGAAAGGTCAATCAGACAAAATCTTCCGGTCGGGGATTTTTTGGCGAAAAGAACAGGCTGAATTCAGTTGACGTATAGGATATCCTCTGTGAAGCTATCATCTTAACGGATAAAACGGATAAATTAACAGAAAATAATTAAAAATACAAATAAATAGTAAAATATAAAAACATAAAACAAATAATAAACAAAAATATTAATATAAAAATACAAAAATGTATTGACAAAACAACACAACAGTGTTATTATAAGACCATCAAAAAGAACAAGAGATAAAACAAAATCAAAAAAATAAGAAATTCATTCAATTCATAGCATAGATGCACATGAAAGGATGAAGATAAGAAAGGAAAAGGTGATTCCAGTGGGAACATAATAAACAACTTCATCAATATGAGAGTGACAGGAACCGGATTTCCTGCAAGAAAGACCTGATACATATCACATAATGATATCCCTTAAGAAATACATCAGTTTCTCTCATAAGATATAAATAAGAACCTCTTAAATCTTACTTATATTTTAACATCAGTTAAAATGAGAGAAATCAGAAACATAAGGAATTCGGTATTTCAGGTATTATAGAATCGGTAACTCATATTGAACAACTGTCACACACCTGATACAAAGATTTCAGGAAATATGTAAAGAAATATTTCTCGAAAGAGTAAAACCCTCAGCTCACCGGTTCGTTGGAAAGAAGAGATTCCAGGAACAGAAGTGAAGATGAGAACGATACTTTGAAATGCATATCAGATTCATAAGGATATGGATTGAAGCTTTGCATCAGAAGAATATCTGATAGGATATTAATAACAGAAGAAACGGGAAGGAACTTTTTTCAGGATACTTTAGAAGGGCTGCAGAGGAGAAAATCCCAATAGGTCGATTTGAATCAGCAGATCATAAAGTACAGAGATGACAAACGGTTTTGAATTTAAGAAGTTAAGTCCAGAATTGTTTAGGAAACAGAAAAAAGTGTAACCACCGAAATTCTTCAAAAAAAGAAATCGAACCTCGGACAAATCGATTTCAATCCTATAGAACTTTCTAAATAATCGAAAAGATATATTTACATATATCAATCGTTTATGAGCAGGAAATAAAAAAGAAGAGAGAACGTAGAAAAAGAAAAGTGTAAAAAATAGAATAAAGAGAATCGAAATTATTTTATAACCATATAAAATCAGAGATTTCGATTAACAAAAAATCATATAACCAGAAAACATTATTCAAAAACTAAGAGGAAGAAAAATTGAATAACGAAGAGTGTTGAGACGGTCATCATTTTTGGAAGCTGTTAAAGTAAAAAAAGTGATGACCGTCTCATTGTGTGTTGATTTACCAGTTGCTATCCCAAATATCATCGGTTATACTTCTCTGAGAAAGGAAGAAAGTTGCGAAATTCCATATTCCACCACATCACAAAAATATCCCGCGGAATATTACACAGGACAGCAACGAAAAGAATCTATGTGGAACAGTCAGATCGAAGAAAACATTTTATATGAAGATAAAGAAATTCTTGTATGCAGAAAACCATCCGGAATGCCGGTACAGGCAGCAGGAATCGGAACTATGGACCTGGAAAGCGCCCTCAAAAATTACCTGGCGCAGAAAGCACCCGGAAAAATGCCATACCTGGCAGTGGTTCACCGCCTTGACCAGCCGGTAGAAGGTGTACTTGTATTTGCAAAAACTCCGGGAGCAGCCGGAAACTTAAGCAAACAGATGATGGCAGGCGGCGCCGGAAAGTATTATCTGGCAGTAACCGAAGGAGTACCAAAAGAGCAGGAGGGAACTCTTATCAGCTATCTGAAAAAGAACGGAAGAGCAAACATGTCTCAGGCAGTACCGGAAAATACACCTGGTGCAAAAAAGGCAATCCTTCATTATAAAGTCCTTGACCAAAAAGAAATAAACGGAAAGAAACGCACGCTTCTGAGAATCAAGCTGGAAACAGGACGTCATCACCAGATCCGGGTACAGCTTTCTCAGGCAGGAATTCCCCTTCTTGGGGATCGGAAATACAATCCTGCCGGTGAAAAAGGAACATCCCTTGGCCTTTGCTCCTGCAGCCTGGAATTCAGACATCCCAAAACAGGAAAGCCAATGAAATTCCAGACAGAGCCTCAGGGCAGCGCATTTCTGGATTTTGTGAAAAAACTGTAAAAACTCTGGACGGAAATACGAAAAAGTGTATAATGTAAAAAGCGAGTAACCAAATGTAAGATTTTTGTAAAGTATACGTTACTGTGGACGGATAAGAGAGGCCATGAAGAACAGTAACCAGCGAGGAAGAGGAGATTACAATGAAAAGAGTTGCAGTAATGTCAGTGGCCTTGTTGGCTGCGGCGACTCTGCTGACAGGCTGCCAGAAGGAAGAAGTAGAGAAGCTTGTTGCACCGCTTGTAGCAGATGTCCAGGAAACCCCTGAAGCACAGGAAATGGAAGAAGAGAAGAATCCGGCAATTCCGGAAATTGATACAACTCTTTCCATAGAGTCAGGAGCCAGGATCGCAGTTGTCAGTAAGAGTAAAAAAGGTGAATTCTGGGATAAAGTAAAAGAAGGAATGGAAGCTGCGGTAAAGGACGTAAACACAGCTTATGGATTCAAAAAAGAGGACCAGATCACAATGACTTTTGAGGGACCGGATAACGAGGAAGATGTGGAAAGCCAGATCAATACTCTCGATGCAGTAATCGCCGAGAACCCGTCAGTTGTCTGCCTTTCAGCCGGAGATATGGAATCCTGCCAGGCACAGCTGGAGGCAGCCAAGGAGAATGGAATCCCGGTCATTGCTTTTGATTCCAATGTCAGTGACACGAAACTGATCAGAGCTTTCCGTGGAACAGACAATACACAGATTGGTAAATATGCAGCCTATAAACTGGGAAGTGCAATTGGAAAAATGGGCAATGTAGCAGTTTTTTCCGCACAGGAGAAGACACAGAGCGCTCAGGAACGAGTGCAGGGATTTCTTGATAATATTGCCAACTATACGGATATTAAGGTGGTAGAAACCATCTATTCCGATCAGGTTGACGATATGAAGGAAGCCATGAAAGAAGTTCTCGACAAATATCCTGCACTGGATGGAGTTTTCTGCATCAATGCCAATGTTTCCGAGATGTTCCTGGAAGTAAACAAGGATAACGGTGAAAATAAAGTTGCCATGGTAGGTGTGGACGCCACCAGCAAACAGCAGGAAGCGATCAAAAACGGAGAAGAACTTGGAGTTCTTTCCCAGAATCCATATGCAATGGGATATCAGACCATGTGGGCAGCCATTCAGTCCACGGCACCGAAGAAAGAAACAAAAATAGAAAAACAGGTTCTGCTTGACCCGGCGTGGATCGATGCAGAGAATCTTGAAAGCGAAGACTACGCAAATTATATGTATAACTGACAGACAGCAACTGCAAAAAAATTAAAAGCCATTTACCAGATGAAGACATAAAAAAGATTTCATCTGGTGGATGGTTTTTTTGTTTTACAGAACATTTTTTGCGAATAAAAACAAAAAATATGAACAGAATAAACAAATAAAAAGTTTGCGAAAAAATGGTAAAAATATAACGAATTTGATGATTTTTTGACACAAAACAAATATATTTTTCGTTAAATTGCATAATAATCGTTGTTTTAAAAACATAATTGTGATACAATTTGGATATGCAGAGAGGCGGTGATCAGATGATCCAGGAAACGATCAAGGCAGTGAAAGAGGCGGAGGCAAAAGCACAGCAGAAAATAAAAGACGCATCCGTCCGTGCACAGAGTATCATCAGCGAAGCTGAAAAAGAGGCGGAGGAGATTATCAGAAAAGCGGAAACAACCGCAGGCGAACAGGCGGCATCTGATATGAAAGCAGCCGAGGAACGTGCACACAGTACAGAGAACACTGTCATTGGACAGGTAGAGGAGGAGCTTGCAGCTTTGAAAAAGAAAGCGGAGTCGAAGCATGAGCAGGCCATCCAGGCAGTAATGGACAGTTTGTTCTGAGAGGGGGAATGCGAAAATGGCAGTATTGCAGATGCAGCGAATCAGTATCTGCGCTATGAAGAAGAACCGTAAGGCCATATTGGAAGAACTGCAGTCACTTGGAGTATTGGAGATCGATGCGGCGGAACTGGACCCGGAACTTAAGACCATGGATACCATGAATGCCAGACTGATCTTCGAAAAGAACGCATCCCTGTGCGATCAGGCAATCGAGATTCTGGATGAATTTTCGAAGGAGAAGGGATCTATGCTGGCATCCCTGGCAGGAAAGCCTCTGATCGGAAGAAAGCAGGAGGAAGAAGCCATCCGGGATCAGGAAGAGATCCTGAGGACAGCCAGAGAGATCCAGGGGTACCGGAAGAAACTCACAGAGAACAGCGCAGCAGTTGTTAAGATCGAACAGCAGGAAGCGGCACTTGCTCCATGGCTGGATCTGGATATCCCCATGAATTCGCAGGGAACAGCGAAAACGGCAGTACTTGTGGGAAGTATTGACGGGAATGTAACTCTGGACCAGGTATACAGTCAGCTGGCAGTGGACGCACCACAGCTTGAAGCTTTTGACATCCAGGAAATCTCAAATGATGCCGGTAAGCTGAGCCTGGTGGTTGTCTGTCTGAAGACACAGGCACAGGAGATGGAAGAAGCACTCCGCATGCAGGGATTCGCAAGACCGGCACAGCTGGTATCAGAGGTTCCGGCACAGGAACTGGAGAACCTTAAGAATGAAGTGGTGCGCATCCAGGAAGAATCCGAACAGATCCGGGAGCAGATCCGTGATCTTCATGACAGGAAGAATTCCCTTCAGCTTGTATCCGATTACTTCCGGATCCGTGCACAGAAATATGAAGTTTTAGGTCAGCTCCGCCAGTCAGAGAGCACTTTTTTTGTGACAGGATATCTTCCGAAGAAACAGGTTCCCGCAATGGAGAAACGGCTTACGGAGAAGTACGATATTGTTTTTGAAGCAGAAGATGCTGATGGAGAAAATGTTCCGGTTGCCCTTCAGAACAGCAGATTCGGAGCGGCAGGAGAAGGAGTTCTTGCAGCGTTTGGTCTTCCCGGAAAGGGAGAGATCGATCCGTCCACCATTATGACAGCCTGTTATGTATTCCTTTTCGGACTGATGTTATCAGATGCGGCCTACGGGCTGATCGTGTTTGTGGTCTGTCTGGGAGTGCTTCTGAAATTCCCCAGAATGGAAAGCGGAATGCAGAAATCCATCCGGCTGTTCATGTACTGTGGACTGTCCACTTTGTTCTGGGGCGTAATGTTTGGCGGATATTTCGGAGATTTTATCGATGTATTCTCAAGAGTATATCTGCATAAACCGGTCACTGTGAAGCCGGTATGGTTTGCACCGTTGAATGAGCCTATGAGACTTCTGGTGTTCTCCATGCTGTTTGGCCTGATTCATATGTTCCTTGGAATGGGACTTAAGGGCTACATGCTGATCCGTGACAAAAAATATCTCGACTTTTTCTGCGATGTAGTACTCTGGTTCATGCTCCTTATGGGACTGATCCTTATCTTTATCCCGAGCAGCATGTTTCGTTCTATTTCTCAGATGAACCTGAACCTTCCGTCAGCAGTGATACAGGTGGGCAAATGGATGGCTATTATCGGAGCAGTGGGAATTCTCTTCATGTCAGGAAGAGATAAGAAGAATCCGCTCCTCCGTCTGGCGCTTGGAGCTTACGACCTTTATAACATCACAGGATGGGTCAGTGATATCCTTTCCTATTCCAGACTTCTTGCTCTGGGACTGGCTACCGGTGTTATCGCATCAGTTATGAACCAGATGGGCAGTATGCTGGGAGACAGCATTTTTGGATGGATCGTATTTATTCTTGTATTTGTGATTGGTCATACATTTAACCTTCTGATCAATCTTCTGGGTGCATACGTGCACACCTGCCGATTACAGTACGTAGAGTTCTTCGGCAAATTCTTTGAGGGCGGAGGAAAAGAGTTCCACCCCTTCCGCGAAAATACAAAATATGTAGATATTAAGGAGGATTAATATTATGAGTGGTATCGTTTGGGCATTATTGGGAGCAGCAATTTCCGTAGCTCTTGCAGGTATAGGTTCCGCTATCGGCGTTGGTACAGCCGGCCGTGCAGCAGCAGGTGTTGTAACAGAAGATCCGGACAAATTTGCCAAGGTTCTGCTTCTTCAGCTTCTTCCTGGTACCCAGGGTATTTACGGACTGCTGGTAGCATTCCTTGCACTTTCCAAGGTCGGGATCCTGGGCGGCGGTGTTGCCGATATTTCTCTGGAAACCGGACTTATGATCTTTGTGGCATGTCTCCCGATCGCCATTGCAGGCCTTCTTTCCGCGATCCATCAGGGAAAAACTTCCGTAGCTTCCATCGGCATCGTAGCCAAGAAGCCGGAGCAGTTCGGTAAAGCCATGCTTTTCCCGGCAATGGTTGAGACATATGCGATTCTGGCTCTTCTGATCTCCATTCTTGCAGTCAGCGGAATTCAGGTTTGATTCATCAGGAGGGGCAGATCATGACAGGATTAGAGAAGATGGTAAGCCAGATTCTTGAAGAAGCCGATGCTTCTGCAGCCGTTATGATCAGTGACGCGGAGAAAAAAGCCGCGGAGATCCTCGGGGAAGCCGGAGAAAAAGCTGATAAGATCCGGCAGCAGAGGGAAGAACAGTCCAGGGCAAAGGTGAAAAGCTATGAAGAGCGGACAGCTTCCGCCGCAGATATGAAGAAACGTACCGCAGTTCTTGCAGCCAAGCAGGAGCTGATCGGGAAGGTGATTGCGGATGCCTGTGACCGTGTGAAGAATCTGGATGAAGGAAAATATTTTGAGATCCTTAAGAGTATGGCAGAGAAATATCTGCTTCCAAGAGAAGGAGAGATCTGTTTTTCAAAGAAGGATCTGGAACGTATGCCGGCGAATTTCCGTGAGGAGATTAAAGGCCTGGCACAGAAAAAAGGCGGCACACTGGAGATTTCCGGTGAAGCCAGAAATATAGACGGAGGTTTTATCCTGGTATACGGCGGCATTGAGGAAAACTGTTCCATTGATGCCATGTTTGCAGAGAAACGGGATGAACTTCTGGATCAGGTAAGAAAGATTTTGTTTGCGTAAAACACCATCGCAAAAAGGAGGGCGTGAAATATGTTTGGTGAAGATTATGCCTATGCGGTGGCGCGGATACGTGTTCTGGAGACCGGACTTCTGAATCAGGCGGCGATCGAACAGCTTCTGGCATGTCAGGATGAGCAGCAGTGCCTTCAGATCCTTACAGAGAAGGGCTGGGGAAACGGTGATCCTGCAGCCGGTGCGGACGCCATTCTTTCCAGGGAGAGAGAAAAGATCTGGGAGATCATGGATTCGCTGGTAGCGGACCGATCT
Organism: Blautia luti; assembly: GCF_013304735.1. Classification (GTDB taxonomy): domain Bacteria; phylum Bacillota; class Clostridia; order Lachnospirales; family Lachnospiraceae; genus Blautia_A. The sequence goes on from NZ_JAAITI010000014.1 coordinate 19,532, forward strand.
GTTTTTTTCGTTCTCTCTTATCAGGATCTTTTCCATAACCTGAAAGCGGCTGTGAAGGCCAGCATCCTGGATGGGACAACGCCGAATATTTTTTTCAGCGACTGTGCCATTGACGGGGAGGATATGGTGAAATTCCTGAAGGATAAAGAATACGACCGTTTTCCGGAAGATATGCGGGAAGCGGCAAGAGAAGCCTATGAGACCTTTTTGCACACAAGAGACGGGCAGCTTGCGGATATTATCGTAGACCGGGCAGCACTGGATGCCATAAAAAAAGCCGGAGAACGGTCAAAAGAAGAGATCGTCCGGCAGTATGCGGAATCCACAGTTGCGGTAGCAGATATCCGGATCGCAGTTCGTGCCTGCAAAACAGGAAAAAGTTCGGACTTCATGAAAAAAGCCATGGCAGAATGTGACACACTGGATAAGGAAAGACTGATCCATGCTGCAGTCAGCGGAATGGAGCAGATCATGAGTTATCTGGCAGAAACGAAATACGGGGACGGAGCTCTGGCACTGGCGGAATCGGCTTCCGCTTTTGAGAGATGGTGTGACAACCAGATCATGGAGACTATCCGACCTCAGCTGTACAATTCATTTTCACTGGGACCGCTGGTAGCCTATGTGCTCGCCCGTGAGAATGAGATCAAGACGGTGCGGATCATTCTCACCGGAAAGCGCAGCGGCCTTCCGGAAGAGTTTATCCGGGAAAGGGTAAGGGAAATGTATGTATAAGATCGCGGTTTTGGGTGATTATAACAGCATTTACGGGTTTGCGGCGCTTGGACTTGATACCTTTCCGGTGGAGGATCCCACAGAGGGAAAAGAGAAGCTAAACCGTCTGGCAGCCGGTGAATATGCGGTTATTTATATTACGGAACAGCTGGCAGCCCAGCTTTCCGCTGAGATCACTAAATACAGTGAGGCGCTGATGCCGGCGATCATTCAGATACCTGGAATTGCCGGAAATACAGGTGCAGGAATCGAAAATGTAAAGAAATCTGTGGAGACGGCAGTTGGCTCCGATATTCTTTTCAGTAATGAGTGACAAGAAAGCAGGTGATTGGTTCAGATGAGCAGAGGAACCATTAAGAAGGTAGCAGGACCGCTGGTAATTGCCAAAGGTATGCGAGATGCGAATATGTATGACGTGGTTCGTGTAAGCAGCCAGCGTCTGATCGGTGAGATTATTGAGATGCATGAAGATGAGGCTTCCATACAGGTATATGAGGAGACTTCAGGACTTCGCCCGGGAGAACCGGTAGAGTCTATGGAAGTTCCCCTTTCTGTGGAACTGGGACCTGGCCTTATCACAAGTATTTACGATGGAATCCAGCGTCCGCTGGACGACATCATGAAAGTAGCAGGCAGCAACAACCTAAAACGAGGTGTTGAGGTACCTGCGCTGAAGCGGGACAAAAAATGGAATTTCGTCCCGGTTGCGAAAGTGGGAGATGAGCTGGAAGGTGGCGATGTTCTCGGAACCGTTCAGGAGACTATCGTTGTTACACAGAAGATCATGGTACCACCCAATATGAAGGGTACTCTGAAAGAGATCAGATCCGGTGAGTTCACCGTGGACGAGACCGTTGCAGTTCTTTCCACAGCAGATGGAGATAAAGAACTGACACTGATGCAGCACTGGCCGGTACGACGTGGCCGTCCATATAAGAAAAAACTTCCGCCGGCCAAACCTCTGGTAACCGGTCAGCGTGTTATTGACACCATGTTCCCAATCGCCAAGGGTGGTGTGGCAGCAGTTCCTGGCCCGTTCGGAAGCGGCAAGACCGTTATCCAGCATCAGCTTGCAAAATGGGCAGAGGCAGATATCGTAGTTTATATCGGCTGCGGTGAGCGTGGAAATGAGATGACAGACGTTCTGAACGAGTTCCCGGAGCTGAAAGACCCGAAAACAGGCCAGTCTCTGATGGAGCGTACCGTTCTGATCGCAAACACCTCAGATATGCCGGTTGCGGCACGTGAGGCTTCTATTTATACAGGTATCACCATTGCGGAGTATTTCCGTGATATGGGTTATTCTGTAGCGCTGATGGCAGATTCCACTTCCAGATGGGCCGAGGCTCTCCGTGAGATGTCCGGACGACTGGAGGAGATGCCAGGTGAGGAAGGTTATCCCGCATATCTGGGTTCCCGTCTTGCACAGTTCTACGAGCGTGCCGGACACGTGATCTGTAATGGAAAAGATGGAAGAGAAGGCGCTTTGACCGCTATTGGTGCCGTATCTCCTCCGGGTGGTGATATTTCCGAGCCGGTTTCCCAGGCAACACTTCGAATCGTGAAGGTATTCTGGGGACTGGACGCAAACCTTGCATACAAACGTCACTTCCCGGCGATCAACTGGCTGACCAGTTATTCCCTGTATCTGGACAGTGTAGGCGGATGGTTTGATGAGAATGTGGCCAATGACTGGATGGAGCTCCGCCAGAGAATGATGACCCTTCTTCAGGAAGAGGCAGAGCTGGAAGAGATCGTAAAGATGGTAGGTATGGATGCACTTTCCCCGGGCGACCGCCTGAAAATGGAAGCAGCCCGTTCCATCCGTGAGGACTTCCTTCACCAGAACTCTTTTCATGAGATCGACACCTACACATCTCTGGAAAAACAGCACAACATGATGCGCCTGGTACTTGCATTTTATGATGCAGGCCTGGATGCACTGAAACAGGGTGCGGATATCAATGATATCGTAAAACTGCCGGTACGTGAGCAGATCGGCCGTTACAAATATACAAAAGAAGATCAGCTGGCAGCGGAATATGAGAAAGTAACCCGCCAGCTTGCAGCAGAGACTGCGGAACTTCTGGGAAAGGAGGGCCTGTAAAATGCCAAAAGAATATAGGACCATACAGGAAGTTGCCGGCCCTTTGATGCTGGTACGAGGCGTTGAAGATGTGGCATTTGACGAGCTGGGCGAGATTGAACTTGCCGATGGCGAAACAAGAAGATGCCGTGTTCTGGAGATTGATGGAAGCAATGCGCTGGTACAGCTCTTTGAGAGTTCCACAGGTATCAACCTTTCCAACAGTAAAGTACGTTTTCTGGGACGAAGCATGGAGCTTGGTGTATCCGGCGATATGCTGGGCCGTGTCTTTGACGGACTGGGCCGTCCCATTGATGACGGTCCGGAGATCCTTCCGGAAGAGAGAAGAGATATCAACGGCCTGCCGATGAATCCGGCAGCCAGAAGTTATCCGGAGGAGTTTATCCAGACCGGTGTATCCGCTATTGACGGACTGAACACCCTGGTACGTGGACAGAAACTTCCGATCTTCTCCGCATCCGGTCTTCCTCATGCACAGCTTGCGGCACAGATCGCGAGACAGGCGAAGGTTCGCGGAAAAGACGAGCAGTTCGCCGTTGTATTTGCTGCCATGGGTATCACTTTCGAGGAGTCAAACTTCTTCGTAGAGAGCTTTAAGGAAACCGGAGCTATAGACCGTACTGTTCTTTTTGTAAACCTGGCAAATGACCCGGCTGTTGAGCGTATCGCTACTCCGCGAATGGCACTGACAGCAGCAGAATATCTTGCCTTCGAAAAAGATATGCACGTACTGGTAATCCTTACAGATATCACAAACTATGCGGATGCTCTCCGTGAGGTTTCCGCAGCACGTAAAGAGGTTCCGGGCCGTCGTGGATATCCCGGATACATGTACACAGACCTTGCTTCTCTCTATGAGCGTGCAGGCCGTCAGAAAGGAAAAGCAGGAAGTATCACCATGGTTCCGATCCTGACCATGCCCGAGGATGACAAGACCCATCCGATCCCTGACCTTACCGGTTATATCACAGAGGGACAGATCATCCTGAGCCGTGAGCTTTACCGTAAGGGAATCACACCACCGATTGATGTTCTTCCGTCTCTGTCACGACTGAAAGATAAAGGTATCGGTGAAGGCAAGACAAGAGCAGACCATGCCAACACCATGAACCAGTTGTTTGCCGCATATGCCCGTGGTAAAGAGGCCAAAGAGCTGATGACCATTCTTGGTGAGGCTGCCCTCTCTGACATTGACCTGATCTATGCAAAATTTGCGGATGCTTTTGAGAAGGAATATGTTTCCCAGGGCTATCAGGCCAACCGTGATATCGAGGAAACCCTGGCCATCGGCTGGAAGCTGCTTTCCATTCTTCCGAGAAGCGAGCTGAAACGTATCGATGACAAATTCCTTGACCAGTATTACGGAAAAGTATAAAGGGGGGATGATTTGTGGCATCAACACAGGTGAATCCTACCCGTATGGAGCTTACGAAGCAGAAAAAAAAGCTGGTGACTGCAGTACGTGGCCATAAGCTTCTGAAGGATAAGCGGGACGAACTGATGAGACAGTTCCTGGATCTGGTGCGCGAGAACATGGAACTGCGTAAAAAAGTAGAAGCTGGTATCCGAAGCGCCAACACGAATTTTGTCATTGCAAAAGCCGGAATGTCGGAGGAGACTCTGAACACCGCCCTGATGGCTCCCAAGCAGGAAGTCTATCTGGAAACCGGCAAAAAGAATGTCATGAGTGTGGATATTCCTGTTTTTGAATATAAAACAAGAACACCGGATGCCAACGATATCTATTCCTATGGTTTTGCTTTTACCTCCAGTGATCTGGACGGAGCGGTAAAATCCCTGGCGGATATCCTGCCGGATATGCTCCGCCTGGCAGAAGTGGAAAAAGCCTGTCAGCTGATGGCGTCTGAGATCGAAAAAACAAGGCGTCGTGTAAACGCTCTGGAACATGTCATCATACCGGAAGCACAGGCAAACATCAAATACATCACCATGAAGCTGGATGAGAACGAGAGAAGTACCCAGATCCGACTGATGAAGGTGAAAGATATGATGCTGGAGGAAGCACATCATTACAAGGAGCGGGAAGCCGAGCGCGGTGCGTAAAGCATAAAACACAAAGCGCAGGCATCTTGTAAGAAAAAGAAAAATTGATATAGAAAGTTTTACGTAACGGGAAGGAGACGCCTCTGTGCTGTGCGATGTTTTGGACAGTGTAGGGGCGTTTTATTTATAAAATATTTAGTTTTCGTTCGCAGAAAATCAAGAGATGTACGGTATAATAATCAACAGTAAAGAATGCGCGGCGGAAGATGAGTCCTGGTATTTTATCTGTCTGTCGCAGCAGAAAGAGAAGGGAATACATTATGAATACTTTTTTACAGTCAGTACAGAATCTGGACGGAGAAATCCTGCTCCAGATCCAGCAGCATTTAAGAACAGATATGCTGACACCATTAATGAAGTTCGTTACATTTCTGGGAAACGGAGGATGGTTCTGGATCCTCTGTGCAGTTGTGCTTCTTGCCATTCCAAAGACAAGAAAAACAGGTTATGCTGCAGTTTTGTCCCTGATTTTCGGAGTAATTGTTACCAATTTGCTTCTCAAAAACATAGTAGCAAGGCCAAGACCCTTTGCGGAAATCGAAGCCCTGATCCCGCTGATCGCCAAACCGACGGATTTTTCCTTCCCCTCAGGCCACACCACAGCATCCTTTGCCGTTGCCCTGGTAATGCTTCGGATGCTCCCCAAGAAAATCGGAATCCCGGCAGTAGTCCTGGCAGCACTGGTAGCATTTTCAAGATTATATCTTGGTGTCCATTATCCAACAGATGTCCTGGCCGGGTTCGTGGTCGCGCTGGTGGGAAGTTCGCTGGCTGTGTGGGGTGTGAGGACGAAGCTGGGAAATATAAAAAGATAAAATGTGAACAAAGATAATCCCTGGTAATGGCAGTACCTTTCCGGGGATTTTTTTGGTATGGACACTTTAATTTGATAAAGTATTGACACGTCAGACAGAAACGGGGTACAATTATAAACAAGATTGTCAGAAAACAGTGAAAATGATGACGCAGAAATAAGGAGAGAACACGAAATGATATCAGAAAAAATGAAACCCTACGTAAAAAACAATTCTGCCATCCGTATGATGTTTGAGGAAGGAAACCGTCTCCGTGCAAAATACGGTGCAGATAAGGTCTTTGACTTCAGCCTTGGAAATCCGAGTGTACCGGCACCGGACAGTGTTCGTGAAGCAATTATTGAGCTTGTAAACAATACCGATCCGACTGTTCTTCACGGATATATGAGCAATGCAGGTTTTGAGGATGTACGCCAGACGATTGCAGAGTCCTTAAACAGACGTTTCGATACAAAATTTTCTGCAAAAAACCTGATCATGACGGTGGGTGCTGCAAGCGGCCTGAACGTAATTCTGAAGACAGTCCTGAACCCGGGAGAAGAAGTAATCGTTTTTGCACCATATTTCCTGGAATACGGTGCATATGTCCGCAATTATGACGGTGTCCTTGTGGAAATCTCTCCGGATACCACAACTTTCCAGCCAAACCTTGCCGAGTTTGAGCAGAAGATCACGCCGAAGACAAAAGCAGTTATCGTAAACACTCCGCACAATCCGACCGGAGTTGTATATTCAGAAGAAACAATCAGGAAACTTTCCGCAATTCTGGAAGCAAAACAGAAAGAGTTCGGAACCGTGATCTACCTGATCTCCGATGAGCCATACCGTGAGCTGGCTTACGATGGCGTGGAAGTTCCGTACCTGACGAAATATTATGACAATACAGTTGTGGGATATTCTTACAGCAAATCTCTTTCCCTTCCTGGAGAACGTATCGGATATCTGGTAATTCCGGATGAGGCAGACGGAAGTGAAGAGCTGATTTCAGCGGCAACCATCGCAAACCGTACACTTGGATGTGTAAATGCACCGTCCCTGATCCAGAAAGTAGTTGCGAAATGTGTAGATGCAAAGACAGATCTTGCAGCTTATGATAAGAACCGCCAGGCACTTTACAATGGCCTGAAAGAGTGCGGATTTGAGTGCATCAAACCACAGGGTGCATTTTATCTCTTCGTAAAATCTCCGGTTGAAGACGAAAAAGCCTTCTGCGAGGCCGGCAAGAAATATAACATCCTCATGGTACCGGGAAGCTCCTTCGCATGCCCTGGTTACGTGAGACTGGCATACTGCGTATCTTATGATACCATTGTAAATTCTCTTCCGGAGTTTAAGAAACTTGCGGCAGAGTATGGTCTGAAATAAATGAACGAAAATAAACGATAATCACAAAGCGGTTACATAAGAGATCCCCGGTACAGCCTGTTCATACAGAACTGTATCGGGGATCTTTGGTAAGAGGGAAATAAGCAGAGGAACGCAGCCGGGAGTGAATAAACTCCCGGCTGTGTTCCCTTAGAAGGGTGTTCCACATTTATTTGGCTTTTTTCTCTTCTTTCTTTGGCATTTCTCCGTAGTATGCTTTCAGATAGATATCTTTCAGCTCGGATACAAGTGGATATCTCGGGTTAGCGCCGGTGCACTGGTCATTGAAGGCCTGCTCGGACATCTCATCCAGAGTCTCCAGGAAGTATTTCTCATCTACGCCGTAGTCACGGATTGTAGGCATGATCTCGATTGTCTTCATCAGGTCATCCAGTTTAGCAAGAAGTTTTTCGAATACTTCTGCATCGTTCTTGCCTGTAAGACCTACAGAACGGCCGATCTCAGCATAGCGGGCAAGTGTCTTCGGATACTGATACTGTGGGAAGGTACCCATCTTGGTCGGAACCTCAGCGCTGTTGTAACGCATAACATCCAGAAGAACAACTGCGTTTGCGATACCGTGTGGCAGGTGATGGAAAGCACCAAGTTTGTGAGCGAGAGAGTGGTTCACGCCGAGGAATGCATTGGCGAATGCAAGACCTGCCATGCAGGAAGCGTTAGCCATATGATCTCTTGCTTCTACATCGTTGCCATCTTTGTATGCACGTGGCAGATACTCAAATACCAGTTTGATTGCTTTCAGTGCAAGACCATCTGTGTAATCGGAAGCCATCATGGAAACGTAAGCCTCGATGGCATGTGTCATAACGTCGATACCGGAAGCACGGGTCAGTCCCTTCGGTGCGCTCATCATGTTGTTGGTATCTACGATCGCCATATCCGGAAGGAGCTCGTAGTCAGCCAGCGGCCATTTAACGCCGGTATCCTGATCTGTGATGATGGCGAAAGGTGTAACCTCGGAACCTGTACCGGAAGATGTCGGGATTGCTACGAAGTAAGCTTTTTTACCCATCTTCGGGAAGGTGTAAACTCTCTTACGGATATCCAGGAAGTCCATGGACATATCGGAGAAGTCAGCGTCCGGATTCTCATAAAGCATCCACATAACCTTGCCGGCATCCATTGCGGAACCACCACCAAGAGCGATGATGCAGTCAGGCTCAAATGCTGTCATAGCTTTGGCACCTGCTTTTGCGGAAGCGAGAGATGGATCTGGTGCTACATCAGAGAAGCATGTATGAACGATGCCCATCTGATCCAGTTTATCTTCGATTGGTTTGGTGTAACCGTTCTTGTAGAGGAAGGAGTCTGTTACGATGAAGCAGCGTTTCTTGCCCATAACAGTACCGAGCTCATCAAGAGCAACCGGCATACAGCCTTTCTTAAAGTAAACCTTTTCCGGTGTTCTCATCCAGAGCATATTCTCTCTCCTTTCAGCAACAGTCTTGGTATTGAGAAGGTGTTTAACACCAACGTTCTCGGATACGGAGTTACCGCCCCAGGAACCGCAGCCAAGAGTGAGGGATGGAGCAAGTTTGAAGTTGTAAAGGTCACCGATACCACCCTGGGAAGAAGGAGTATTGATAAGGATACGGCAGGTCTTCATAGCTGCCTCGAATTTATCCATCTTCTCTGTCTCATTTACGTTGATGTAGAGGGAAGATGTATGGCCATAGCCGCCGTCTGCAACAAGACGCTCAGCTTTTGCGATAGCATCGTCAAAATTCTTAGCCTTATACATAGCAAGTACAGGGGAAAGTTTCTCATGTGCGAATTCCTCGCTGATATCAACGGACTCAACCTCACCGATGAGGATCTTGGTCTCAGCCGGTACAGTAACGCCTGCCATCTCAGCGATGGTAGCAGCTTTCTGTCCTACGATCTTGGCATTCAGCGCACCGTTGATGAGGATTGTCTTTCTGACTTTCTCGATCTCGTCTTTCTTAAGGAAGTAGCATCCTCTGTAAAGGAACTCTTCTTTTACTTCTTTATAAATGCTCTCCAGAACAGTTACGGACTGCTCGGAAGCGCAGATCATACCATTGTCAAATGTCTTGGAGTGGATAATGGAGTTAACTGCAAGACGGATATCTGCACTGTCATCAATGATGGCAGGTGTATTTCCAGGTCCAACACCAACAGCCGGTTTACCAGAGGAGTAAGCTGCCTTAACCATTCCAGGACCACCAGTTGCAAGGATGATATCAGCGTTCTGCATTACCATGTTGGTAAGATCAAGGCTCGGGATATCGATCCATCCGATGATTCCTTCCGGTGCACCTGCAGCAACAGCAGCTTCCAGAACAACTTTCGCTGCTTCGATCGTAGATTTCTTAGCTCGCGGATGCGGGCTGATGATGATCGCGTTACGTGTTTTCAGGGAAATAAGAGATTTATAGATTGCTGTGGAAGTCGGGTTGGTCGTCGGAATAACTGCGGCAATCAGTCCTACAGGCTCCAGGATCTTCTTGATTCCGTATGCCTTGTCTTCTTCTACAACACCACATGTCTGTGTGTTCTTGTATGCGTTGTAAACATACTCTGCTGCGTAATGGTTCTTGATAACCTTGTCTTCCATGATACCCATGCCTGTTTCCTCAACAGCCATTTTGGCAAGTGGGATACGCATTTTGTCAGCGGCAGTAGCAGCTGCCTTAAAGATCTTGTCAACCTGCTCCTGTGTGTAGGTAGCGAAGATCTTCTGTGCTTCTTTCATTGCAGCCATTTTCGCGGTCAGGGCTTCTGGAGTGTCGATGATGGTAGGGATAGTTTCTTTCTTTGCCATGTGGAATCCTCCTGTTTTCATATGATAATGATCTGTGGTTCTGCGGGCCTGTTTTTTTCGCCGGCAGATGCTGCAGAGTTTTTGTAAGTCCCCGCGCTGCGTTTCTTTGTTGATTCAATCTGATTGAATTTTCTGTTTCAATGATTATATAGTATCAAAATTCAGAAAAAAACGCAAATTCTGAATTTTGCCGCTATGTGCAAAATGACGAACAGAAAATCAGGGGAAAATACTGTAAATTTCACTCCGCAGAACGCTGAATTATTGAAAAATCCTTTCAAAAAAATCTTTAAATTCAGCACTGTGCACAAAAAAACATGTTAAATATTTGTCAACACTGACAAAAAACATGCACACATATGAGGGGCGGGCAAAAGATAAAACGTATCATGCAGTTAAAACATTAACGTTAAACTTTTGTCAATCGATCATGAACACATTATAATTTAACAGATTCCAGACGTCAATAGCGAATATGATAAATAATTAACGAAAATAACGAAGAATTTTGATAAATAATTCACAAAAATATCATATCGCGGTAAAGTGCCAAACCATAAGAAATAAAAAAACTTGGAATTATTTGAGTTTTCAGAATAATTTAGAACAATTTTTTCGCTCAGACCGTGGAGAAAAGGGCAGATAGCTGTCAGAAAACTGCAATCCGGGACAACCAGGAGATTTTTTACATAAAAAAATGCCATACGGGAACGAAAGTCCCATATGGCAGCGAAATAAAACGTGTTAAAGATATATCTGGATTCTTTTCAACTGTGAAACATTGTCAGATTCCAGTAAAAAATCAATAACTGGTCAAAAATGATCAGCTCTTGCGGAATGCAGCACGTTTTCTGTCTCTGGAATCCAGAATACGTTTACGGATACGAAGGCTTGTCGGTGTTACCTCAAGAAGCTCATCCTGGTCTATGAACTCGATGGCCTGCTCAAGACTTAAGATTCTTGGCGGAACAAGCTTCAGTGCGTCATCTGCAGAAGAGGAACGGGTATTGGTGAGGTGTTTGGTCTTGCAGACATTCAGCTCGATATCCTCAGCTTTTCCGTTCTGTCCGATAACCATACCGCTGTAAACCTTCTCACCAGGTCCGACGAAGAGAGTACCACGCTCCTGAGCGGAGAAAAGACCGTAAGTTACAGTCTCGCCTGCCTCGAAAGCGATGAGGGAACCCTGTTTACGGTACGGGAAGTCTCCCTTGTATGGTGCGTATCCGTCAAACATGGTGTTCAGGATACCGGTACCCTTGGTGGAGGTAAGGAATTCGTTACGGAATCCGATCAGTCCACGGGAAGGGATGGAGAACTCAAGACGTACAGTTCCGTCGCTTGCTGTACTCATACCCTGAAGCTCACCTTTACGCTCGCTGAGTTTCTGGATGATAGTACCGGAAAATTCTTCCGGAACGTCAACATATGCGATCTCAATCGGCTCCAGTTTACGTCCGCGCTCGTCTGTGTGATAGAGAACCTCCGGTTTGCTGACTGCAAACTCGTATCCCTCACGGCGCATGTTCTCAATAAGAACGGAAAGGTGAAGCTCACCACGGCCGGAAACCTTGAAGCACTCAGTTGTATCTGTGTCTTCCACACGAAGGCTGACGTCTGTGTTCAGCTCACGGTAGAGACGGTCACGAAGGTGACGGGAAGTGATGTATTTACCTTCCTGTCCTGCAAGAGGGCTGTCGTTTACAAGGAAGTTCATGGAGATTGTAGGCTCGGAAATCTTCTGGAACGGAATGGACTCCGGGTTGTCTCCTGCACAGAGTGTATCACCGATGTGGATATCTGCGATACCGGAGATTGCAACGATGGCTCCGATGGTAGCGCTCTTAACTTCAACCTTGTTCAGACCGTCAAACTCGTAGAGTTTGCTGATCTTTACGCGCTCGTGTTTGTCTGGGTCATGATGGTTCAGAAGCATCAGCTCCTGGTTTACGGAAATGGTTCCGCGCTCAACCTTACCGACACCGATACGGCCTACATACTCATTGTAGTCGATGGTGCTGATAAGAACCTGTGTATCTCCGTCCGGATCTCCCTCCGGAGCAGGAATTGCATCAAGGATGGTTTCAAAAAGCGGAGCCATATTCTCAGGTTTGTCCTCAAGGTTACGAACTGCATAGCCGGCTTTTGCGGAGGCATACAGAAACGGGCAGTCCAGCTGCTCGTCGGATGCATCCAGATCCATGAGAAGTTCCAGAACTTCGTCCACAACTTCTTCCGGACGTGCTTCCGGACGGTCGATCTTGTTGATGCAGACAATAACATGCAGGTTCAGTTCGAGAGCTTTACGAAGTACAAACTTAGTCTGAGGCATGGCACCCTCGAAGGCGTCCACAAGAAGAATAACGCCGTCTACCATCTTCAGCACACGCTCTACCTCGCCGCCGAAGTCCGCATGACCTGGAGTATCGATGATATTGATTTTTACATCCTTATAATGAACTGCGGTGTTTTTGGAGAGAATCGTAATGCCGCGCTCACGCTCAATATCGTTGGAGTCCATGACACGTTCCTGGACTTCCTGGTTCTCACGGAAAACACCGCTCTGTTTCAAAAGCTCGTCAACAAGTGTTGTTTTACCGTGATCGACATGGGCGATAATGGCCACGTTACGAACATCTTCACGCTTGGTCTTCATATAATCCAAATCCTTTCTTTCCATATATAAGTAATCTTTTTGTTAAAAATGATGTCCAAATTTACAGTTTATCACATTTTCGTGAGATTACAAGATATAAAAAAATATTTTTAGTTTTTCATTTTCCAGACATATTATACCCCAAATGCACATACATTGGTATAGACGAAATACACGAAGAGGAAGGAGAGCTACTTATTATGGCAGATAAAATTATTGAAAACAATCAGGTATCGGTTATGGGGCGTATTGCCACCGGATTTACCTTCAGCCATCAGGTTTTTGGAGAAGGGTTTTATATGATGGATATTCTGGTAAAACGTCTCAGCGATTCTGAGGACAGGATTCCGGTGATGGTGTCCGAGCGTCTGATTGATATCACCCAGGACTATGTTGGGGAGTATATTGAAATCCACGGACAGTTCCGGTCCTATAACCGTCATGAGGAAAAGAGAAATAGACTTGTGCTTTCGGTATTTGCCAGGGAAGTGAAATTTGTGGAAGAGGGAGAGGAATCCATACCGGTCAATCAGATTTTTCTGGACGGGTATATCTGCAAACCGCCTGTATACAGAAAAACTCCGCTTGGAAGAGAGATTGCGGATCTTCTGATGGCAGTCAACCGTCCTTACGGAAAATCCGATTACATACCATGTATATGCTGGGGAAGAAATGCCAGATATGCTTCGGCTTTTGAAGTAGGCGGACATGTGCTGATCTGGGGCAGAATTCAGAGCAGGGAATATATGAAACGAATCAGTGAAAATGAGACAGAAAAAAGGATAGCCTATGAAGTTTCGGTGAGCAAATTGGAATATGTTGAGTAACATTGGACAGGTTATGGAATATTGGTGGGAACATTAAGGTAACACTTGCATTTCCAGCCAATCTGCGGTAATATAAGAAAAATTAAAAAAATGGGGAATTACCGGTTTCACTAAACAGTAAGAGGAAGAATCATGGAAAAAGAAATAACAGAGGTTTATTGCGGGAACGGGAAAGGAAAGACGACACTGGCTATCGGCCAGGCTTTGCGCTTTGCCGCGCAGGGAAAAAGTGTGATCATCATACAGTTTCTCAAGGGCAGGGAACGCAGAGAACTGGATTTTCTTGAGGATCTGGATAATCTTGATTTCAAGATTTTCCGTTTCGAAAAAATGGACACCTGCTATAATGACCTGAGTGAGCAGGAAAAGACAGAAGAGAGAACCAATATTCTCAACGGCCTTAATTTTGCACGGAAGGTAATTGCTACCGGAGAGTGTGATTTTCTGCTGCTGGATGAAATCCTCGGGCTTATGGATAAAGGAATCGCTCCAGTTGAGACGATCATCGATATGCTTAAGCAGAAGGATGAAAGTATGCACATAGTTATGACCGGACGCTGGCTTCCGGAAGCACTGAAGCCATATGTGGACAGTGTTACCACAATGACAACAGAGCTGACCGGACAGGAACGGAAATAAGCAACAGTTCACAGAAGAAAGAAGGAGGAAGACAAATGGCAATTTTTAAAGGAACAGGCGTTGCAATCGTAACACCTATGTACGAAGACGGTAAGGTAAATTATGAGAAACTTGAGGAGATCCTTGAGGATCAGATCGCGAACAGCACAGACGCCATCGTTATCTGCGGAACAACAGGAGAATCTTCTACTCTGACACACGGAGAGCACCTTCAGACAATCAAGTTCACAATTGACAAAGTTAACAAACGTGTGCCTGTAATCGCAGGAACAGGTTCCAATTGTACAGAGACAGCAATCATGATGTCCAAGGAAGCAGCTTCCTATGGTGCAGACGCTCTTCTTATTGTAACACCTTATTATAACAAGGCTACACAGAAGGGACTTATCGCTCATTACACAGCAATTGCCAATGCAGTTCCGGAAACTCCGCTCATCATGTACAATGTACCGAGCCGTACAGGCTGCAACATCCAGCCGGCTACAGCAGCTTACCTTGCAAAGAATGTAAAGAACATTGTCGGAATCAAGGAAGCAACCGGAGATCTTTCCCAGATCGCCAAAATGATGTCTTTGGCAGACGGACAGCTTGAGCTTTACTCCGGAAACGATGATCAGGTACTTCCGATTCTTTCTCTTGGCGGACTTGGTGTTATTTCCGTACTTTCCAATGTTGCACCGAAGTTTACACATGACATGGTCATGAAATATTTCGACGGTGATACCAAGGGAGCAACAGAGGATCAGCTGAAAGCTCTTCCGCTGATCAACGCACTGTTCAGCGAAGTAAACCCGATTCCTGTTAAGACAGCTATGAACCTTATGGGAATGAACGTAGGACCGCTTCGTATGCCACTTTGCGAGATGGAAGAAGACACAAAGGCAGCTCTTGCAAAAGAGATCGAGAAATTCGGCCTTAAGCTTGCAAAATAATCAGACTGTAAGCGGAAGGTAAAGGAGAATATACTATGGTAAAAATCATCATGCATGGCTGCAACGGACATATGGGTCAGGTGATCAGTGGCATTGTGGAGAAAGATCCGGATGCAGAGATCGTGGCAGGCATCGACATTGCAGATCAGGGAAAAAACAGCTATCCGGTATTTACCGATATTGATACATGTCAGGTAGAGGCAGACGCGATCATTGATTTCTCCTCTGCAAAAGCAACAGACAAGCTTCTTGAGTACAGTGCCGCACGCCAGATCCCGGTTGTTCTCTGCAGCACAGGCTTAAACGAGGAGCAGCTTGCGAAAGTAGAAGAAACATCCAAAAAGGTTGCAGTGCTGAAATCTGCGAACATGTCTCTTGGTATCAACACACTTCTGAAACTGGTTCAGGACGCTGCCAAGGTTCTTGCAACTGCAGGATTTGACATGGAGATCGTTGAGAAACATCACCGCCTGAAAGTAGACGCACCAAGTGGTACTGCACTTGCACTGGCAGACAGCATTAATGAAGTTATGGATAACAAGTATCATTATGTATATGACCGCAGCCAGAAACGTGAGAAACGTGACGATAAGGAGATCGGAATCTCCGCAGTTCGTGGCGGAACCATCGTAGGTGAGCATGAGATCATTTTTGCAGGTCAGGACGAAGTGATCGAGTTCAAGCATACTGCATATTCCAAGGCTATTTTTGGAAAAGGTGCTGTAGAAGCAGCCAAATTCCTTGCAGGTAAACCGGCAGGACGTTACGATATGAGTGACGTGATCGGCTGATGCTGACAGACTGAGCGGTGTAACAGATAAACCGTAACAGAATAAAATGCAGATAATACAGACGGGTTTCGTGTAAAAGCGGAACTCGTCTTTTTATGCCCACTTTACAGTAAAGAACATTTTATTGAAAATTTTCCCAGAATAGGATAACGGAAAAAGTGTCATATTAGGAATACAGAATTTTTCAGAAAAAGGAGAAGATCATATGAAAAAATGGAAGGCGATTCTTTTTGGCACTATGCTCACTCTGTCTCTGTGTACATTTACAGCCTGTGGTACAGAGGTAAACAATGCGGATGAAACCGTGGACGAAAAAAATAAAGATGAGAAAGATAAGAAAAAAGATACAAACGAAAATACTGCCACAGAAAATGAAATTATGGAAGGCGAAACGGACAATGATGGTGTGATGGATAACGGCGGGGTCATCGAAGATTCTGGTACAGATAACAATGAGATGGCCGGTGGGAATGTCACCGTGACTCCCACAGGGGACGGAAATAATGCAACGACAGCGCCGGGAACAGCGGGTGTCAATGGAACAGAAAACGGAACCGAAAATGATGGAACGGTATCCGGTGAGCTGGGTGACAGCGTGAAGGATCTGGGTGATGGCGTAGGTAATGCAGTGGATGATATCGGCAATGCAGTAGGAAATGCAGTAGAGGGCAGATAGAGTTACTGTTTATTTTGTGGTCAGCAACTGTAAGGTAATCTCGTGTTACAGATATTTTACCACAGCATTGCATAAAACTGTTTCAGATGCTATGATCAGTGCATGGAAAGAAAACGGAGGACAGGATTATGAAATTCAGACCATGCATTGATATACATAACGGAAAAGTAAAACAGATCGTAGGTGGAAGCCTGAAAGATCAGGGTGACCAGGCCGCGGAAAATTTTGTGTCAGAGCAGGATGCGGCATTTTATGCAGAGCTTTATAAGAAGGCCGGTTTAAAAGGTGGCCATGTGATCCTTCTGAATGGAAAAGATTCTCCAAACTATGAAGCGACGAAAGCCCAGGCACTTCTTGCCCTGAAAAAATACCCCGGAGGACTTCAGATCGGAGGCGGGATCTGCCCGGAGAATGCGGCGGAGTATCTGGAGGCTGGTGCCAGCCACGTGATCGTAACTTCCTATGTATTCAAAAACGGAGTGATCTCCTGGGAAAATCTGGATAAAATCCGGAACGCAGCAGGAAAAGAACATCTTGTACTTGATTTAAGCTGCCGCAAAAAAGATGGTAATTATCACATAGTCACAGACCGCTGGCAGAAATTTACAGAAGAGATTGTGACACTGGAACTGATGGAGAAGCTTGGAAGTTACTGCGATGAGTTTCTGGTCCATGCAGTGGATGTGGAAGGAAAGGCTCATGGTGTTGAGAACGAACTTGCGGAACTTCTGGGACAGTACAAAGCTCATCCGGTAACCTATGCAGGCGGTGTCGGTTCTATGGCAGATATTGAGGAACTTCGAAAGGCAGGACAGGGAAGACTGGACGTGACTGTTGGCAGTGCCCTGGATATTTTTGGCGGAAGCATACCATTTGAAGTTCTGGCAGAGATGAAGTAGAATAGTTGCATATTCATGACAAAAAAATCCTTTTGCAGGAATATATTGAATAAATTCAGAAAAAATTTGTGAAATTTTTGAAAAGTGATGTTAAAATTCAACTTAATGTGTTATAATAGCAACATAAAACAGCAAAGGGGATGGAAGTCATGAAATTTATTATTAGTGGAAAGAATATAGCAGTAACAGAAGGACTTAAAACAGCTGTTGAGGACAAGCTTGGTAAACTTGAAAGGTATTTCACTCCTGAAACTGAGATTTCAGTAACCTTAAGTGTTGAGAAGGATCGCCAGAAGATCGAGGTAACAATCCCTGTGAAAGGTAACATTATCCGTTCCGAGCAGGTAAGCAATGACATGTATGTATCCATCGATCTGGTTGAAGAGGTAATTGAGCGTCAGCTTCGTAAATACAAGAACAAGATCGTTGACAAGCAGCAGGAATCCACAAACTTCCAGAAAGCATACCTTGATAAGGATTATGAAGAGGATGAGGAAGTTAAGATCATCCGTACCAAGAAATTCGGAATCAAACCAATGTATCCGGAAGATGCATGTGTACAGATGGAGCTTCTTGGACATAATTTCTTTGTATTCTTCAATGCTGAGACAGAGCAGGTGAACGTAGTTTACAAACGTAAAGGTAATACTTACGGACTGATTGAGCCAGAGTTTTAGGCAGAAGTCTCTGTAGGAGATCATGGGTGAATGATCTTTTATAAAAACTGAATATTGAACGACTGAGAATGGCTCCGGGAATCTGCGTGGAAAATCTGCAGATTCCCGGAGCTTTTTTCAGGGCAGAAGAACAGCTCCGGACACGATTTGTTAATTAATTGTTCATTGTTTTTATAACTGGAAAGTGGTAGAATATATACCATATGTGATCTGGATATCAACAGAGAACTGGAATGGTTATTGTGATTGGAACGAACAGTGTCCTGGAATGATCCTGAATCGGATAGATGAGAGACTTAAACGTCCTATTTCGAATAAAATGATTGGAGCAGAAACATGAATGTTTTTTCAAAAGTATTTGGAACCCGCAGCCAGCGTGAGGTAAAACGTATTATGCCGCTGGTTGAGAAAACCGAGAGCTATCAGTCCCAGATGCAGCAACTCACCGACGAGCAGTTACGGGACAAGACCAGAGAATATAAGAAACGTCTTGCAGAAGGTGCAACACTGGATGATCTTCTTCCGGAGGCATTTGCCACTGTACGTGAGGCAGCCAAGCGTGTACTTGGAATGGAGCATTACCGTGTGCAGATCATCGGTGGTATCATCCTTCACCAGGGCCGTATCGCCGAGATGAAAACAGGTGAAGGTAAAACTCTTGTTTCCACACTTCCTGCATACCTGAATGCCCTTGAGGGAAAAGGTGTCCACATCGTAACGGTCAACGATTACCTGGCTAAACGAGATGCCGAGTGGATGGGTAAAGTCCATGAGTTCCTTGGCCTGACTGTAGGTGTGGTACTCAACGACATGAAACCGGAAGAACGCCGTGCGGCATACGGATGTGATATCACATACGTTACCAACAACGAACTTGGATTTGATTACCTTCGTGACAACATGGTTATCTATAAAGAACAGCTTGTTCAGAGAGATCTTCATTACTGTATCATCGATGAGATCGACTCCGTCCTGATCGATGAGGCACGTACACCTCTGATCATTTCCGGACAGAGCGGCAAGTCCACCAAGCTTTATGAGGTGTGCGATATCCTTGCACAGCAGCTGGAGCGTGGTGAGGCCAGCCATGAGATGACCAAGATGGCAGCCATCATGGGCGAGGAAGTTATCGAGACCGGTGACTTCGTTGTAAATGAGAAAGATAAGATCGTCAACCTTACCGAGCAGGGTATCAAGAAGGTTGAGAAATTCTTTAATATCGAGAACCTGGCAGATCCGGAGAATCTGGAGATCCAGCACAACATTATCCTTGCGCTTCGTGCACATAACCTGATGCATAAAGATCAGGATTACGTTGTAAAAGATGACGAGATCCTGATCGTCGATGAATTTACCGGACGTATCATGCCGGGCCGTCGTTATTCCGATGGTCTTCATCAGGCGATCGAGGCGAAAGAGCATGTTAAGGTTAAAAGAGAGAGTAAGACTCTTGCAACCATCACCTTCCAGAACTTCTTCAACAAATATGACAAAAAAGGCGGTATGACCGGTACGGCCCTTACCGAGGAAAAAGAGTTTCGTGATATCTACGGCATGGACGTTGTAGAGATTCCGACCAACCGTGTGGTACAGCGTAAAGATCTTGATGATGCCGTTTACATGACAAAGAAAGAGAAATTCAATGCCGTTGTAGAGGCAGTTAAGGAAGCTCACGCAAAACATCAGCCAGTACTGGTTGGTACGATTACCATCGAAACTTCCGAACTTCTCAGCAGAATGCTGAAGAGAGAGGGAATCCCGCATAATGTACTGAATGCCAAGTTCCATGAGCTTGAGGCTGAGATCGTAGCACAGGCAGGACAGGCAGATGCCGTTACCATCGCAACCAACATGGCAGGCCGTGGTACCGATATCAAACTTGACGATGTGGCAAGAGAGGCCGGCGGTCTGAAGATTATCGGTACTGAGCGTCATGAGTCAAGACGTATTGATAACCAGCTCCGTGGACGTTCCGGACGACAGGGAGATCCGGGTGAATCCCGTTTCTACATTTCCCTTGAGGATGACCTGATGCGTCTGTTCGGTTCCGAGAGACTGATGAAAGTGTTCACATCTCTTGGTGTTGAGGAGAATGAGCAGATTGAGCATAAGATGCTTTCCAATGCCATCGAGAAAGCGCAGGAGAAGATCGAGTTCAACAACTTCGGAATCCGTAAAAATCTTCTCGACTATGACCAGGTTAACAATGAGCAGAGAGAGATCATCTACGAGGAGCGTCGTCAGGTACTTGACGGTGAGAACATGCGTGATGCCATCTACAAGATGATCACAGATATCGTAGACAGCATGACAGATATGTGCTTCTCTGATGATATGGATTCTTCGGAGTGGGATCTTGATGAGTTCAATACCGCGATCACTCCGATTATCCCAATCCACCCTCTGACTGCAGAGAAGGTAAAAGGTCATAAGAAAGATGAGATCAAGCATATCGTGAAGGAAGAGGCTGTGAAGCTTTATGAAGCGAAAGAGGCTGAGTTCCCGGAACCGGAGCAGCTTCGTGAGCTTGAGCGAGTAGTTCTTCTGAAATGTATCGACAGCAAGTGGATGGATCACATCGACGACATGGAGATGCTCCGTCAGGGTATCGGCCTGATGGCATACGGCCAGAGAGATCCGGTTGTTGAGTACAAGATGAACGCATTTGAGATGTTCAACAACATGATCACTTCCATTCAGGAAGATACCGTACGTATGCTGTATCATGTTCATGTAGAGCAGAAGATCGAGCGTGAGCAGGTTGCAAAAGTAACCGGCACAAACAAGGATGACAGCGCCGGTCCGAAGAAACCGGTTCAGCGAAAAGAAGATAAAGTATATCCAAACGATCCGTGCCCATGCGGAAGCGGCAAGAAATACAAACAGTGCTGCGGACGTAAGGCGGCTAAGATCTGAGAATGAAGATAAAAATAGTCTCACCTGATGATATGGTGGGGCTATTTTTGTATAAGAGCAGAGAAAGGATATGAGAATATGGCCATTATAAAAACAGCAATTCTTCAGACACACGTATATGAGGAAAAATCCCGTAACATCACCCAGGCAGCAGAAATTCTTGCCCGCCCGGAACTTCAGGGAATCGACCTGGCAGTCCTGCCCGAAATGTTCTGCTGTCCCTACGAGAATAAATACTTTCCGGAGTATGCGGAAGCCGAAGGTGGGGACACCTGGGAAAAATGTTCCAGGCTGGCAGCAGAACGTGGAATTTATCTTGTAGCCGGAAGCATGCCGGAGAGAGATGCAGCCGGTCATATTTACAACACATCCTATGTTTTTGACAGAAACGGGCATCAGATCGGGAAACACCGGAAAATGCATCTTTTTGACATTGATGTAAAAGGTGGCCAGTATTTTAAAGAATCGGATACCCTGACACCGGGAGACCAGGTGACAGTTTTTGACACAGAATTTGGAAAGATTGGCCTTTGCATCTGCTACGATTTCCGGTTCCCGGAACTTGCCAGGCTGATGGTGGACCAGGGCGCAGAGGTGATCATTGTGCCGGCTGCTTTTAACATGACAACAGGGCCTCTCCACTGGGAGCTGATGTTCCGTCAGAGAGCTGTGGACAACCAGGTATACACCATTGGAGCTGCACCTGCCAGAGATCTGAACGCCGGATACCATTCCTGGGGCCATTCCATTGCCGTAGATCCCTGGGGAAAAGTCCTCATGGAAATGGAAGAAAAGCCGGACGTGAAGGTTGTGAAACTGGATCTGGATGAGGTAAAAAAAGTCCGGGAACAGCTGCCACTTCTGAAGCACCGGAGAGGGGATATCTATGAACTGTCGCAGATAAAATAGAAACGCCCGGACCACGTTTTCGTTGTAATTTCCATGGTCATATGGTATTGTATAAGACAGGCAGGAATTCCTGCATCAATATATAGAAAGAAGGTGAAGCTGTGGTTGAGTTAGATCAGTTCAAGAGTATTCTTGCAACATACACAGAGCCATTAGTGGAAGTGAGGGATTCACTTTGACCTCGCTAACAAAGAGCAGAAGGTCGAAGAATTAGAGCGCGAGATGGAAGCGCCTGATTTCTGGGATAATGCAGAAGTATCTCAGATGAAAATGAAACAGTTAAAGAGTCTCAAGGATGATATTGAGACATACCATAATCTGGAAACACAGATGGAAGATATGGAAACCATGATCGAGATGGGATATGAGGAGAATGATCCTGAGATCATCCCTGAGATCCAGGAAATGCTGGACGAGTTCCAGGCAAGCTTTGACAGCATCCGTGTGAAGACACTTCTTTCCGGAGAGTACGACAGCGAGAATGCCATCATCAAGCTGAACGCAGGAGCCGGCGGAACAGAAGCCTGCGACTGGTGCGGAATGCTTTACCGTATGTACAGCAGATGGGCAGAGAAAAAAGGCTTTGCACTGGAAGTACTGGACTACCTTGATGGTGATGAGGCCGGTGTGAAATCCGTAACCTTCCAGGTGAACGGAGAGAACGCCTACGGTTATCTGAAATCTGAAAAAGGTGTTCACCGTCTTGTACGTATTTCTCCGTTTAATGCGGCAGGAAAGAGACAGACATCTTTTGTATCCTGCGATGTCATGCCGGATATCAAGAAAGACCTGGATGTAGAGATCAACGACGATGATATCCGTATTGATACCTACCGAAGCAGTGGTGCCGGTGGACAGCATATCAACAAGACATCCTCTGCGATCCGTATCACCCATTTCCCTACAGGAATCGTGGTACAGTGCCAGAATGAACGTTCTCAGCACATGAACAAGGATAAGGCCATGCAGATGCTGAAGGCCAAACTGTATCTTCTGAAACAGCAGGAGGCTGAGGAGAAACTTTCCGGCATTCGAGGCGAAGTGACAGATATCGGCTGGGGAAACCAGATCCGTTCCTATGTCCTGCAGCCATACACCATGGTAAAAGACCATAGAACCAATGAAGAAACCGGTAATGTTGACGCAGTTCTGGACGGTGGCATTGACCTCTTTATCAATGCATACCTGAAATGGATCGCGCTGGCGAAAAAGAAAGAATAACATTACTGTCACGGAACCCCATAAAGACAGAGAAAAGGACTCCGCAGGCAAAAAAGCGCTTGTGGAGTTTCTTTTATTATGATAATATATCTTTTGTACAAAAACAGTTGTCTTTATGAAACGGACAGAGAGGTTGCTATGCAGAAACAGGTTGAGAAGAAAAAATACTATGTAGTAAGAGAAAGGGCAGTGCCGGAAGTACTTCTTAAGGTTGTTGAGGCCAAGAGGCTGCTGGAATCTAACCGTGTGGCTACTGTTCAGGAAGCTGCTGAAAAGACCGGGATCAGCCGCAGCTCTTTTTACAAATATAAGGACGATATTTTTCCTTTCCACGAGGAGACCAGGGGAAAGACCATCACCTTTATCATTCAGATGGACGACGAGCCGGGACTTTTATCAATGGTGCTGCAGACGATTGCCCGTTTTCACGGTAATATCCTGACCATACATCAGAGTATTCCCATTAACGGAGTCGCAACACTGACGCTGAGCGTTGACATCCTTCCTGGAGAAGGCGACGCAGAGGCCATGGTGGAGGATATTGAACAGAGAGACGGTATACACTATTTGAAAATTTTAGGCAGGGAGTAAGCATATGATAAACATAGCAGTATTAGGCTACGGTACAGTAGGAAGCGGAGTTGTTGAAGTAATCAACACAAACCATGAGAGCATTAACAAAAGAGCCGGAGATGAGATCAACATTAAATACGTTCTCGATCTAAGAGATTTCCCGGGAGATCCGGTTGAGAAAGTTCTGGTTCATGATTATGAAGTGATCGTAAACGATCCGGAAGTAGATATTGTCGTTGAGGTTATGGGCGGAATTGAGCCTGCTTATACCTTTGTAAAAAGAGCACTTCTGGCAGGAAAGAGCGTAAGCACATCCAACAAGGCCCTGGTAGCCAAACATGGTTCCGAGCTTATGGAGATTGCCCAGGAAAAAAATATCAATTTCCTTTTTGAGGCAAGCTGTGGCGGCGGTATCCCGATTATCCGTGCGCTGAATTCTTCACTGACAGCAGATGAGATCGATGAGATCACAGGAATCCTCAACGGAACAACCAACTACATGCTTTACAAGATGAGCACAGAGAACTGTGATTTTGACACTGTTCTGAAAGAGGCTCAGGCGAAGGGTTACGCAGAGGCAGATCCCACTGCAGATGTAGAGGGTGCTGACGCATGCCGTAAGATCGCCATCCTTTCTTCACTTGCATACGGAAAATTCCTGAATTACGAGGATATTTATACAGAAGGAATCACAAAGATTACACCGGCAGATATGGAATATGCAAAAGAGCTTGGCATGACTATCAAGCTTCTTGCCACAAGCCGCAGAATCGGAGATTCTTTTTATGCAATGGTAGCGCCGTTCCTGGTAGGACAGGAGAGCCCGCTTTACAGCGTAAATGATGTATTTAACGCAGTATTTGTACACGGAAATGTTCTTGGAGACGCCATGTTCTATGGAAGCGGAGCAGGTAAACTTCCGACTGCCAGTGCAGTAGTGGCTGACGTTGTAGATGAGGCAAAACATCTCCACAGAAATATCATGACAAACTGGAGCAGCTATGCTCTTGAACTCATGGATATGGATGAAGTAGAGGGACGCTTCTTTGTACGTGTGTCTGATACGACTATGGACGAAGTAGAAAAAGCTTTCGGTGATGTACAGACTATCGAGCCGGATGACCTTCCGGACGAATTCGGATTTATCACACCGGTGATGAAGCAGGCTGAATATAAAGAGAAGATCAGTAAGCTTACCGGAAAAGTACTGGCAATGATCCGTGTAAAGGATTGATGCCTGAGGAGAAATAAGAACATGTTAATCGTAAAAAAATTCGGCGGTACTTCTGTGGCAAACAAAGAGCGTATCTTTAATGTTGCCAGAAGATGTATCGAAGATTACAAAAAAGGAAACGACGTGGTGGTCGTGCTTTCCGCAATGGGTAAATATACCGATGAGCTGATCACCATGGCGAAAGATATCAACGACAAACCTCCGAAACGAGAGATGGATATGCTTTTTACCATCGGAGAACAGATGTCAGTGGCACTGATGTCCATGGCTATGGACAGCCTGGGAGTACCGGCTGTTTCCCTGAATGCGTTTCAGGTAGCTATGCACACAACAAGTGCACATGGAAGCGCACGTCTGAAAAAGATCGATGCCGCACGTATCCGCAGAGAACTGGATAACCGCAGGATCGTTGTGGTTACAGGATTCCAGGGAATTGATAAGTATAATGACTATACCACACTTGGCCGTGGCGGTTCGGATACCACAGCCGTAGCTCTTGCAGCAGCACTTCATGCAGATGCCTGCGAGATCTACACCGATGTGGATGGTGTTTACACTGCTGATCCGCGTAAGGTTCCGAAAGCCCGCAAGCTTAAGGAGATCACTTACGACGAGATGCTGGATCTGGCAACTCTGGGTGCGGGAGTGCTTCATAACCGTTCTGTGGAGATGGCAAAAAAATACGGCGTACCGCTGGTGGTACGTTCCAGTCTCAACAACAGCGAAGGAACTGTGGTAAAGGAGGAAGTAACAGTGGAGAGAATGCTGATCAGCGGTGTTGCTCTGGATACAGATGCAGTACGTATTGCTGTGATCGGACTTAAAGATTCACCAGGAGTAGCGTTCAAGCTTTTTGATACCCTGGCCAAGAAAAACATCAATGTGGACATGATCCTTCAGTCTATCGGCCGTGCCGGAACCAAGGACATTTCCTTTACCGTTGATAAAAATGATCTGGACGATGCAATGGGTGTTCTGGAATCCAACCAGGCACGCATCGGCTATGATGAGCTTCATGCGGAGAAAAATATTGCCAAGCTTTCCATCGTGGGAGCCGGTATGATGAGTAACCCGGGTGTTGCCGCAAAAATGTTCGAGAGCCTTTATAACGAGGGCGTAAACATCAACATGATCGCAACATCTGAGATCCGTGTGACAGTTCTCATTAATGAGAAAGATGGCGTACGTGCCATGAATGCGGTACATGATGCGTTTAATCTTGCAGATTAAACAAAATAAGAAATGAATGACAGGGCGGAGGCTTGGTATAAGTCTCCGCCTTCTATAACGGAGCGATGTTAATCGTTCATAAGGAGAGAATTTTTATGAGAAAAAATCTGAAGGGCTGTAAGAAGCTTGCACGGGAAACACTGGCCGGTAATTTTACGGTCCCTGTGATCGGAAGCATTGCGGTTGCGGCGATGAGCGTGATCTCAAGCTACATTTCCACAGCGCTTTTTCCGGGAGATTCCCTGTATGCAATCATCGGAGGAGAAGTATTCAGTTTTATCCTTTCTCTGGTGATCTGCGTCTTTTCCGCAGGACTCTACCGGATTTACCTGAATATTTCCAGAAGAGAAGCTTATTCTTTCGGAGATCTTCTGTACTTTTTCAGCCACCAGCCGGACCATGTAATCGTGGCATCCTTTGTGCTGGCACTGATCAATCTGGTGACGTCCCTTCCACTGGCGTGGTTTTCCTTTACAAGTGATATGGGAAATACCGTGGAAGAACAGATGAATTGGGCAGTGACTTACATGCTGCTCACACTTCTCGGGTTCGTGCTGAACCTGCTGGTAGCTATGCCATTTACCATGAGTTATTATATTCTGTCCGATAATCCGGACATGAAAGGAATGCAGGCACTGAAAGCCAGTGCGAAGCTTATGAAGGGGCATTACTGGGAGTATCTGAAGATGCTTTTAAGTTTTATACCGTGGATTATTTTTTCCATGTTTACACTTTATCTGGCACTGATCTGGCTGGTGCCTTATATAGAAACCTGTATGGCAGTTTTCTATCGGAATATTTCAGGGGAGTTTGATGAGCCTCCGATGGAGCCATATCCACCGGTGACACCGATTCCTCAGTTTCATGATGAGACTGAGGCCTGAGGCCTCCCGGCGGGGGCGCCTGAATGCGGCAGGCATTTTCTTTCCCGGAGGGGGGACTTGAGGCGTAGGCGTTTTTCCCTTCCGGGGTGGACCATTTTGGCATGGGGCAATTTACGAGGGGGAAAGCACTCAAAGTTGCGAAGCCCGCTTTTCCCCCTCGAGCTCCCCCTTTCCGGGCACGCAATTGTTGCAGGTTGTGGGAATGTGTAAAGGTATTAGCGGGGCGATGGATTCTACGGTGTCGGCTGCGGAAAGTTGAGCCGATTTATGCTACGTAAATTTATTGGCGAAACCTTTTTATTCGCTCCGTACGAAAAGCGGTCTGCGAAGCAGACCTGTTTCTGAATAACAGTGAAATAACAGCTATACAAGTTATACGCCGTAATTCAGGGAACAGGCCTGCTATGCAGGCCGCTTTCCCGTCCGCCCTGAACGAACAATCGGCTCAGCCTGACGCTGTCAGTACAGCAGAATACAGGACTGAGCCGATACATTTACACATTCCACAACGCACAACAGCGGCGTGGCCAGGAGGGGAAGAGCGCGAGAAGGGGAGACGGCCTTCGCAACTATGAGTGCTTCCCCTTCTCGCAAATTATCCACTTTCGTAAAGTGAAAATTATAATCCAAAAAAGAAAAACACACACTTCTAAAATTTACTTCATAAAGTAAAAACTATAATCCAAAAAAGAAAAACATACACACACTACAGGTTCAAAGGAAGTCGTCCCACAACATCCTTTGTCAAAATTCCTATGAGAACCCCCGCCAGGACTCCCGCAACCAGCAGCGCTGGCGCATAAACCATCAAACTCGTATTACTCACCACAATCATGGCCACCATCAATTGCCCAATATTGTGAGTAACACCCCCGGCCACACTGATTCCGATCAAACTAAAATCAGAATGTTTTTTAAGCACATCCATCACAGTCAGGCTGAGCGCAGCGCCAGCCAGACTATACAAAATACTGAAGAGATTCCCGAACATAAACCCAATCACAAGTATTCTTACAACGGACACAAGAGCCGCCTCGCGGAGTGAATACCGGTCCAGTATAAAAAGTACTGCCAGGTTTGCAAGCCCAAGCTTGATTCCAGGAATCCCTGCAAACACAGGAATCAGAGACTCTACATATCCAAAAATAATCGCCACTGCGGAAAATAATCCAAGATAAGCTGTTTTTCGTTTCATAAATAAATCCTTCCATATGCCACTGTGTCACTGGTAAACGCCAGTGTCTTCAGATGATAAGCAGTTCTCGCATTTACGTCACCGCATCGATTTTCGGTGAACTCTCCGAGTCTGAATCCTCCGCAGTATTTTCTCCTTCGATCACAACTTTATTAGGAAGACAGATGATAGAACCGCCATGTTCATCCACAGCCTTCTGTTTCATACAGTAATGATCCGGGCAGGTTGCTTCGGTCATGGTAACTTTTCCGTCTTTGATTTCGCAGACATTGGTGTCCCCGATATGGATAACCTGATCCTGGGAAAGAGAATAAGTTCCGAATTCTTTTCCGTCAACAGTAATCCGGATCGTATTGTGGGAACGTTTCCCTGCGATTTGAAAACCAAGCCAGAGAATACCGGCCAGAACCAGAATCCCGGCAATAAAAATCACTTCTTTTTTCTTCAAAATAAAAACTCCGTTTCTGTCACAGATTCAGAAAAAATCATATCATACTCCCATTCAAAAGGCAAATATAAGTTAAGGATATCTAACCAATATCTGGAAAAGTTACAGCAAAAATTAAAGATACGGAGAAAAAAGTTACCGCGTACTAACAAAAAGTATAGACAAGAAAAAAATCAGGTGATATAATACCTAGCTGTAAGTTAGCAATATCTAATTAAAGAAAAATGATTAATTAGAACTAATCTATAAATATGAGTAAAAGATATATAACTTATTCAAAAAACGGTTATGTGCAGATGATAGGAACGGACTGTGAATATCTGACTGACTAAATACAGGGGAGAAAAGAGATGAAAAACCAGAATTTTTATATGAGAGTGATTTCTTTACTGCTGGTAGTTCTGGCTGTGCTTTTTTATAACAGCAGTATGAAAGCCCAGGCAAACGAAAAAGAAATTTCGGCTCTGACAGATAAGGTAGACACGCTTCAGGAGCAGCAGAATGAACTTCTCAGTGCACTGGAGACAAGCTATGCAAACCGTATGCAGAATCAGGCAGCATCCACAGGAACTGACAGCAGTAATGCAGATTCAACAGACGGTGACAAGGCAGCAGACACTTCGGACGGCAAGACATCCGATGCAAACGCGGAGGACACAGCAGCGCCAGATTCCGATAACGTATATAAAGATGGAACTTACACAGGAGAGGCCGATGGATACGGTGGAACCATTCAGGTGGAAGTGACACTTGCCAGTGATGAAATTACATCCATTAATGTAGTCAGCGCACCAGGTGAGGACAGCGCATATCTTTCACAGGCAGAGAGTGTAATCGATTCCATTTTAAGCGCCCAGAGTACAGATGTGGATACTGTATCAGGAGCAACATTCAGTTCTACCGGAATCCTGAATGCAGTGGATGAAGCACTTGGAAAGGCGGAAAACTCATGAAAAAAAGACAGCGGGAAGTAAGGCTGATACGCGCAGGGATACAGCTGGCATTTTTTATTGCTGCTCCGTCTCTGTTTTCCACAGCTTTTGCGGGAATCAAATCCATTTTTCTCGCCATTGCAGCCGGTCAACCGGTAGAGTGGAATTCCTTTCTGACTGTAACAGC
Source organism: Blautia luti (assembly GCF_013304735.1). Lineage (GTDB taxonomy): Bacteria > Bacillota > Clostridia > Lachnospirales > Lachnospiraceae > Blautia_A. Next base: position 49,250 of record NZ_JAAITI010000014.1, read on the forward strand.
AGTGCTTCTGATCTTTACCTGCTTTTTCGGAAGACATTTCTGCGGATATGCATGTGCTTTCGGATCTTTCGGAGATGCCGTATATGAAGGTTTTTCCTGGATCTGGACGAAATGTTTTCACAAAAAAAAGAAACTAGCTCTTTCTGAAAAAATGGTTCACAGACTTCAGAAAGTCAAATATATCGTACTGGCCCTGATTTTACTTTCCTGCCTCACAGGAGTATACGGAAAGCTTACAGGAACCAGCCCGTGGGATGTTTTTTCCATGATCACTGCAGGACGTCTCCCGAACAGCAAATATCTGGTGGGAATTGTGATTCTGGTTCTGATCATGGCGGGAATGTGTACACAGGAACGTTTTTTCTGCCAGTTTCTCTGCCCTATGGGAGCGGTTTTTGCATTGATGCCGATCCTTCCGGGAGCACTGTTTCAGAGAAACCGTGAGAAATGTCCGCCAAAATGCGGCCTCTGTAAAAAAAGATGTCCGGCTCATCTGGACATTGACGGGGACACAGCCAGATCCGGCGAATGTCTTTGCTGCCATGCATGTGCGGCAACCTGCCCGAGAAAAAATATTCACATTGGAACAACTGAGGAAAATAATTGATGGGATATCATGCTTTGAAAAAGAAAGCTTTTCTTACAACGGCTGCAGTTACAGGAATCACAATGCTATTTCCAGCGCTGTGCATGGCTGCTTCGGAAAAGGATATACAGACATATACGGATACAGATTTTGCCATGGATACTGTGGTATCAGAAACACTTTATACCACAGGCGACGATATAAACAGTAAACTGACATCTGTACTGACAGATGTGGAGACAAACCTTCTTTCCTGGACCAATGAGAAGTCCCAGATCTACAAGGTGAACGCGGACAGCGGAAAAGATACGGAGATTTCCGAGGAACTTTCCGGGTATCTGGAGCGCCTTCTGAAGATTGCGAAAGACTCGGACGGAGCTTTTGATCCGACGATCGGGAAGTTGATCCGTCTGTGGGATATCGGGGGAGAAAATCAGAGAATTCCGGGAGAAGATGAGATTCAGGAAGTTCTGAAGGACTCCGGATATCAGAAAATTTCTCTTGATGGAAACACGATCCACATGGATGAAGGATGTTCTCTGGATCTTGGTGCAGCCGGAAAAGGAATCGGCTGTGACCTGATTCTTGAAAATCTGAAAAACCAGAAAGATGTAACAGCGGCGCTTATGAACCTTGGGGGAAGCAGTGTCATGACTTATGGGAGCAAACCGGATGGTTCTTCCTGGAATGTGGCAGTGACAGATCCCCGTGCTGAAAATGATGACGATTATCTTGGTGTGGTTGCCTTAAATGGCACAGAATTTCTTTCCACATCCGGAGATTACGAGAAATATTTTATCGAAGATGGTGTAAGATATCACCACATTATGGACCCGTCCACCGGTTATCCGGCAAAAAGCGGAGTGACCGGAGTTACGGTAGTCTGTGACACAGGTCTTGAGGCAGACGCACTTTCCACAGCATGTTTCGTTTTGGGTGTGGAAAAAGGTGCCCAGCTGTTGAAAACTTACGGCGCAGACGGACTTTTTGTGGATGAAGATCATCATGTGTATCTCACGGAAGGGATGAAAGAGCGGTTCAGCCTGCTTGCGGATTCCTACAGCGTGGAGGATATCCTTGAATAAACACAGACGGTGGAGCAGTTTGTGGTATTTACGATAGTGACCCCTGGAAAGGTTTCTATAAATATTTCATATTTTTAGGAGGAATAAGTAATGCATAAGTGGAATCTACTGAAAAAAACAGCTCCCTGCATCTTAAGTCTTGCAGTGGCAGCAACAAGTTTTCCTACAGCTGTAATGGCAACAGACCTGGACAGCAGCATTGTAGCAGACGAAACCGAGCAGAGCGATGAGGAAGAGATTGCTGAGGTTTCCGATTACGAGGCAGCTGCGGGAGAGGCTGCTGATGCAGAAGAGATCGCGGCAGAGGACCAGAACGCTGATGAGATCACAGAGGAAAGTGCAGCAGAGAATACGGAGGAAGAGGCTTCCGGTGTAGACGAATTTACAGCAGCAGACGACGAGACAGAGGCATTTGCGGATTCTGATGAACTTCAGGGAGAGTATCAGTATGTATATGCAGGCCTGACCTGGGCAGAGTACTGGGTAAACGAAGGCGTATATGCAGCAGGAGATACAACTCCTTCTGAGGAAGTGGATGGTCACAATGAACTTGACAAAGGTGCTTTTGATACGGTAACAAGAGCAACTACAAACCACGGACTTCACAGAGGAAGCTTCCAGACAGAGACAACCATTGTGGCAGAAGACGGAAGCAGATATCCGATTGCGGCATGGGTAGATCAGAATACCATTAAGCTGACAGATGGAACAACTGTAGGATTTAACAGAGGAACTATCACAAAAGCAGACGGAACAACTGTAGATATGCATCACTATGAAGTTTATGGCCTGAAATATATCCCGGTTGCCGTAAAAACAGAAGATTATGATGCATTCTGCCAGAAATACAACGTAGTTACCAATGATGGCGTGCTGGAAGGCGGATATGGCGAAGTACAGCTGAGCTCCTATACAGCAACAGCAGCAGTAACAGCAGACACCAACGGTCTGAAATATGCAGTGAAAAACGGTGACAGCTTTACATTTGAGGCAAGAAAAACAGGAGCAGATTCCGGAATCAAGGATCAGGCTCAGAAAACAGCAGCAAATGTAACACCAACAGTAAAAGAAGCAAGCGGAAGTTACGGAGAATTCCTCCGTGTGGATATCACAGGAGAAGGATACGGAGACCTTGGAGCGAACATGCAGGCAGTACGCTGGGATTATTGTGGAGATGACGCTACAGGAACAAACGTGCTGAGATCTTTCGGAACCAAGTTTGCGGCAGATAACTGGATGCATAAATCCATGGGAATCCAGCTTGGACTTACCGATTCTTTAAGATGCCAGCTTCCGGAAGGAACAGACGGAACCGGATACTGGAGACTGACAGTATACGCACTTGGCTATGCAGACTACAGTTTTGTGGTACATGCTACAGACGCAAATATTGTAAAACCATCTGAAGAGCCGGCAGATACAACTGCTCTTACAAAAGAGGTTGAAACAGCAAAAGCACTTGCTGAGAACGATTATACAAAAGCGACCTGGGCAGCAATGCAGACAGAGCTTCAGGAGGCAGAAGAGCTTCTTGCAAGAGAAGATGCAACACAGGCAGAGGTTGATGAGGCACTTGAGCATCTTAAGGCAGCAGAAGCAGCTCTTGTAAAAGTGACAGTTACTCTTGACAAAACATCTGCAACCATTTACACAGGAAAAACAGTTACTCTGAAGGCAACTTCAAATGATACAGCTAAGACAGTAACATATACAACCAGCAACAAAGCAGTAGCAACAGTATCAAGCACAGGTGTTGTAAAAGGTGTGAAAGCCGGAACTGCAGTGATTACTGCAAACTGCGGAAACGCAACAGCAACCTGCAAAGTAACTGTAAAAGCTCCATATGTAAAATTCGCAAAGAAATCCGCAGTTGTTTACAAAGGAAAAACAGCTACTGTAAAAGCAACACTGGCCGGAGTATCTTCTGTAACATACAAGAGCAGCAATACCAAGATTGCAACTGTAAACAGCAAGACAGGTACCGTAAAGGGAATCAAAGCCGGAACTGTAACGATTACAGCAACAAGCGGAAAACTGAAAGCAACCTACAAGCTGACAGTTAAGAACCCGACCTTTACACTTACAAAATCCTCTGCAACAATTGCAAAAGGAAAAACAACAACCATCAAATCCAAAGCAGCACCAGCTTCCAAAGTTACATACATAAGCAGCAACAGGAAAGTTGCAACCGTAACAAGCAAAGGTGTTGTAAAAGGAATCAGAAAAGGTAAGGCAACCATCACCGTTAAATGCAACGGAATTACAAAGAAATTTGTGGTAACTGTTAAATAATACAACGGTTCATAAAAGAGTAAGAACCTCTGCCGCAGGTATACGGAAATATCTGCGGCAGAGGTCTGCTCATTTTTTGTGGCGGTTCGGAAAATGACCGGAAACGCCCGAAAGAGCATATACCTGACAGAAGCCGCATAAAAAAGAGGGGAGAAAAAATTATGGAAAAAGATTTAAAAGACAAAAAGCCAGCTGAAAATGGCACACCCAAAGTACCCTGGCCGAAGCTGATCCCTGCAGCTGCTGTAATTGCGGCACTTGTATTTTCAGGTATAAAAGCGCAGGGCTCCGATGCAAATACGGAATCTGTCCAGAAAGCAGATACAACGGTCATGTCTGCTTCTGAACTGGAAAAATATCTCGGTTATGAGGAGACTTCTGATCCAACAGACAACAACAGTACAGCAGCAGAAAAGAGCAGTACGTCAAAGAAAAGCACATCCAAGAAAAGTACGAAAAAAACAGCAGCAAAAAAAAGCTCAGGAAAAAGAACCGTATCAGAATCTGCCAGAAATAACGCCAGTGCGGCCGGACAGGGATCCACCCAGACTCCTGTAGCAGATGTTCCGGCAAACGGATATAAAGACGGAACCTACGAAGGCTCCGGAACCGGATTCGGCGGAACCATCCGCGTCCGTGTAACCATCAGCGGTGGAAAGATTGCAGCCATTGATATCCTGGACGCTTCCGGCGAAACTGCTTCCTATTTTGCGTCCGCACAGGGCGTAATCAGCAGAATGATTGCGGGAAATACACCAAATGTGGATGCAGTCAGCGGCGCAACCTATTCTTCCAACGGAATTATCCAGGCAGTTCAGAATGCGTTATCCCAGGCAGCGGCAGATGGAAGCAGCCAGCAGGTCACCCCTGCACCTGTGGCGACCTCCACACCAACGCCAACAAAAGCCCCTTCAAAGAAACCAAAGCCAACTGCAAATCCAGATCCTGACAGTCCGAAAAAATATCTGGATGGTACATACAAAGCATCCGCAAAAGGTTACAGCGGAGATGTAAAAGTGACTGTAACCATCAAGGATGGAATTATCACAGCGGTAAAACAGGAAAACTCAGATACTCCGATGTTTTTCGAAAAAGCATGGAGTGTGCTGGAAGAGCAGATTGTGGGAACGGATTATGTAGACGATATTGATACCGTCAGCGGAGCAACCTACTCTTCCAACGGAATTCTGAATGCTGTGAAAAAGGCTCTGAAGTCTGCACTTAATCCGGAATATGGTAAGAAAGTAACTCCAACTCCGACAAAGAAACCGACACCAAAGCCAACGGCAACACCAAAACCAACGGCAACGCCGAAGCCGACCGCAACGCCGGTTCCAACGGCAACACCGGAACCGACAATCGATCCGGAAGATCCAAATGTAACACCGACTCCAGATCCGGAGAATCCTGATGTAACACCGGAGCCTACCGAAGAGCCGGAACCGACCCCCGCAGGAATGTATATCGATGGAACTTATCAGGGATCAGCTTTTGGATATGGCGGAAAAACAAGACTGACCGTAACCATCTCAGGAGGTCAGATTGTTGAGATTACACAGACGAATAATGATACTCCGGAATTCTTTAATGAGGCATGGAATACCATTTATCCTCAGATCATGGCAAATCAGACTGCAGATGGTATTGATACCGTCAGTGGAGCAACACTTTCATCTGAGGGTATTCTGGGAGCAGCACAGAAAGCGCTTGCACAGGCAAAAAAATAACCGAATTAACTGCAAAGCAGTTATTCGGTTATGAGCAAGTAGCGAATGCGGATTGCGAATATCTGCTTGACTATAACCAACACTCTTGATCTAAGTCAAAGTCCCCGGGAACTTCACAAAATCCAGGAAGTTCCCGGGGTTTTTGCATCCATATATAAACGCATAATCCACTTTTTTACTCTTGTATCGACAAAAAAATAACATATAAATGCACAGAATAATATATAAAAATACAGAATATACAAAAAGAATTTTGAATTACATCAATAATTAACGCAAAATCCATTAAAAAATCCAGTCATAATTTTATTGCGTACACCAATGTTTTATGTTATGTTTGAGTAGATACAATTAAAATCGTTATTTATGTGACAAACAACGCTGAAAGGAGAACAAACATGAGCAGTAAAATTACGATCATCGGAGCAGGAAGTGTAGGAGCAACTATCGCTTATACCTTATCACAGAGGAGTATTGCATCAGAGATCGTTCTGATCGATATTAACAAAGATAAGGCTGAAGGTGAGGTTATGGATATTGAGCAGGGAACCAGTTTCCGTGAGCCGATCTCCATCGTGGCAGGAGATTACCCGGATGCTGCAGATTCTGACATTGTGATCATCACTTCCGGTATTGCCAGAAAACCGGGACAGACTCGCATCGAGCTGACACAGACCAACGTCAACATTATGAAGAGTATTACTCCGGAGATCGTAAAGGTGGCTCCCAAAGCGCTTTATATTATCGTAAGTAATCCATGTGATGTTATGACTTATGCATTTGCAAAGCTTTCCGGACTGCCGGAAAATCAGATCCTTGGTTCTGGAACCGCCCTGGATACGGCCCGTCTCCGCTGCAGACTTTCTCAGCACTACGGTGTATCTGAGAAAAACATCCACGCCTATGTATTCGGAGAGCATGGAGATACTTCCTTTGTACCGTGGTCCAGAGCCTTTGTTGCAGGTGCGACCCTTGATGAGTTTGACAAGATCGTTCATGAGGATCAGAAAGATCTGCAGCCACTTGACAGAGAAGAGGTTCTGGAGTATGTTCATACTTCAGGATCAACTGTGATCGCCAAGAAGGGTGCTACATTTTATGCGGTAGCCGTATCTGTTTGCAGACTTTGCTCGCTTCTTCTTGCAGCATCTGATACAATAGTCAGTGTATCAACCATGCTTCACGGAGAGTACGGTGTTGAAGACGTATGTCTTAGTACCATGGCTTCTATCGGACCGGAAGGTGTAAAACGTATCGTTCGTGTTCCGCTGACCGAAGAGGAGACAGAGAAGCTTCATGCAAGCGCCAATGCTCTGAAGGACGTGATCGCACAGATTGATCTTTGATAAATGTCAGAAGCTGTGTAAAGAGGGGAATGCAGCCTCAGGCAAATTTGAAACAACGGGAGAAAGATAAAAATGGATATTATTCAGGTAATTACCAGAGAATTGAACGTTGAGAAATGGCAGGTCGAGGCAGCAGTCAAACTGATCGACGAAGGCTGCACCATTCCTTTTATTTCCAGATACCGTAAAGAAGCAACCGGTACTCTCAATGACGAACAGCTTCGTAACCTTAACGAGAGACTTACCTATTTAAGAAATCTTGAGGACAAAAAAGCCCAGGTTCTCGGAAGCATTGAGGAGCAGGGCAAGCTGACTCCGGAACTGAAGAAACAGATCGAGGCAGCTCAGACACTTGTTGTGGTAGAAGACCTTTACCGCCCATACCGCCCGAAACGCCGTACACGTGCCATCATCGCCAGGGAAAAAGGTCTGGGACCGCTGGCTGATATCATTCTTCTTCAGATGACGAAGAAACCTCTTGAAGAAGAGGCAAAAGCATTTCTTTCCGAAGAAAAAGAAGTCAAAACTGTGGAAGAAGCCATCAGCGGCGCCAGAGATATCCTTGCAGAGCATATTTCCGATGAGGCGGACTATCGTATCAACATCCGTAAGAGAACTATGGATAAAGGAACGATCTGCTCTACTGCGAGAGATGAGAAAGAGCAGTCCGTATACGAGATGTATTACGATTTCGAGGAGCCGGTGAAGAAGCTTGCAGGTCATCGTGTCCTTGCCCTGAACCGTGGCGAGAAAGAGAAATTCCTTACTGTGAAGATTCTTGCACCGGAGGAAGAGATTATCCGTTATTTGGAGAAACAGGTGATCGTCCGTGACAATCCTAATACCACACCGGTATTGAAGGAAGCCATTGAGGACAGTTACAAACGTCTCATCGGACCGGCCATTGAGCGTGAGATCCGAAGCGCTCTTACAGAGGCAGCAGAAGACGGTGCCATCCATGTCTTTGGCAAAAATCTGGAGCAGCTTCTCATGCAGCCTCCAATCGCAGGACAGGTCGTTCTTGGATGGGATCCGGCCTTCCGTACAGGATGTAAGCTGGCAGTGGTAGATCCGACCGGAAAAATTCTGGATACCACCGTGATTTATCCAACAGCGCCAACCAACGAGACCAAGATCCGTGCAGCCAAGGAAACCCTGAAAAAACTCATCAGTAAATATCACGTAACCCTGATTTCCGTAGGAAACGGAACTGCATCCAGAGAGTCCGAGCAGATTATCGTGGAACTTCTCAAGGAGATCCCGGAAAAAGTTCAGTACGTGATCACCAACGAGGCAGGTGCTTCCGTATATTCTGCAAGCAAGCTTGCAACAGAAGAGTTCCCGAATTTCGATGTGGGACAGAGAAGTGCCGCATCCATCGCAAGACGAGTTCAGGATCCGCTGGCAGAGCTTGTAAAGATCGACCCGAAATCCATCGGTGTGGGCCAGTATCAGCATGACATGAACCAGAAGAAACTGGGGGAAGCGCTGAACGGTGTTGTGGAAGACTGTGTAAACAAGGTCGGTGTGGATTTGAATACGGCATCCGCATCCCTTCTGGAATACATTTCCGGAATCAGCAAGGCCATCGCAAAAAATATCGTCGCTTACCGTGAGGAAAACGGCCGTTTCCAGACAAGAAGAGAACTTCTAAAAGTTGCCAAGCTTGGTCCGAAAGCCTTTGAGCAGTGTGCAGGTTTCACACGGATCACAGGGGGCAAAAATCCTCTGGATGCAACCAGTGTTCATCCGGAGAGCTACGACGCAGCAAAAAAACTCCTGGAAAAACTCGGTTACACACCGGAAGATGTGGCAGAGCGTAAACTTACCGGCATTTCCAGACAGATCCGCGATTACGGAAAACTGGCGAAAGAGCTGGAAATCGGTGAGCCAACTCTTCGTGATATCGTAAAAGAGCTGGAAAAACCGGCCAGAGATCCACGAGATGAGATGCCAAAACCGATCCTCCGTACCGATGTCCTGGATATGAAAGATCTGAAAGAGGGCATGGTACTGAAAGGAACTGTCCGCAATGTTATTGACTTTGGTGCTTTTGTAGATATCGGAGTTCATCAGGACGGTCTGGTTCATATTTCCGAGATGAGCGAGAAATTCATCAAACATCCGCTGGAAGCAGTCAGCGTGGGAGATATCGTGGATGTTCGTGTCCTTGGTGTGGATATGAAGAAGAAGCGGATCAGCCTTTCCATGAAGGGAATTAATAAATAAAGAAAAATATAACAGAATGATAATACAGATACAGCAGCGGTTTATTATTTCTATCTCGCAGAATCGGAGAAATCGGTTTTACAGAAAAAAACGCTGCTGTATTATTATATTACCAGATGCGGATTATAGAGTCCGGCTATATCAGAAATATGATCAGACAGGAGGGATTTTATTTGGACAGTACTGTACAGACAGTGCAGGAGGTAGGAAACCAGGTAAGCCAGTATAAGCAGATGTTTGAGAATTATCTTCCGGACATCACAAAATTCGGAATCAAAGTTGTTCTGGCCATTGTTGCTTTCTGGGTGGGCAGCACGGTAATTAAATGGATCGTTAAGTTTGTTAGAAAATCACTGACAAAATCCAGACTGGATACAGGTGTGGCGCAGTTTATGTCATCCCTGGTCAAGATCGTGCTTTACATACTTCTGCTCTTTAACATATCTACAAGTTTTGGTGTGAAAGAATCATCCCTGGCAGCACTTCTTGGAACTGCCGGTGTTACTTTGGGTCTTGCATTGCAGGGTGGACTTTCCAACCTGGCCGGAGGAATGATGCTCCTTCTGTTCAAGCCTTTCCAGGTAGGAGACTATATCATTGTCAACGGACAGGATGGAAGTGAGGGAACCGTATCCAAGATCGAGATCTGTTATACAACCCTGTTATCTATTGATAACAAGCACATCGTGATCCCCAACGGTACTCTTTCCAATACGGCCATCACCAATGTAACAGCCAGAGATCAGCGAAGACTGGAGATCAAGGTAGGAATCTCCTACAATGCAGATATCCAGAAAGCCAAGGATATCCTGGAAGATATTCTCACCGAAGATCCGGATACCAGAGAAGACGAAGAGATGGTGGTATTTGTAGACGAACTGGCAGAAAGTTCCGTGATCATGGGCTTCCGTGTGTGGGTAGACACGGACCGTTACTGGGAAACCAGATGGAGACTGAATCAGCGGATCAAGGAAGATTTTGATTATTATGGAATTGAGATTCCTTATAATCAGCTGGATGTGCATTTGCATAAATAAAAACGAAATTATTTTTGAAGAAAAAGCTCTTTTATATGGTAGGAAAACTGCTATATGAAGGGGCTTTTTGTGGCTTGTATTGCGGACTTTTTTGTGTGAAAATATATACTAAGAAAAAACAGGGGGGATGGCAAATATTATGAAGATTATTAATTTTGGTTCTTTAAATATTGACAAGGTCTGCAGTGTGGAAGAATTTGTTCAGCCAGGAGAAACGATCATGGCAACGGGATACAGTGTCAATGCCGGTGGAAAGGGGCTGAACCAGTCAGTAGCAGCAGCCCGGGCAGGCGCGCAGGTATTGCATGCAGGAGCTGTTGGCAGTGACGGTCTTTTTCTGAAAGAGATCCTTGCAGATGCCGGTGCGGATGTTTCCTGTCTGCGGACTATGGATACAGAAAGTGGCTGTGCTTTTATAGAAGTAAACAGTAAGGGACAGAACCGTATTATTGTCAGTGCGGGAACAAACCGCATGTATACAGAAGAATATATCCAAAGTGTGCTGGAAAAAGCAGAAGCCGGAGATTTTGTGCTTCTGCAGAATGAGATCAATATGGTTGGGGAAATTATCCGTCTCAGTCATGAAAAAGGCTGCAGAGTTGTTTTTAACGCATCGCCAATTCCAAAAAATCCGGAAGAACTTCCGCTGGAACTGGTGGATATCTTTATGGTAAATGAACTGGAGGCAGCAGCTCTGGCAGGGACTTCCGCAGAAGGTGATTTCCGGGATATTTTGAAAGCACTTCAAAAGAAGTATCCAAAAGCAGCCATTGTTATGACACTTGGAAAAGACGGGGTTCTCTACGGATATAAAGAAGAATTTTATTCTCATCCGATATTTAAAGTAAATGCTGTAGACACAACAGCAGCAGGAGATACTTTCTGCGGATATTTCCTGGCAGCGCTCTGTGCGGGAAAATCAGTGGAAATGGCACTGAGAGAAGCATCGGCAGCTTCCGCAATGGCGGTTTCAGCCAAAGGCGCGGCACCTTCTATTCCGGTACACAGTGCGATGGAAGAATGGCTTCGTGGCAGATCATAGCAGCAGTTTTTATTGACAAATCAGTGCCACAATGCCATAATACCCCACAGAGATAGTATTTGGACTCAAAACTATACTCTGGCTGAAATCACTGGAATCTTATATTATAAAAGATAAGAGCCTGTATTAATGATATAAACAGGACTCAATATACAGGGAATCAATCAGAAGCGTTTCAGGGTCGAAGTGTACCCTGGAGCGCCTTTTTTTGTGTCACAGAAAATCATTCCCTGCAGGAAAGGACTTATATAAGATGACAATAGAGATGTTAAAAGGAAAGATCCACAGAGCAACCGTTGTCCAGGCGGAACTGGATTATGTGGGAAGTATCACTGTGGATGAAGAATTGCTGGAAGCTGCCGGAATACTGGAATATGAAAAAGTTCAGATCGTAGATGTGAACAATGGCAGCCGTTTCGAGACATACACCATCTGCGGAGAACGCGGAAGCGGTATGATCTGCCTGAACGGAGCAGCAGCAAGATGTGTAAGCACCGGTGACAAGATCATCATCATGGCTTACGCAGGGTACGATCCGGAAGAAGCACGTACTCACAAGCCTGCAGTTGTATTTGTAGATGAAGAGAACAAAATCAGCAGAGTGACCAATTATGAAAAACACGGACTGCTGAAAGATATGGCCTGACAGAATTTTGTAACAGAAGAAATCAAGACACATACAGAAATAAGACGAAGGTGAATTCAGAAAAGAGGCTATCTCGAAATCTATAAAGAAAACCGGTCCCAGAACCGGAAAAGAGGAGAGAACAATGCAGGTAACAAAAACAGTAGAAGAAACAAGAAAACAGATCAAAGCGTGGAAAAAAGAAGGAAAAACTGTAGGCCTTGTGCCAACCATGGGATTTCTCCATGAAGGGCATGCAAGCCTGATCAGAAAGTGCAGAGAACAGAACGACATTGTAGTAGTATCGGATTTTGTCAATCCTACACAGTTTGGACCGACCGAAGATCTGGAAGCCTATCCAAGAGACTTTGAGCGTGACAGCAAACTCTGTGAAAGCCTGGGAGCAGACCTGATCTTCTGCCCGGAACCTTCCGAGATGTATCACGATCCCCACGCATTTGTAAGCATAGACACCCTGTCTGAAACACTTTGTGGAAAAACACGCCCGATCCATTTCAAAGGCGTATGCACCGTTGTGACCAAACTGTTCCACATTGTGGCACCGGACAGAGCATATTTCGGACAGAAAGACGCGCAGCAGCTGGCGATTATCCGCAAGATGGTGCGTGACTTAAACTTCGACATTGAGATCGTAGGCTGCCCGATCATCCGCGAGGAGGACGGACTTGCGAAATCTTCCAGAAATACATACTTAAGCCAGGAGGAAAGAAAAGCAGCACTCTGCCTGTCAAAAGCAGTAAAACTGGGACAGGAAACCATTCACACAGGAATCGCCGCAGAAGAACTTCTGGGAAAAATGAGAGCAGTAATCGAAGCAGAGCCTCTTGCAAAAATTGATTACGTTTCCATGGTAGACGCACTTACCATGCAGCCGGTTGAAAAAGCAGACCGGGATGTTCTCGTAGCAATGGCTGTTTACATCGGAAAAACAAGACTGATCGACAACTTCAGCTACGAGGTATAATATATGGAAAAAATCTTAAAAAAAATCGGAACCATCAGCAGCTTTGCATCCAGATATATAGGAATCATTATCATCGCCTTTTCCTGCCTGGCCTTTTTCTGGCGGGATGGATTTTCCTGGATGACGAATTATACGTCGGTATTTCTGGGCGTGATCATGTTTGGAATGGGACTTACCATACGGATGGAAGACTTCCGGGCTATTTTTTCCAGGCCAAAGGAAGTGGTGATCGGTGCGGTGGCTCAGTATACCATTATGCCGGTGATCGCCTGGCTTCTGTGTAAGGTGATGAACCTTCCGGCAGATCTTGCCCTGGGAGTGATCCTGGTAGGTTGCTGCCCGGGAGGAACGGCCAGCAACGTAATTACCTACATTGCTGGAGGAGATGTGGCCCTTTCTGTGGGAATGACCATTGTTTCCACACTGGCTGCGCCACTGATGACGCCGTTTCTTGTATATGTCCTGGCAGGCGCCTGGGTGGAAGTATCTTTCTGGGCGATGGTACTTTCTGTGGTAAAAGTAATTCTGATACCGGTTCTTCTGGGAGTCTTTCTTAGAAGTCTTGCTGGAGAGCATGTGGATAAGGTATCGGATGTTATGCCGCTGGTATCAGTTGTGGCCATTGTCATGATCATTGGAGGGATCGTGGCAGTAAATGCAGAAAAGATCGTAAGCTGCGGAGTTCTGGTTCTGGGAGTTGTGTCCATCCACAATTTCTGTGGCATGATGCTGGGACTTCTTGCTGCAAAAATATTCCATGTGGAGTATGCAAGGACAACTGCCATAGCTATTGAAGTGGGCATGCAGAACAGCGGCCTGGCAGTTTCGCTGGCAGCGGCCAATTTTGCGGCCAATCCGCTGGCAACACTTCCGGGAGCGATCTTCAGCGTATGGCATAATATTGCAGGTTCCATTTTTGCGGGAATCCGCCGTGCCGGAGCAGAACGTCTGGCAGAACAGAAAGGGAGCTGTGAACTGCCAGAAGAGTGCGTCAGATAAAAGAATCAGGTGAAAAACAAAGGGGAGTTTTATATCACTTATAAAAAGACAGTGTATGGAGAAATCTGTACACTGTTTTTTGCTGGACAATAATACAGAGGAAGTTTTATAATGAAAATTAGATATAACCATTAGATTTGCAGGGGATCTGGAAGAAGGAGAGAGGTATGAAAAAGAAAAAAAACAAGGCGCCTTATATTATCATAATGGCAGCAGCAGGTGTTCTGTGGGCTTTGGTCATTGTCATGATTGTTGTGCTGGGAGTGCCGGATAAGGTCAATGCGGCGCGAGTCGGAAAACAGATTGATCTTGGAAACAAATATCTGGCAGAAGCCAACTATGATAAAGCAGAAGTAAAGTTTGCCAAGGCGTTGAAAATCAGCCCGAAATCGTCAAAAGCAGCCACTGGAATGGCCAAAGTATACAATAAGGAAAAACAGCCGGAAAAGGCAGTGAAATACCTGAGAAAAGCCAGCGCAAATGTGACAGACGGAGAAGAAGCAAGGGAAATTCAGTTGGCCTCCAAAGAGACAAGGTCACAGCTGGCCGTACAGAACAAAACTACATATAATCTGGAACTGAACCAGATTGACCAGACGGTTAATACGGTCATAAATCATACGGATAATACGGTAATCGTTGTGAAGAAGGATCCTACAGTGACACCTACGCCGGAAGAGAAAGGTGATCCCGGACGTGACCGGGGTGGCGATGATGGAGACGTACATATGGGTAAAGTAACTATAAGCCCGGCTCCAGATGTGACGGGTGATCCGGACGTGACAGGCGATCCGGATATAACAGGTGATCCGGATGTGACAGGTGACCCGGACGTGACAGGAGAACCAGATGTAACGGGAGACCCTACCGTTACAGCAGAACCAACAATAACAGAAGAACCGATCGTACAGATCATCGACCCGACAGGTGAACCGATCATAACCGGTGAACCGAATCCGACAGAAGATCCGTCAGAAGAACCAACCGTAACCGAAACACCGGAGACAGGAGATGACGCAGAGGAAACACCAGATCCGGGAGAAAATACGTACACAGGCGATAATGCCGGGGACACCGAAGTCGACGGAATTCCGGTGGCAAGGGAAGATGGAGAAGATACGAACACATCCGGAACAGAAGAAACCGGCGAAGATTCCGAAACATCTGGAACTGATGAAACATCAGGAACCGATGAAACATCCGGAACAGAAGGTACATCAGAGACAGCCGAAACACCTTCTGGCACCGGAGATCTTCTGGAAGATTATGTAAAAAATACACTTGCGAAAGAACTTCCACCTGTCAGCTGGGCAGATACACAGATTCCATTTACATACGGGGAGACATCTGCTTCCGCTCTGACCGGACGTCTGGCAGAAACAAGGGGAGACCTGGACGGAGACGGAGCAGAAGAACTTCTTGTAGTGGAGGTAAAGAGCGGAAGTCTGGGTTTCCGAATTTATAAGGAAGAAAACGGAACCGTGGAATTAAAGACTTCCCAGATGACATCAACAGGAATGAAAACCCCGATGGAAAGCCTGTCCTATGGAAATACACAGGACTGTTTCCTTATGAATTATCAGGGAAAAATTGAAATCGGTTTTGCAACCTGGTGTTACGGATATGATTCCGGCGAAGAAACACCGGAGGCAGTAACTGCTGTTGAAGTTTATCAGGTAGAAGCAGATGACAGTGTAACGCTGTGCGCTTCCGGTTCCGTTACAAACGGACAGGGACAGGATAGTCTGGCTTCCAGCCTGCAGCCATCCGGTCTTACAGGAAGCTGGAATAGCAGTAATGCAGAAGCATTGCAGGCACGTGGATATGCAGAAAATCCATATCAGGATCTCAGCGATATTCCGGATCCTCTTGGAGATGGATTGTCCGGTGCAGAGGGTTGTACTGATCTGGCGGTTCTGACTGTAAAAATGCCGGCAGGAAGCGGAACTCTCACAGCAAAAAGCAAATAGGACGGTTGCCAGAAAATGCAGAAATATATCGACAATACATACGAGATCATAGAAAAAATCGGAGCCGGAAACGGTGGTACGGTATATAAGGCGTATCACAGAAACCTGAATAAATATGTAGTTCTGAAAAAAGTCAATACAGATATCCAGGATCTGATGAATACCAGGACAGAGGTAGACGTGCTTAAAAATCTGAAACACACCTGCCTCCCGCAGGTATTCAACTTTGTGGAAGATAATGGCAGTGTTTATACGGTTATGGAATTTATTCCCGGAAAATCTTTCAAGCAGTACCTGGATGCAGGAACCGTATTTCCGGAACGTTCTATTATTATCTGGATGAAACAGATTGCAGCAACCCTGGCATATCTTCATAATCAGAATCCGGCGGTGATTCACAGCGACCTGAAGCCCGGAAATATTATGCTGATGCCGAATGGAAATATCTGTCTCATTGATTTTAATATTTCCTTCAGTCTTGGAGGCGGAGCTGCGTATGTAACCGGATATACTCCGGGGTATGCGCCGCCGGAGCAGATCGCGGCAATCCGGTATAATGAACGTGAAACGGATCGTTTCCGCTGGAAAAAAATTGACAGAAGAGCGGATATATACAGCCTGGGAGCGACAATCTATCACCTTATTACAGGAAGCAAGCCTGGTATGGACCAGAACGGACGTGTACGGCCATTACTGGAATTAAAGCCGGAAACAGACAAGACACTGGCTGCGATTGTGATGAAATGCCTGGAACCAGACCCTGAAAAAAGATATCAGCGTGCAGAAGAGCTCTATGCGGATCTGAATAAGCTGACTGAAGATAACACCGGGCCGAAAAAAACACACATGATTGCAGGAATTATAGCAGGCTGCTTAGTTATGGGTACAGCGGTTCTTCTGGTCGGATATCATCAGATCGATAAAAAAAGACAGGCAGATTATAAAGAAGCAGTCTCAAAAATGGAAGAGAGCATCAGCGATGGCAATTATGAAGATCTGGATACCTGGTATCAGAAGGCAATCCGGATTTATCCGGACAAAGCAGACGTTTATCTGGATAAAGCAGAGGCTCTTAACCGTGAAAAGAAATACAGGGACTGTGTTAAATATATCAATGATACCATTCTGGCTGATTCAAAAATAAAACGGGATATTTCTCTGGACAGTGTCTATTATCTTCTGGGAGATTCCTACTCTCAGCTTGAAGAGTATGAAAACGCATCCAATGCATATGAATCGGCCATCCGCATTAATTCCGAAAATGGAAGTTATTACCGTGATTATGCCATTGCGGAAGCTTACTGTGGAAACACAAACAAGGCAGAAGAACTTCTGAATGAAGCAGCGGACAAAGGCCTCAGCACTGCGGATGTTTCTTATGTAAAAGGAGAAATCCAGTACAATACCGGAGATTACAGCAGCGCGGAAGAAATTTTCAGGGACTGTGCCGAGAACAGCAGAGATTCCTATATTCAGATGCGTTCTTATATCATGGCTGTAAAATGCATGGATAAGCAGAACGACAGCATTGACAGCAAAAAACAGCAGGCACAGTTCCTGGAAAAGGCAAGGAAAGAACTTCCGTCAGAAAATAACATCGGAATACTGGAAGAACTGGCACAGGTATACAGTGATCTTGGCGCAGACACCGGAGATTCCGGTTATTATCAGAGCGCACTGGAGATTTTTGACCAGATTGAATCCCGTGGAATGGGAGACTACGATACGGCATGTAATATTGCAGTTCTTTACCAGAATATGGATGACTATGCCAATGCACAGGAAAAACTTCAGGAAATGCTGAAAACTTACGGAGAAGACTACCGCACTTACAAAAACCTGGCTTTTCTGGAAGTAGCAGTCCAGGGGAAAAAAGCAGAAGATACAAGAGACTACAGCAAATTTCAGGAATATTATAAGAAGGCAAAAGAACTCTATCAGGAACAGCTGTCTTCAAATGCCAACGATATGGAAATGGACAGAATGGATGATCTGTACCAGCAGGCAGTACAAAGCGGATGGATATCCTGAATGTCTAACAGGGAGGGAAAGTATGAGAAAAAAGAAATATATCATTGCAGCGCTGTCTGCAGGAATGTGTTTATCTGTCATTCCGGGAAGTACAGTATCAGCAGAAAAGCAGCAAGCAGATTCCGGAATTTCGCCGGTTGTTAATAATGCTTCCGATGCAGTCAATGTGGTATCTCAGATAAGCGGACTGGGATATATGGGAAATCAGAGTTATGTTCGCAGTCTTCACAGAAACGAAGATAACAGTTCCGGTCTGGTTCCGGATACAGACAGCGGAATCCTGGCGGCATTTCCGAAAGATTTTGACGGGGATGGCAGCCCGGAAATTTTTGCCGTTATCTATGATGGCAGAGTGCATTTTCAGATGCTGAGAAAATCAGGAGAATCCTGGGAGATTACTTCGGATCAGGAAATCGTCAGCGCTTCGGAGTATCAGGAGTTCGATTACAGCAGTCTTGATGAAAGATGTGTAAAAGAAGAGGATTCTGTTTTCTTCCGGAAGTATAAGGGAAGTTATGAATTTTATTACGAAGCATACGATGAAGGCGTGATCGCAACAGGACAGGAATGGTTTTTTAAAGGAGTTCGGCTGGAAGATGGAAATTTAAATCCGATTGATGAGACGGACAGCCTTTATTTCAGCGGATCGCCCATTGATATGTTCTGGGAAAATTTTGAGGGAGAAGCCGGAGATTCCATTGATAAATTCTGTTCTCTTGGCTTTGCAAGTCCGAGAGTTTTCTTTGAAAATATGACGGTAGACGCCAATTCTGAATTGTATCCGATTTTACGGATGACGAAAGGTACGGCTTGCTCACCTTCAGGTCTCAATCAGTGGATGGCAGATCCTTCCGAAGATATTCAGGATGGATTTACCTGTACGGTGGAAGATAAAACAGGAGAAATACCGGAGAATATTGAGGAATTTTCAGGTGGAGGCACTTCTACAGAGCAGAGCAGTTCCACATCAGATTCCTCAGAATACATACTGCCGGATGTTAATGTCAGATATCTCAGCGCAGATGAAATTGCAGGGTTAAGCCTGGATGATATCCAGAATGCAATCAACGAAATCTTTGCCCGCCACGGAAGAGCATTCCAGACTGCAGAGATTGCGTCTTATTTCCAGGCAAAAAGCTGGTATCACCCGGATGCGTCCAAAACAGATGATCAGATTACCGCAGAATTCAACGAGTATGAAAAAGCAAATGAAAAACTGCTGGAAAACCGAAGAGATGAATTAAGCAGTACGCATGGAAAATAGCCGGCACAGTAATCAGGTGGTATTCCGAGGAAAATGGAAGCTTAGATATGGAACGAGAAAAAACAGAGTATAAAGATCTGGTCCGGAAACTGAACACATGGAAATATGATGAGAAGATTCACCGGGAATATTATTTTATGGAAAAAACTCCGGAGAATATTGCAAAATTCGAGGAACGTCATTCCGGTCATTGCGAATTTGAAAAAGATGTGGAATGGGCAGTCCATCCGGAAAAGATAAATGAATATTCCAGAGAAGATATGTTTATTCCAACGGGATATAATGTAAGCCTGGTAAAACATCCCAGATATTTTCCACTGTTTTATCATGAACATGATTTTTTTGAGATGATATATGTACTGTCCGGAAACTGCAATAATTTTTTTCAGGATTCCACGGAGAAACTGACAGCCGGAGATCTGTGTCTGATTGCTCCGAATGTCAGACACGGAATTCTGGCGGTGGAGGATGACAGCATCATTCTGAATATTCTGATCCGCCGCAGTACATTCATGGACATCTTCTATAATACAGTCCGTGATAAAACCCAGATTTCCAGTTTTTTTGTGGGGAATCTGTATTTCCGGGAAAAAATTCGCTACCTTCTTTTTCATACGAAGAATGATACGGTTATCCGCAATTACATTCTGGATATGTACAGAGAGCAGAAAACAGGTGACAGTTTTTCGGACAGGATTATCTGCAGCATTCTTACACTGTTTTTTGTGGAGCTGACGAGACGCCACGGAAACAATGTGAGTATTCCGGATAGCAGAAGAGACCGGACACAGCAGGAATCTGAAATGCTTGCTTATATGATAGGAAACTGCAGCACAGTGACTTTAAATAAACTTGCGGAGGAATTCCATTTCTCCGTGCCATACTGTTCGAAGCTGATCAAATCCATTACTGGAAAAACATTTTCCAATCTTCTTACAGAGATTCGACTGCAGCAGGGAGAGCAGCTTCTTCTCTACAGCCAGCTAAGTGTAGAAGATATCAGTGACAAAGTAGGATACAGAAATCCGGAAAGCTTCATCCGTGCTTTTCGGCAGCTGCACAACGACACACCGAGTCAGTACAGAAGAAAGAATAAATAAAGTCAATTAAATTGATTATTTCAGACCATGGAAGAAACTCCGACATTCCGCTATGATGTAGGCAAATAAAAAACATCCATGCAGAATAAAAAGGAGGAGAGCAGTATGAAATATGATGATACATATTCCATGATCGGAGCAATAATCAATCAGGGATTTGAAACTCAGTTTGAAAAGGAACGGAAGAAAAAAGAAAAGCGCCGGAAATATTTTCGAAAACTGCTGGCCTTTCTGGCACATCAGGGTAAAAGATTCAATTGCAGAAATCATAAAGAAACGATCTGTACATGTATGGCGGACTGTGGGGAGAGAGCATAAGAAAAATCAACACAGTTCAGGTTTTGTCGAAAGAAAAAGTCATAAAATGCAGAAATGCGGTTTACAAATTTTTTCTGTTATACTATAATAATCTCATGGACGACAAAAGTCCCCAACATATGAAAACAGGGGGGCCCGCTGAAGCGAGCTGAGAGTAGACTGTAAATGTCTTGACCCATAACCTGATTTGGATAATGCCAACGTAGGGACATATGCACGAAGGATTCTTAAAGATACAGAAGATCAGAGAGTACAGAAGACATTTTGAAGTACACAGGATTTTCATTTAAGTACGAAAGATTAAGAGCCGGCTGTTGTAATGCATACGCGTTGCGACAGCCGGTTTTTTGTGTATTTTCCAAAATCAGACATTAGATGTTGACACGAAAGGAGATTTTTTTACATGAGAAATTATAGTACACAGATGGAAGCTGCCCGTAAAGGCATCATCACACCTGAACTTGAAGTTGTAGCCAAAAAAGAGAGAATGACAACAGAGGAACTTCTTCCACTGGTAGCATCCGGTAAAGTCGTTATCTGTGCAAATAAAAATCATAAATGTATTGATCCGGAAGGTGTAGGTTCCATGCTCCGCACCAAGATCAATGTAAATCTCGGTGTATCCAGAGACTGCAAGGATTACGATGTGGAAATGCAGAAAGTTATGGAAGCTGTAAACATGGGCGCACATGCCATTATGGATCTGTCCTCCCACGGAAACACCATTCCATTCCGCCGCAAACTGACAAGCGAGTGTCCGGCAATGATCGGAACGGTTCCGGTTTATGACTCCGTTATCCACTATCAGAGAGACCTTGACACATTGACAGCCAAGGATTTCATCGATGTAGTAAGACTTCACGCACAGGATGGCGTAGATTTCGTAACGCTTCACTGCGGAATCACCAGAAAAACTATCGACCAGATCCGCAACCATAAGAGAAAAATGAACATCGTTTCCAGAGGAGGATCCCTTGTTTTTGCATGGATGTGCATGACGGGCGAGGAGAACCCGTTCTATGAATATTATGATGAGATTCTTGACATCTGCCGTGAGTATGATGTAACCATCTCCCTTGGAGATGCATGCCGTCCGGGATGCCTGGCTGATGCAACAGATGTATGTCAGATCGAGGAGCTGGTACGCCTTGGGGAGCTGACCAAACGTGCATGGGAAAAAGACGTCCAGGTTATGGTCGAGGGACCAGGACACGTTCCGCTTGATCAGGTAGAAGCAAACATGAAAGTGCAGCAGTCCATCTGCCAGGGTGCACCGTTCTATGTATTAGGACCTATCGTAACAGACGTTGCACCGGGATATGACCATATCACATCTGCAATCGGCGGCGCAGTAGCAGCTATGTCCGGAGCTGCATTCCTCTGCTATGTAACACCGGCAGAGCATCTTGCACTTCCGAACCTTGAAGACGTGAAACAGGGAATCATGGCTTCCAAGATTGCTGCACATGCGGCAGACATTGCAAAAGGTGTCCGCGGAGCCCGTGAGATCGACGATAAGATGGCAGATGCCAGAAGAAAGCTTGACTGGGAAGCGCAGTGGGAATGCGCTATGGATCCGGAAACAGCTAAACGTATCTGGAATGACCGTAAACCGGAACATGAGGATACCTGCTCCATGTGTGGTAAATTCTGTGCGGTACGAAGCATGAATAAAGCACTTGCCGGAGAGCATATCGATATTCTTTAAGTTTATATCATTATAATATGGAAGAAACTGGATTATCAGAGCCGTACCTGTCTGTGGTAAAATAGCACAACAGGGCGGCTCTTTTTCCATGTACAAAACAGAAATATCCATGCAAAATGTCATCCACATGACGAAAAAAGTACATATTCCATATACAAAGTGCTCAATAATCCATGTGGAAGGATTGGATAATCCATGTATTTTTTGTGTCCAAATTGTTAAAATAGCATCATCAAGTAATGAGGAACGTCGAAATTAAAGGAGGACGAAACATGAAAAGAAAGATGCTCAGTGTTCTGCTCTGTGCAGCAATGATGGGAACAACACTTGCAGGCGCAACAAGCGTACTTGCAGCTGATGACAAAGATTCCGACAGCAAATGGGAGTACAAAGAGGCTACTCTTACATTCCTGATCGACCCGGATACAGCATCTGCCGGATATCAGGCAGTATTTGATCTCTGCGAGAAAGAGACAGGTATCCACATCGAGACAGAGCTTCGTGCATCAGGTGGTGACGGAGATAACCAGGTAAAAACAAGACTTGCATCCGGCGAGATGACAGATCTTTGCGGATACAACTCAGGTGCTAAGCTCAACGAGCTTGACCCGGAGAGCAACTTCATCGACATTTCCGGTGAGGAGTGGGCTAGCCGCCTTGACGATACATTCGCATCAGCAGTAAGCGCAGGTTCTGATTCCGCAGTATACGGTGTACCGCTTACCGCTACAAACCTTGGATGTATCCTTTACAACAAAGATCTTTATGAGCAGTATGACCTTGAGGTTCCGGACACATGGGAAGATTTCCTCAAGAACTGTGATACTCTGAAAGAGGCTGGTGAGACAGCAGTTATCGGATCTCTTGGAGATTCCTGGACAATTCAGGTTCCATACTTGGGAGATCACTACAATGTACTTGCAGCAGAGCCGGATTTCTCAGAGAAATTCGAAGCTGGTGAAGCTAAATATGCTACAACAGAGGCTGGCCTTAAGAGCTTCCAGAAACTCGCTGACCTTCAGCCATATTTTAACGAGGATTACACAGCAACTACATACGCAGATGCATGCGATAAGCTTGTAAACGGCGAGGGTGCTCACTGGTTCATTCTTTCCCAGGCACTTTCCAGCATCTATGAGCTCTACGGAGACGATGTAAACAAAATCGGTGTTATGGGTGTTCCGGGAGATGACGCTGACAACCATGGCCTTACAGTTTGGGAGCCAACAGCTATTTATGGAAACGCTAACAGCGACAAAAAAGATGATATCTTAAGATTTATGGAGTTCTATACATCTGATGAGGCACTTGACGCTTTCACAGAAGCACAGAAACCAGACGGCCCATATTGTATCAAAGGATATGAGCTTCCGGATGACGCATATGACGGAGTTAAAGAGGCTCAGGAGAAATACTTTGACACAGGAAAAACAAATGTTGCAATGGAGTTCCAGACATCTGTAAAAGGAACAAACTGCGAGTATATCTGCTCTGAGGTTGCAACAGGACAGTCTACAGCAGAGGAAGCTGCAAAGGCTTACGATGAGGACTGCAAGAAACAGGCAACACAGCTTGGACTTGACTGGAAATAAGTAAATGTATGTCGGCCGCCTGTGTTTCAGGCGGCCGGCTTTAATGTCAGCCAGACATCTGGAAATCGGAAAGGAAATGAAGCATGAACAAAAAGAAAATATACAGTTTATGGTTTCTTCTTCCGGCAGTACTGATTTTTGTGATCTTCTTCATCATCCCGATGGTGACATCACTGTTTTTCAGCTTAACTGTATGGGATCTGAAATCATTTACATTCTGCGGCCTTGATAACTATAAAACATTCTTCAGTGAAAACTCCTTAAGTATATCTGTAAAAAATACGTTGATCTATGCAGTCCTTACAAGTGGACTGAAGGTAATCATTGCATTCTTTATCGCATTGTTCCTGACAAGTAAGATCAAGACAAAAGATTTCTTAAGATCTCTTGTGTTTTTCCCAAACCTTGTCAGTGCAGTAGCAATCGGTATTATTTTTAAGGCACTGATGCATCCGAGCAAGGGTCTTTTCAACACAGTTCTTGCAGCTATTGGAATTTCCGGACCTAACTGGCTGGGTGATACACATCTTGCCCTGTTTTCCGTAATTGCGGTTGATGTATGGAAAGGTGTCAGTATTTCCACAGTAATCTTTATTGCCGGTATCACATCTATTGATTCCAGCTATTATGAAGCTGCTTCTATCGACGGTGCAACCCGTTGGCAGACTATTCGAAACATCGTAATGCCACTGGTTCGTTCTTCAACAAATACCATTATCACACTTTCCCTGATCGGCGGACTTCGCTGCTTTGACCTGATCTGGGCTATGACAAAGGGTGGTCCTGGATTTGCAACAGACGTACTTGCATCCGTTGTTTACAAACAGTACGCAGCAGGATTCTTCGGTCTGTCTACAGCAGGAAACGTTATCATGTTTGCGGTAATTGCGATCATCGCATTCCCGCTTCAGAAATTCCTTAACAGCAGGGAGGTGTACAACTAAAATGAAAAAACAGAAAAGACTTACCTTATTAGGAGACATCCTTGGATGTGTTTTCGGTATTCTCATTTTTGCAGTACCGTTTCTCTTCATGCTGATCAATGCACTGAAGGACAGAAAAGAAGCAAACCTTCTGAGACTTTCCCTTCCGACTGAGTGGATGTGGAGCAACTTCAAAGAAGTATTTTCCGCAAATAATTATCAGATCATCACAGCATTTAAGAACAGTATTATCCTTACGATAGGATCCCTGATCGTGCTTATCATTGTAGGATCCATGGCAGGCTATGTTCTTCAGAGAAGATCTGACAGACCTGTAAAGATCGTGGATACACTTGTTATGACAGGTCTTATGATTCCTCCTGCAATCCTTCCTACAATCTGGATTATGCAGGGACTTCACATTTACAAAACCATGTTTGGTATGATCATGGTTGAGACAGCACTTCAGATTCCGTTTACCATCATGCTTTACAAAGGTTTTATGAATACAATTCCTGTAGAGCTTGAGGAGGCAGGATACATCGACGGATGTACAAGAAGCAATCTGTTTGTAAAGATTATTTTCCCTCTTCTGAAACCGGTTACATCCACAATTATCATCCTGAATGCGGTAACAATTTTCAACGATTTTACTAACCCGCTGTACTTCCTTCCGGGAAATGATAATGTAACAGTTCAGCTTACTCTTTATAACTTTATGGGCAGATACTCCAGTTCTTATAACCTGCTGTTTGCAGATGTACTGATAATCACTATCCCGATGCTGATCCTCTTCCTGTTCTTCAACAAGAAGATCGTAGATGGTATGGTAGCCGGAGCTGTCAAAGGCTGATGCAAAAAAAGGTTACCAAATATGCAAGATCAGAATTGTATGGTATGATTTAAAATGCTGTGCAACTGAGAAAAACAGATACTCTGCTGTACAGGCGGGGTATCTGTTTGTTGCTATATACAGTTTTTCAATAAAAGATGTGAGGTGTTTTTATGAAATTCCGTACAAAACTGATCTTTGGTTTTTCCATTGTAATATTTTTTATATCGGCAATCCTGGGAGTAGTCAGCTATAACTTTAATTCCCGGAGACTGTCAGAAAAGGCAGCTCAAAGCCTGAAATTTTATTCCAGGCAGACAGCTGCGAATGTTGATTTTACTGTAGATTCCATGAAACATGTGACGGATTATATTCTGTCAGATCCGGATATGCTAAACGCCATGAAAACACTTCCGAAGTATTATGGAAGCAGTACCTACAGCAAGACCATTGAACGTAATGAGCTTCTGGATACCCTGAATTCCGGAATTTCCATGTATTATATCAACAGCAATTTTTACAGAGTTATTATTTTTAACGAGTTCGGGGATGTGGCATCCAGTACCAATACCGGTTCCAAGATCACCAACAAAGCTCGAAATACGACCACCATTGACTGGCTGGATTCTGCGGCAAGGAGGCATGGAAAACCGATTCTGGTGGCACCGCATATGGACGGATGGGGGATCCGGGAAAGCGAAGAAGTTTTTTCCCTGGCGAGAAAAGTTCAGGGAGGCGATTTTGGATATATTGAAGTTCAGTATGCAACAGAGGAGCTGAAAGATATTTTCGAGGTTCCGGACAGTGACATCAAAGTAGTGGCATTTCTTCCGGGTGGTCATGTTTTGTATCGGTCCGAGGGGCTGCCGGATGAACTGGTACGCTATATCAAGAAACATCCTGCAGTAACCAAAATGGATTCCATAACAGTTTCTTCCGATGCCAGTATGTGGACTTCCGCATCGGAAGTGTCCGGGAATTACGGAATCCGTGTTGTGGCACTGGAAGAAAAAACAGAAATTGTTGCAGGTATGAAAGATGCACTGATGATTGCTCTTGGAATGGCTGTGGGATGTTTTGTGATCTCCATGGGTGTGGTGATCTTTATTGCAAGCAAACTTTCCAGGCCACTGACAGCACTGAAAGACCAGATGGAAAATACAGGCATTGAAAATCTGGATGCAGAACTGAAAGTTCCGGCTACGGACGATGAAGTGCAGGCAGTAGGAATCGCATATCAGAATCTGATGCGGCGTCTGAATGAATCTATTGTAAAAGAAAAACGCATGTCCCTTCTGCAGCTGCAGGCCCAGTTTGATACCCTGCAGGCCCAGGTCAATCCGCATTTTCTCTATAATGTGCTGAATGTGATCTCCAGCAGAGGTGTGATGGACGGAGATGAGGAAATCTGTGAAATCTGCGGATGTCTGGCAGCAATGTTACGGTATTCCACAAGTACGAAGGAACGGTACGCCACAGTGGAAAAAGAGATTGAATATCTGGAGAGGTATATTTTCCTTCTGAAATCCAGATACGAACATCGTCTGGAAGTGGAAGTTCAGTGTGAAGACTCCATAAAACAGGAAATACTTCCGAAGATTGTGCTGCAGCAGCTGGTAGAAAACAGTGTGCAGCATGGATATCAGAACAGCAAAAACATTATGAAAATTCAGGTAAAGGGCTGGCGTGATGAAACCGGCTGGTACTTTGAAGTCCGGGATAACGGACAGGGGGCAACAGAAGAAGTACGTGAAGAATTAAACGAAAAAATGAGAAAAATCCGGGAAAAGATTATGTCCAGGGGAAGCAGTATAGAGATGGAAATCGGCGGAATGGGGCTGGCAAACACCTATGCAAGAATGTTTCTTCTGTACAATGGAAAAGCGGTATTCCGGATACGCAACATGGAAGAAGGATTAAGTGTCATCATAGGAGTATCGGAAAAGGAGGAAGGAACCGATGTATCAGGTGATGGTCGTTGATGACGAGCCTATGGCAGCTAGTCTTATCGTCAACATCATAAAAAGAAAATACAGTGATTTTGAGATTATGGGAACCGCCTATGACGGAGAAGAAGCGCTGGAGCTGATGGAAGAAAAAGGAGAACCGGATGTTCTGATTACAGATATTCAGATGCCGGTGATGAATGGCCTGAAGCTTGTGGAAGAAACAAAAAAGCGTTATCCGGAAGTGATCAGTGTCATTGTCAGTGGATATCAGGAATTCGAATATGCAAAACAGGCTATCGCATTTGGGGTGTGCGATTATATCCTGAAACCGATCGTGCCCTCGGAATTTTCCAAACTGATTACCAGAATAGAGGAAAAGCTGAGGCAGAAATATTATAAAGAACGAAACACACTGATGCACAAAATGGTAAATGAGATTCCCATAGATGAAAAAACACTACGGAGATATTTTCAGTCAGAATGTTATTACGGGGCTATTGTAAGACTGAACGGGCTTCCCAGCCGTTATGGGGAACGGGGGAAAAAAGAAGTCTTTTCAGACATCAATGAGATGATGATTGCGTATGGACGTGACACCCAGGAGACGCTGTATCTTTGTCCGGGTGAGCTGGTCAGTGATGAAGATTATGAGCAGATGATACGGAGGCGTATTGGGAAAGAACAGCCGGAAGCTGCATATGTGACGTCTGTTATCCGGCAGAAATCCGTTCCTGCAGCACAGATTGGAGAAATGGTACGAGAGCTTTACCGGAAGCTGGATTCTTCTATTATACTGGGGAAAAATCAGACATTGATCCTGGAGGAAACTCCGTCGGCGAATCCAGGCGGAAGACCGGGAAAGGATTATGAATATCTGGAAGAACTGGAATATCTGGCGGGTAAACAGAAGTACGACCGGCTTCAGAAGGATACGGAATTGCTGATTCACAGATGGGTGCAGGAGGAACGGCCTCAGCTGTGGATTGAAGGGCGTGTGCGGCAGATTGGTTATCTGATTCAGCGTTACGATGCAGGAAACCGGGATTACCGGGAATCGGAATTTCTTATGGATGATATTTTTTCCACCGCAGAAAATGTGGAGCAGCTTTGCACCGGAATTTCCGATATCTTTTTCAAGGATGTAAAAGAAGATCCGGCATCCACACAGAAAACAGATACGGAAGAATATTTTGAAAGTGTGAAAGAGTACATCCGTAAACATATGGCGGAGCAGTTGTCTCTGCACAGCGTAAGCAAGGCCGTAGGAGTTTCGCAAACATATTTGAGCAGGCTTTTCCGAAAATATGAAGATGCGTCCTTTAATACTTATCTGACGTCGCTTCGCATGGAGAAGGCGAAAAAACTTCTTCTCAGAGAAGAGAAGATGTATGTGAAAGATGTGGCAGAAAAAGTGGGATACAAAGACCAGTTTTATTTCAGCAGGATCTTTTATTCCTACACCGGTGTAAGGCCATCGGAATATGTGGAGAAAGAAAATCTTGAGATCATATAAAAAATGGAGGATGAAGGTATGTTGTATCACAATGGGGAAAAACTGACAAAAGAAAAATTTGAAAATCCGGGAAGCGAGTACCGGGCAGCTCCGTTCTGGGCATGGAACTGTAAGATGACAGAAGCCGAGATCGACAATACGCTGGATGCCCTGAAAGCAATGGGCATGGGCGGCGGACATATCCACTGCCGTACAGGAATGGACAATCCTTACATGGGAGAAGAGTTTCTGAATCTGGTGAAATATTCCTGGAAAAAAAGCCGGGAAAAAGATATGCTGACCTGGCTGTATGATGAAGACCGCTGGCCATCCGGAGCAGGCGGCGGGCTGGTAACAAGAGATCACAAATACAGAATCCGTTTTCTGCTTTTTACTCCGGAGTGCCAGGACGGAAAGGAGATCGGAAACAGTGAGCTTCGCTCTTCCGGACAGGCGATCCGAAGCAATGAGCGCACATTCCTTGGAAGATATCAGGTACGGCTGGAGGATGGTTACCTTGCAGAGTATGAAAAGATCGATGAGGATGCACCGCTGAAAGAGGGATTTCAGGAATGGTTTGCCTATCTTGAAGTATCCGGGGACAATCCCTGGTTTAACAATGAGGCATATCTGAACACTTTGGATAAAGAGGCGGTAAAACGTTTTATCCAGGTAACTCATGAGAAGTATTATGAAAATCTGGGAGAGGAGTTCGGGAAAACCATTCCTGCTATTTTTACAGACGAGCCACAGTTTTCCCATAAACAGTGCCTGGATTTTGCAGATGAGCGGGTGGATGTGACCATTCCATATACCGATGATCTGGAAGAAACTTTCCAGACTGCATATGGACACAGCCTTCTTAAGCATCTTCCGGAGCTGTTCTGGGAGCTTCCGGGAGAAGCGGTTTCCAGAATCCGTTATGAATATCATGATCACATTGCGGAGCGTTTTGCAGATGCTTTTGCGGATACGGTGGGAAACTGGTGTAAGGAACATGGCATTGCCCTGACCGGACATATGATGGAAGAGCCGACTCTGGAAACACAGACAGCGGCCCTTGGGGAAGCTATGCGCTCCTACCGTTCCTTTGAAATTCCGGGAATTGACATGCTCTGTGACAGAAGAGAACTTTCCACCGCAAAACAGGCGGAGAGCGCGGTGCACCAGTTTGGAAGAGAAGGAATGACAAGCGAGCTTTATGGTGTTACAAACTGGGATTTTGATTTCCGGGGCCATAAGCTTCAGGGGGACTGGCAGGCAGCTCTGGGAGTAACAGTCCGTGTACCACATCTGACCTGGACTTCCATGGCAGGTGAGGCAAAACGTGATTACCCGGCTTCTATCAGCTACCAGTCGCCGTGGTATAAAGAATATCCCCTTGTGGAAAATTATTTTGCAAGAGTCAATACAGCCCTCACAAGAGGTGTGCCACATGTGAAGCTGGCAGTGATCCATCCGGTAGAGTCTTACTGGCTTTTCTGGGGACCGAAGGAACAGACAGCACCGATCCGTGAGGAGATGGATGAAAACTTTATCCATATGATCGAATGGCTGCTTTATGGCACTGTTGATTTTGATTTTATTTCAGAATCTCTGCTTCCGGATCTGAATCAGGGACAGGAAGAGGAAAAACTTCTGAAGGTGGGAGTAATGAAATATGATACAGTTCTGGTACCGAACTGCCTGACACTTCGAAGCTCTACTTTGGAGATCCTTGAGAAATTTAAGGAAAGAGGCGGCCGGGTGATCTTTGCAGGACAGCTTCCGAAATATGCAGATGCCTATCCGTCAGACAGAGGTGCGAAGCTGGCAGAGAAGTGTGAGACTGTGGCATTCAGTAAGTACCGTCTGCTGGAAGCTGTGAAAGAGGCAAGAGATATCGAGGTATTTGAGGATGACGGTAAACCCGCCACAAACCTGATCTACCAGATGAGAGAAGAGGGAGAAAACCGCTGGCTGTTCCTGTGTCATGTAAACCGCACAGAGAAGATCTCCGATGCCTGTATCGTGATCAATGAACTGCAGGAGCGTAAGAAAAATCAGGATCTTCCAAGAGAAGAAAAACTCCGCATCCGTATCCGCGGATCCTGGAAGATGACGGTATATGATGCTATGACAGGTGAAATTTATCCGGTAAAAGCAGAGTACCATAAAGGGGACACTGTTCTGGAACGAAGCATGTTTGATCATGACAGTCTTCTTCTCTGGCTGGAGCCGGCTGGCACAGCATCCATGGTATCGGAAGAATTGCTTTCTGAAACAGATAATGCTGAGAATAATAAGAGTGGTTCTGCCAGTGAGGAGAAGAAATGCAGCTGCCAGCTGGATATTTCCGATCAGGTGGAGATTGTCCGCAGTGAGCCGAATGTAAGTATCCTGGATCTGGCTGAATATGCGTTTGACGGTGGGGAGTGGCAGCCGGAGGAAGAGATTCTCCGTATTGACAATCAGTTCCGTGAGAAGCTGGGATATCCGCTCCGCATGGAGGCTTTTGCACAGCCGTGGACCAATGACAGAGTGGAAGGCTTTGAACATACTTTGTCCCTGCGATTCCATATCCATACAGAGGTTCTGTTGGAAGGAATCTTCCTTGCTATGGAAAATGACGAGAAAACCAGAATCTTCCTGGATGAGAAAGCAGTGGAAAACCGTGCAGAGGGATGGTATACAGACCACTGTATCCGCAAAGTGCCGCTTCCAAAGATGGAATCCGGAGAGCATGAACTGGTTGTTGAGATTCCTTATAATTCCAAAGTGAATATCGAAGCAATGTTCCTGCTGGGAGAGTTTTCCGTGAAAGCTGTGGGAAGAGACCAGGTGCTGGATGCAGTGAGCCACAAGGCAGCCTTCAGTGACCTTACCGTTCAGGGTTATCCGTTCTATGGTGGAAATGTGACATATAAAATTCCATTTATCAGCAAAGGCGGAGAAGTAAATGTACGGGCAAATCTGTTCCGCGCACCGGTTATGAAGGCTTCTGTGGATGGAAAAGAAGCGGGGTATATTGCATTTTCTCCTTATGAGTTATCTCTTGGTGAACTGCCGGCAGGAGAGCATCTCCTGGAGCTGACTGTATTTGGAAACCGGGTGAATACATTTGGAACCTTACACAACTGTGATCAGAAAGAAGACTGGTATGGACCAAATGCATGGAGGACAACCGGCGACCTCTGGTCCTATGAGTATCAGATAAAACCGTCAGGCCTTCTGAAAGCGCCGGTTCTTGCAGAGAAAAATTAAGGCTTGTAATTATAAAAAGAGCGCGTTATAATAAATCAATAAAAAGAAAATTTCTTCGGGGCAGGGTGTGATTCCCTACCGGCGGTATAGTCCGCGACCCGCTTTGGCGGCTGATCTGGTGAAATTCCGGAACCGACAGTAAAGTCTGGATGAGAGAAGAACGCGCAGTATTTGAAGAACGTGCTCAGCGCCCCGGGAAGAAGCTCCCGGGGCTTTTTATGTGAAGGAATTTTTTCGCATAAAGATTTCTTGTAGAAATTTTCTTTGAATATTTCTGAAGAAGGAGAGAGAGTTATGAGTGAACAGATATTACAGAGAGGAAATGCCGTGGAAAGAAGCAGAACAAGAACTATCGCGCAGGTAGCTATGCTTGGTGCTGTGGCAGGAGTATTGATGAATCTTGAGTTTCCGATCCCGTTTCTTGCACCGTCTTTTTATCAGCTTGATTTTTCCGAGGTACCGGTTATGGTAGGAACCTTCGCTATGGGACCTGTAGCAGGTATCCTGATCGAGCTTGTGAAGATTCTCGTACATCTCGTGACTAAGGGAACCATGACTGCCGGTGTTGGCGATGTTGCCAACTTCCTGTTTGGATGTGCCTATGTGGTACCGGCCGGCCTGATCTATCGTTTCCGTCATAAAAAGAGCAGAGTACATGCAGTTGCAGGTATGGCAGCGGGAACAGTTCTGACAGCGATCCTTGCATGCTTTGTCAATGCCTTTGTGCTGCTTCCGGCTTACGGTAAGGCTTTTGGAATGCCGATCGAGACTTTTATCCAGATGGGAAGTGCAGTACACAGCTCCGTAAACGGGCTGCTTACCTTTGCACTGCTGATCATCGTACCGTTTAATATCTTTAAATATGCACTGACATCTTTGATCGTATTTGTAATTTATAAGAAGATCCGTGTTGTACTGAAGGGTGACTGATCGTAAGAGAAAATAAAAATGCCATGTAATTTTACTGTGAATATAATAAGCAGTAAGGTTACATGGCATTTTTTATATATTACAGATGTATGCAGGTTGTGGTGTCTGCTTTATATGTCTGTATTTATTGGGCTGCAGAACATCAGACGGTCTGTTCTGCAGCTTTCATAATTCCAAGTTCACGTCTGGCAAAAACAACAGCCAGTACGAATGCGGAGGTATCTGCAATCGGTCCTGCATACATGACACCATCGATTCCAAAGAGGAAGGGGAAGATGACGATCAGTGGCAACAGGAAGAATACCTGCCTTGTGAGGGACATGATCACACCGAGTCTTGCTTTTCCCATGGAGGTAAAAAATCCGGCAGACATAGGCTGGATTCCGTTGGCAAAAGTCATCAGCATGAAGATTCGGAGATATTTTTCCGCAAACTGAAAGTACAGGTCGCTTCCGTTTCCGAAGATGCTTACGATCTGGTGAGGGAAGAACTGGAAACAGATAAAAAATACGGTTGCAATCACAGTACATAAGGTTACGGAATAACGGTATGTCTGACGTACACGGCTGTATTTTTCGGCACCGTAGTTAAATCCCCAGATGGGCTGGGAACCCTGGGAGATTCCGATGCAGATGGCCATAAATACCTGGTTGACTTTGGAAATGATTCCTGCACAGGCGATAGGGATATCACTTCCGTAAGCGGAGAGTGCGCCGTAATGGCGAAGGGTGTTGTTCATGACGATCTGCACTGCGGCGATGGCAATCTGGTTGATACAGGATGCCATTCCCAGAGAAAAAATAGCGGACAGGTTGTGGGCCTTCGGGATCAGCATGGAGCGGTCCAGATACATGTTCCGAAGTCTGGCAAAGTAAAAAATAATTAAGAGTCCGGACACAACCTGACCGATCACCGTTGCCCAGGCCGCGCCTTTGATGCCCCAGCCGAACCCGAAGATAAAAAGTGGGTCTAGGATGGTGTTGATGATTGCGCCGGCCAGGATACAGGTCATGGAATATGTGGGACTCCGGTCTGCGCGGACCAGATGATTGCCGCCGGTGCTTAAAACATAAAAGGGCAGGCCGACGGCGGTAATTCCCATGTAATCAATGGCATAGGGCATAACGTCTGCGGTTCCGCCGAAAAAATGGAGCAGTGGTTTCAGGAACAGGAGGACAATGACCGCTAAGATTCCGCCTGAGATCACCAGGGAAGAGAGTCCGGTTCCTGCAATGGAGCTGGCTTTTTTTTCGTTTCCTGCGCCCATTTCCAGGTTGTAATTGGAGGCGCTGCCGATTCCGAGGAGCAGTGCGGCTGCGGTGGAGATGATGGTTACAGGAAATGCGATGTTTGTGGCTGCATTTCCCAGCATTCCTACGCCCTGACCGATGAAGATCTGGTCAACGATGTTGTAGAGTGCGCTGACCAGCATGCTGATGATGGCGGGGATGGCGAACTTGGCGATCAGGCTGCCTACAGGGGCGGTTCCCAGAGGGTTTTCGGCCTGGGCAGAGGTGGTCTGGTTTTTCAATGTTTTTTCCTTCTTTCTTGTCTGCAGTAGCTGTTTGGTAATGTGATAAATAAATTTTAAATTTTATAGCAGGGTATTTATTATAGCACTATTGTGAAGTGAGTGTAAGTATAAAAAATTGACCTTTGGTTTTGGATAGGATAAAATGTTTTTAGAAAAAATTTTCGGGAAGGAGCTTTTCAGATGGGTAAGATCAACAGTGTGAAAAAACTTACAGATAATAAGTTCGTGAATCTTTATGGGGTGGATGCAACCAGTGTACATGATACGCCGGTTTCTTATTTTGTGGCCTCCAGGGCGAAGAGTGTGGAGGATATGAAGCTTTCTACGGGGGAGAATCATCCGGATGGGGTGATCATTTACAGTGTTTATGGAGAGAAGAGGGATAAGGTTGTGCTGATCCGTCAGTATCGGTATACGATCGGCGGGTATATTTATGAGTTTCCGGCGGGGCTTGTGGAGCCTGGGGAGGATTTCCATGAGGGTGCTGTGCGGGAGATGTTTGAGGAGACCGGGTTGAAGCTGGAGCCGATCAAGGTTGCGGAGGCTTTTGAGAAGCCTTATTTTACGACGATCGGGATGACGGATGAATCCTGTGCTACGGTTTATGGGTATGCCAGTGGTGAGGTTAGTAAGGCTGCTCAGGAGGATAGTGAGGAGATCGAGGTTGTGATCGCGGACCGGGATGAGGTCAGGAGGATACTGAAGGAGGAGAGGGTTGCGATCATGTGTGCTTATATGCTGATGCACTTTTTGAAAGATGAAGAACCATTTGACTTTTTGAAAGAAATCTGAGAAAAAATCAAGGGGAATCTGCGGTTGCGGATTCCCCGTTTTGATCAGATTTCTGTGAGTTTACCCAGGTCTTTGTTGTATTTGCAGTATTTGCCGTTTTCGGAGATAAATGGCTGGTAGGTGTCGGTACGGTTGTCTTTGACATAGACGATTCCGGTGGCGATCATTTCTACCAGGGAGAAGCGTTTGCTTAAGCTGGAGATCCAGCGGTAAGTTTTTTCGTTGCCGGAGTCTGCCATGAGGAGGTTGTAGCCGCCTGGGCAGGATTCCAGGGTGAAGTAGACTTTCTGGGACCGGATGGAGGTGTTGAAGACCTGGCCGGTGATGTAGGTGGAGAAGTTGGTTTCTACAAATTGGCGGAAGGTGTAGAGATCGTAGATCACGCCGGTGGTCTCATCTTTGATCTTGTCGCCGCGTTCGATGCGGGCTTTCAGGAGCTTGAGGACTTCGATGGTCCAGTTGATGAAGGAGATACTGCTGTAGGTCATGCTTTCCTGAAGCTGATCGACCAGCTGTTTTGACAGGATGTTGGATTTTGATGCTTCATTAAAAAGTTCTTCGTTCATAAGGTTCCCTCCAGTGTTGGATTTTTATATGGTTTTCGCTCTTTTTTTGTATCTTTTATTATAAGTCTGAATTGTATATAAAGCAATAAAAAATGCGTAAAATACAAAGATAATTATTGAAAAATGATATATAATTAACGAGCGTGTTTTGAAAATATCAGTGCTTTTGGTGGCTGAGTTAAATGTGGACTGTAAATATCGAGTTAATTTGGATAACTATAAATAATTATAAGGAAGAGTTTTACTAAATATCCCCATTTTATTGATGAAATTTTGTCGTATATCCCCCTTGACATAAAGGCTTCCTCCGGGTGTATCATAATGCTGTGTTAAAGGAGGTAGACTATTATGTTTGAGACATTACAGGAAAAGACGGAAGAGAAAGCAATGGTGCAGTTCCTTGAACGCTTTACAGATTATCCATTTCTGGTAAAGTTCAAGAATTCCGAGTATCATATCGGAGAGGGAGAACCTACATTTACAGTGAATTTTAAGAAAGTAATCCCGCTTGCGGATCTGATGAAAAGTACGTCCCTTGCATTAGGCGAGGCGTATATGCGCGGGGATCTGGATATCGAGGGGAATCTTTATGAGGCACTGGATCATTTTCTGGGACAGATGGGGAAATTTTCGACCAATGAGTCTGCGCTGAAGAAGATCATGTTCAGTTCAACATCCAGGAAAAACCAGGAAAAGGAAGTAACCAGCCATTATGATATTGGAAATGATTTTTATAAACTATGGCTGGACGAGACGATGAGTTATTCCTGTGGATACTTCATCCATGAAGATGATACTCTGTATCAGGCACAGGTAAATAAAGTTGATTATATTCTTAAGAAATTACATCTCAAAGAAGGCATGAGCCTTCTGGATATTGGCTGCGGCTGGGGATTTCTGCTGATCGAAGCGGCCAAGAAATATAAGATCCACGGTACCGGTATCACGTTAAGCCATGAGCAGTATGCGGAATTTCAGAGACGGATCAAAGAGCAGGGACTGGAAGATTATCTTACCGTAGAGCTTATGGATTACCGTGATCTTCCGAAGAAAGAGTATCAGTTTGACCGTGTTGTCAGCGTCGGTATGCTGGAGCATGTTGGCCGTGACAATTATCAGCTGTTTCTTGACTGCGTGGAGAAAGTCCTGAAACCAGGTGGACTGTTCCTGCTTCACTTTATCAGTGCCCTGAAAGAGCATCCGGGTGATCCGTGGGTCAAGAAATATATTTTCCCGGGCGGAACCGTTCCGAGTTTACGTGAAATTCTGAATCATATGGCAGAGGATAATTTCCATACCCTGGATATCGAGAATCTCCGCCTGCATTACAATAAGACACTGCTCCACTGGGAAAAGAATTTCCGGGATAACATCGAAAAAGAGAAGACCATGTTTGATGAAAAATTCCTACGTATGTGGGATCTCTACCTGTCCGCGTGTGCGGCAACGTTCCATAACGGAATTATCGATCTTCATCAGATCCTTATGACCAAGGGCGTGAACAATGATCTGCCGATGACACGGTGGTATTGATAAAAGTCTTTACAAACCCGCCGGAAAGGAATATCATACTTTTATAAAACTATTTATAAAAGTCAACAAGAGGTTCCGTATGGCAGGAAAAGCAGAGAAAAAAAGCAATACAAGATCAAGGATCATCAGTTATGTGATGAATAATGAGAATACATCCAAGGTGGAAATTTCCAAGAATCTGAACATAAGTATGCCTACCGTGCTTTCCAATGTAAATGAACTGATGGAAAGTGGGGTGCTTGTGGAAACAGGGGAATATGCATCCACCGGAGGCAGAAAGGCCAAGAGTATTGGTATCAATCCGTCTTACCGTTATGCAATGGGAATTGTGATCACTGCCAATCATGTGGGAATGACACTGGTGAATATGAGATCTGAGATCGAAAAGACAGACAGGGTAAGAATGAAGTTTTCGCCGGAAACATCTTACTGTGGGGAGCTATCCATACTGGTAAAAAAATTTCTGGAAGACATGGAAGAGCCGGAAAAGCTTCTGGGAATCGGGATATCCATCAGTATAAAAACGCCATTTATCTTT
Organism: Blautia luti; assembly: GCF_013304735.1. Taxonomy (GTDB): domain Bacteria; phylum Bacillota; class Clostridia; order Lachnospirales; family Lachnospiraceae; genus Blautia_A. The sequence continues at coordinate 87,518 of NZ_JAAITI010000014.1, forward strand.
CTCTGAACAATACGCTGGGTGGTGCTTTCTGCATTGATGGAAAACTGTTCTCCGGACAGAATCAGAAAGCCGGTGAGTTTGGACATATGATTCTGGTACCTGGCGGACGGAAATGTTACTGTGGCAAAAAGGGCTGTGCAGATGCCTACTGTGCGGCAAGCGCGCTGACAGATGGGAAGTATGAATCCCTGGAACTGTTTATGGAAGCACTTTCAGAGGGAAACACAAAAGCACAGAAGAAATGGGCGGATTATCTGGACAATCTAGCCATACTGATTTCCAATCTGCGAATGGCTTACGATATGGACATCATTCTTGGTGGAGAAGTTGGTGGATATCTTGCGGATCATATGCTGGCTCTTGGGGAAAAAGTGATGGAATATAACGGATTTGACCGGGATATCCGATATCTTAAGAATTGTACCTACCGGAAGGAAGCATCTGCAGTGGGGGCAGCGAAGCATTTTTTCAGTGAATTCATAAAAAATATATAAATAAAGAAATGTTATGGAAAAAGCCTGCAGGGGTGGTGTGATATGTGAACACACAGGATCTGCGGGCTTTTTTTATTATGATATCAACAGAATGATACTTCTGGCTGTAAATAGTGAAATATGCATAAAAACAGAAGGTCAGACTTGTTCAATACGTAGAATAGCAGGAAATACTATTGACAAATTCTTTCAAAAGAATCACAATATAATTACTTTGATAAAATGATTAATAAAAGTTACAATGAAAGATAAATGAAGATCAGCAAGGAGGAAAAAACAATGATTCAGCAGGTAATGACAAATCCAGGAGAGATTATTTTCAGAGAGGTACCGGTTCCGGAGGTAAAAGATGACCAGGTTCTGGTTAAGATCATGAACATTGGTATCTGTGGATCGGACATCCATGTATATCACGGCAAGCATCCGTTTACCAAATATCCGGTAACACAGGGACACGAAGTATCCGGTGAGATCACGGGACTTGGAAAGAATGTGACAGGTTTTAAGGTTGGTCAGAAAGTTACCATCGAGCCGCAGGTATACTGCGGACACTGTTATCCATGCCGCCATGGAAAGTATAATCTCTGTGAGGAACTGAAGGTTATGGGCTTCCAGACGACAGGAACAGCTTCGGAATTCTTCGCAGTAGATGCATCTAAGGTAACACCGATCCCGGAGGAGATGTCTTACGAGGAAGGTGCAATGATCGAGCCGCTGGCAGTTGCAGTCCATGCAGTGAAGCAGATGTGCGATGTAAAAGGGATGAACATCACAGTGATCGGCGCAGGTCCTATCGGAAACCTTGTTGCACAGACAGCCAAGGGAATGGGCGCAGCCAAAGTTATGATCACCGATGTCAGCGATCTCCGTCTTGCAAAAGCGAAAGAGTGCGGCATTGATATCTGCGTAAACACGAAAGAGAAAAATTTCGGAGAAGCTCTGGTGGAAGCGTTTGGCCCGGACAAGGCAGATGTGATCTATGACTGTGCCGGAAACAACATCACTATGGGACAGGCGATCCAGTATGCGAGAAAGGGCAGCGTTATCGTACTGGTAGCAGTATTTGCGGACATGGCGACTGTTGACCTTGCTGTTGCCAACGACCATGAGCTGGATATCAAGAGCACCATGATGTACCGCCATGAGGATTATGTAGATGCCATTGATCTTGTAAATGCCGGAAAAGTTCATTTAAGACCACTGATCTCAAAAACATTCAAGTTCAAAGATTATCTGAAGGCTTATCAGTATATTGATGAGAACCGTGAGACAACCATGAAGGTTATCATCAATGTGCAGGAGAAATAACGGTTTGTAATCAAAAATAATAAGAACTCCCGGATGTTGTCAGTTATTGACTACGTCGGGAGTTTTTTGTTATGTAATGAGCAGAGTTTCAAAATCAAAAACATTTTGCTCCACAGGACGACAGAAAAAAGAGTTTGTGTTATGATGGAAAAAAGCATAAAGAACGTCGAGTGCAGATAAAAAATAAGTTTAGAAACTGTTTAGTTTTTTCCGCTGTTGTTGTTTAGAAAAACGCTGTATAAGAAAGATGAACAAAAGCGCTTTGCTTAAATATATCTGCAGGAGGGTGAAAACATGGAAAAGGGAACAGTAAAAAGAAGGATTTTTCTTTCAAATGCACTGATGGTGCTGGTGACACTTCTGATCTTTCTGGCCATTAATCTGGTGGTTGTGAAAATTTACGCGGAATCCGTGGAAAAAGAACTGAAGACATCTATAGAAGACCTTATTGGGGGAAGCGGCACATCGAATTTTTCGGATTCTGATAATGTAAAATATCAACATGAGGATGGCCAGGAACTTCTCGGAGATCTGGATGATTTTCTGGAAAGCTGGACAATCCACAGAAATGAGTTTATTCTTTTATTTGGGGCAGATGGAATTATCTGTATCCTTGTACTTTTGCTGATGAGTCAGATTTTTACAAGGAATCTGGAGAAACATATCATGGAGCCTCTGGATCTTCTGGCACAGGGGGCAGACCGCATCCGGCACAACGATCTGACTACAGAGATCCGGTATGTGGGAGATGCGGAATTTGAGGATGTGTGTATCACATTTAATCATATGCAGGAGCACATTTTGCGCGAGCAGGAGAAGAACCGGAAATATGAGAAAGCCAGAACGGATATGATCGCCGGAATCTCCCATGACCTGCGTACGCCGCTGACTGCCATCCGGGGAACGATCAAAGGACTTATGGACGGCATTGCGGCAACTCCGGAAATGCAGGAGAAATTTTTGCAGGCTGCTTACCGCCGGACCGGAGATATGGACGGCCTTCTGAACCAGCTGTTCTATGTTTCCAAGATTGAAACCGGAAATATGCCTCTTTCTGTTCAGAAAATAGAGATTGGGGATTTTATCCGGAATTATGTAAAAGGAAAGCAGGAACTTCTGGATAAGGAAAAAGAGCAGATGCAGGCAGAAACGGGAAATATTCATCTGGATATTAATGCAGATCCGGAACAGCTGCAGCGTATTTTTGATAATCTTCTGGAAAACAGCCGTAAGTATGCAGAACGTGATGTGCTGAAAACAGAACTTTCCCTGAAAAGAACGGTAGGCGGCGTGGAGATTTCTTTCCGTGACAATGGTGTTGGTGTTCCGGAGGAAAAACTGCCCTATGTATTTGATGAGTTTTACAGAGGCGATGAGTCCAGAAACAAAAAAGAAGGAAATGGTCTTGGACTGTATATTGTGAAATATCTCGTGGAAGCAATGGGAGGAAATGTCCGCGGTGAAAATGCGGACGGTTTCGTGGTACGCATGGAGCTTCCGGCAGCAGAAACTCTGGTGGATGTGCAGAAGGGAGAAAAAAATGGCGGACAATAAAAAAATCCTTATCATAGAAGATGATCCGGATATCAGTATGATCGAAGAAGCCTATCTTCAGGCTTCCGGTTTTGAGACGAAGATACTCTCAGATGGAATGGACGCGGCGCAGATCGCAGAGGAGGAGCAGTTTGACCTTGTGCTTCTGGATCTGATGCTTCCCGGAAAAAGTGGCTACCAGGTCTGCCGGGAGATCCGTGATAAAGTGGATATTCCCATTCTTATGGTAACTGCCCGTACAGAATCCGTGGATAAGGTGCGTGGCCTTGGACTGGGAGCGGATGATTATATTTCCAAGCCTTTTGATCCGGCGGAACTGGTGGCGAGAGTGAACGCAAACCTGCGCCAGTATCAGCGGATGGTGGAGAAATTTTCCGACAAAGGGCCGGATGCTTCCGAGGAGATCCAGGTGCAGGATCTTCGGATCCTGGTCAACAGCTGGAAAGTTTTTAAGGGAGATACTGAGATACGTTTTCCAAACCGAGAATTTGAGCTTCTGAAATTTCTGGCAATGAATCCCAACATTGTTTTTTCCAGGGAAAAACTGTTCGAAAAAATATGGGGATATGATTACGTGGGCGACAGCGCCACGGTTATGGTGCACATCAACCGTATCCGGGAAAAAATCGAGGATGATCCCAAAAATCCCAAGATCCTGGAAACGGTATGGGGGGCGGGGTACCGCCTCAATAAATAAAACATACGAGGGAGATGGGGGAAAATGTGGGTACTTTTTGCAGTTGGTTCTTCGTTTTTTGCGGGAATCACGGCGATCCTTGCAAAATGCGGGATCAGAAAGACGGATTCAGATGTGGCGACAGCTATCCGTACGGTGGTGGTGCTTCTGTTTTCCTGGCTGATGGTTCTGGTCACAGGAACCTGGTCCGGGATCAGAAATGTGGATGGAAAAACATTGTTGTTCCTGGTTCTGTCAGGACTTGCCACAGGAGCATCCTGGCTATGTTATTTTCATGCCTTGCAGAAAGGGGATGTCAACAAGGTTGTTCCCATTGACAAGTCCAGTACGATCCTGACGATCCTTCTTGCGCTGATCTTTCTGCATGAAGGTCTGACGCCGGTCAAGATCGTTTCCGTAGTGCTGATCGGTGCAGGTACCATGCTGATGATCACAAGAAAAGAAGGAACCGGAGACGCAGAGGAAAAAAACGGTAAGGAATGGCTGATCTATGCCGTGCTTTCCGCAGTATTTGCCAGTCTTACTGCCATTCTTGGAAAGATCGGAATTGCAGGGATCGATTCCAACCTGGGAACTGCCATCCGTACTACAGTTGTGATCGTGATGGCCTGGCTGATGGTTTTTCTCAAGGGAAAACAGAAAGAACTTCATAGGATTGAGAAAAAAGAACTGAGATTTATTGCTCTGTCAGGACTTGCCACAGGAGCATCCTGGCTGTGCTATTACCGTGCCCTGCAGGACGGCCCGGCAAGTGTGGTGGTGCCTATCGACAAGCTGAGCATTCTGGTTACCATTGCATTTTCCTGGGTGGTATTTAAGGAGAAACTTACGAAGAAAGCGGCATTTGGATTACTGTGTATTCTTGCGGGAACCATTATGATGGCGGTTCTGTAAGGAATGCGGAATGCTTTTATCCGCCTGACCTCCGGGCGTGGAACGGTATGTCCGGGATAACAAGAGTTTAGATATTATTTAGAAAGATACCTTCTGTCTGTTTAAGATCGTTGTTTATGATGATCACAGAAAACAGACAGGAGGTTTTTTATATGTTAAGGGAAGGAATGAACGGATTCTGCATGGCACTTGCGGACAGCGTGCCTGGAGTTTCAGGAGGAACGGTAGCGTTTATCCTTGGATTTTATGACCGGTTTATCGGTTCTATCAATGATTTTGTATTTGGAAATATGGAAAAAAAGAAAACTTCTTTTTCTTATCTGGTGAAGCTTGGAATTGGCTGGATGACGGGCATGGTGCTGGCAGTTCTTCTTCTGTCATCGCTGTTTGAAAGTTATATTTATACCGTCAGTTCCCTGTTTATGGGATTTATCGCAGGTTCCATTCCGCTGATCATCCGGGAGGAAAAAGAAAGATTTGGCGGTTCCCGGAACATCCTGAAGGGAATCGGGTTCTGCATTGCGGGAATCCTGGTGGTAGCAGGAATTGCATGGCTTAATGGAAAAACCGGTGTGGCTTCCATGGACCTTGGACAGTTTCACATCGGAACCGGGATCCGGCTGTTTTTTATCGGCATGATCGCCATTTCCGCCATGTTTCTTCCGGGAATTTCCGGTTCCACACTGCTTCTGATCTTTGGTGCATATATTCCGGTGATCACAGCAGTACGCGGGCTTCTGGGAATGGATTTTTCCTATCTGCCACTTCTGATCTTCTTTGGACTTGGTGTTCTGACAGGAGCGGTTACGGTAGTAAAAGGAATTCAGTTTTGTCTGGAAAAATTCCGTACCCAGTCGGTATATGCCATTCTTGGAATGATGATCGGATCGTTTTATGCGATCATGCAGGGACCTGCCACACTGAAAGTTCCACAGCCGGTGATGGGATTTGGTAATTTCCAGATTCTGGCAGCACTTGTGGGACTGGCACTTGTGCTGGGAATGCAGTTGATGAAAGAAAGAAGATAAGAGAAAACAGGCAGAGATTTTTTACAGGAGATGAGGTGAAAACATGTCAGTTGTGATCATACCGGCGTATAAACCGGATGAAAGGCTGGTCGGGATCGTAGATCAGCTGTGGACATATGGATTCCGGATTGTTGTTGTGGATGATGGAAGCGGGGAAGATTATCTGGATATTTTTAACAGAATCAACGATGTCTGCATTCTTCTCCGCCATGAGGAAAACAGAGGAAAAGGTGCTGCCATTAAGACTGCGCTTGATTATGTAAACCGTGAGATCTGGGGAAGCACACTGATCGGTGTGATGGACTGTGACGGGCAGCATCTTCCGGAGGATCTGCTGAAATTATTTGTCCATGGGGAAAACAGTGAGAGGCTTATGATCCTGGGTGTGCGGAATGTGGGAAAAGACATGCCGCTGAAATCGAGACTTGGGAATACCATCACGAGAAAAGTGTTTAAGCTTTTAAGCGGAGTCAGCATCTCGGACACACAGACAGGAATGCGGGTGTTTACCTCAGATCTGGTAAAAAAGCTCCTGACTGTAGAGGGCGAGAGGTATGAATATGAGATGAATGTGCTGCTGTTTCTGGCAAAGGAAGGAATCGATATTGATGAGGTTCCGATCAACACCATTTATCAGGACAGAGAAAATTCTACCTCTCATTTCCGGGCGGTGTGGGATTCCATACGGATCTACAAAGATCTGCTGAAGTTTACACTGTCTTCATTTTCCAGCTTTGTTCTGGATTATCTGTTGTTTGCGTTTTTTATGTTTTGTCTGCCACACACAGCCATGTTTGTGCTGGGAGCCAATATCCTGGCAAGATTGGTCAGTGCTTTTTATAACTACTGTATGAACTGTTATTTCGTTTTTCATAAGGAAAAAAAGATCCAGACGGCGATGCAGTATTTTGAACTGGCTGCTTTTATCCTGGTCATGAACAATATCATTCTGGAGGCGCTGACGCAGATCATTCATATGCCTGTGTATCCGGCAAAGATCCTGACAGAGTGTACCCTGTTTCTGATAAGCTGGCTGGTACAGAATTTTCTGATCTTTGCCCGTGATCCCGGGAACCGTCTGATGTCAGGAGGCCGGAGTAGAACATGGTAAAACGAATATTATGGATCCTGCTGGATGTGGCAGTGGCTGCGCTGATCCTTCTGGGGGTGTGGGTCATTAATTTTAAGATTCCCCAGAAGGGGGTCAGGGCGGTGAATATGGCGGAGGAGGACACGGCCGGAAATGATTCCGGAAGTTCCGGTTTGCAGAATTCCGGTGGGACTGGAAGCAGTTCAGATACAGGAAACGGGATGAACGGTACAGAACTTAAACAAACCCGAAAAGTTCTGAGTACCCAGGACTGGCATGAGAAATTTGCGGACAAATTTACCGATACAGTGGTTTCTACAGATACATCATACACAAGTCCCAACCTGTCCATTCAGATTTCTCATCACCAGTATGATTCCGGAACTGTGGATAACACACATGGTGGCAGTTATGCAAAATACGGAAGCAAAATTTCCTATGTGCTGGCGGATATTTACATTGGCGATATCACCTGCTTCCAGACTGCGTTTGCACAGGATACCTATGGAATTGGCTATACGGAAAAGCTTACAGATATGTCTGCAAGAATGAAATCCATACTGTCGGTCAACGGAGATTCCTATAGCAACAATCGTCACAGAGAGAATGGTACGATCATACGAAACGGTGTGATCTACCGCAGCCAGCAGTCCGGGGAGGAAACCTGTGTTCTCAACTGGGACGGAACCATGGATATTTATCAGCCGGGGCAGCTGGATGAGCAGAAACTCATCGGCAGAGGTGCTTATCAGAGCTGGATCTTTGGGCCAAGTCTGCTGGACGCAAATGGAAAGGCGAATGATAAATTCTGGACCTGGACTTACATCCGCCGGTCTCATCCGCGGACTGCCATCGGGTATTTTGAACCGGGACATTACTGCCTGCTTCTTGTGGACGGGAGACAGCAGAGCTCCAGGGGAATGTTCCTGGATGAGATGGCGAAGGTGTTTGAGGATCTTGGCTGCAAGGTGGCTTATAATCTTGACGGCGGCCATTGTTCTTTTATGGAAATGAACGGAAAAGTGGTCAATGATCCGTATAAACCGGAGCACGAGATCGAAGATGGGATTTTTATTACGGAGGGATCTTTATGAAGATATTAAGTACAATAAGAAAAATTCTCCTGCATGTCTGTGTTGTATGCAGTCTGGTTTCCATAACAGCAAAAATCCTGGACTGGTATAATCCGTATATGGATTTTTCCGGACATGTGAGCGGGCTTCAGATGGTGTTATATTTTGTGGTGATCTTGCTGGCAGTAACAGAAGGCGGAAAGAGGATTTCCGGGAAAAAATCTCAGAGCCGTATGAGAGAAAGAAGGTTGCATAATCATTCGGAAAGATTTATCATAGATTCCATGTGAGGATTACGCCTTTTTGGCGTATGAGGATGATGGAGTGAAATGAAATGTATTATGATCTGACAAAAGGCAGGATCGGCAAATGTCTGATCCTGTTTGCGCTGCCTATGATCGCAGGTAATCTTTTGCAGCAGTTTTATAATATTGCGGATACCCTGATCGTAGGACGTGTGCTTGGAAAAAATGCGCTGGCAGCCGTTGGTTCTGCCTATACTTTGATGACGTTTTTGACATCTGTTTTTCTGGGACTGAGTATGGGTTCTGGTGCTCTTTTTTCGATTTATAAGGGAAAGGGCAGTGACCGGGAGCTGCGGCTTTCTGTTGTCCATGCTTTTGGACTGATCATGGGTGTAACGGTGCTGTTAAATGTGCTGGTGTACCTTTTTACGGACCCGATCCTCTGGTTCCTGCGGGTGCCGGAAGAAGTGTACGATGGGATGAAAACATATCTGCTTGTGATCTTTGCAGGGCTTGTGGCAACATCCCTTTATAACTTTTTTTCCTGTCTTTTAAGGGCTCTTGGTAATTCCACGGTGCCTCTTGTTTTTCTGGCGGTTTCCGCTGTCCTGAATATTGGACTGGATCTTTTGTTTGTGGCGGTTCTTCCCTGGGGAATCGCAGGTGCGGCTTTTGCTACGGTGATCGCTCAGTATGTGTCAGGCGTCGGGATCACCATTTATGTGCTGCATTCCTGTAAAGATCTTCTGCCTGGAAAAGAGGAGCTTTGTTTTGACCGGGGGATTCTTGGTGAGATCGTGAATCTTTCTTCTCTGACCTGTCTGCAGCAGTCGGTGATGAATTTTGGAATTCTGATGGTCCAGGGGCTGGTGAACAGCTTCGGGGCTACAGTAATGGCTGCTTTTGCGGCTGCTGTGAAGATTGATACCTTTGCCTATCTTCCGGTGCAGGATTTTGGAAATGCCTTTTCTACCTTTGTGGCGCAGAATTACGGCGCCGGGAATCAGGAGCGTATCCGCAAGGGTACCCGGGTGGCTTTTGCCATGAGTATCGGGTTCAGTGTGATGATCTCAGTGCTGGTGTGTCTGTTTGCAGGGCCTCTGATGAAGATTTTTGTCAGTGGAAAAGAGGTGGCTGTGATCGCTGCGGGGGTGAAGTATCTCCGGATCGAGGGTGCTTTTTATCTTGGTATTGGCTGTCTGTTTCTGCTGTATGGTTATTACCGGGCGATCAAGCGAGCGGAGATGTCGGTTGTGCTGACGGTGATCTCGCTGGGGCTCCGTGTTCTGCTGGCTTATGTTCTTTCTGCTGTGATTGGTGAGGTGGGAATCTGGGTGGCGATTCCCATCGGCTGGGTGATGGCGGATGTTACGGGGATTGTTTATATGCGGCGGACGTGGTGAGGCGGCCATGCCTGTTATTTATGGCCGTTGTCGTATAGCTGCTGGATGTCTTTCGGGAGGTTGTCCGGGAGCATCTGGCGGATCTTGTCTTCGTTTCCTTCTTTCATGGCCTGGTCGTAGTACCAGCATTTGTATTTGAGCATATCGAGGGTTTTATGCAAGTAATTGAAGATGGACAAAATAGTAATTGTATTAACTAATAAACCATAGTATAATATAAATATGAACACAACATATAAATCAAACAACAATGTCGTCTATTCCTGTAAATAC
>NZ_JAAITI010000122.1 GCF_013304735.1 Blautia luti
TTTCCTGTTCCTGACTTTCCAGAATAGATTCTTCGGCAGTAACCTCTTCCTCTTCTATTTCCTCCACATCTGACATATCGACTACGGTCGGTTCTGCCACTGCCTTCGTATCCAAGAAATCAAACATGGTCATCTGGTGCCCTGACGGTTCTGTAAAGAATGGTTCTGCTTCTGGTGTCGGGAATATCGTATAGGTTCCTTCTGCATACTGATGAAGTTCCGAAAGAAGTTCTGTTTTTTGCTGATAGTTTGTCCCATACGCTTCAAAATCCAATGGAAGAGCTGCCAATGCTGCATCCAT
>NZ_JAAITI010000123.1 GCF_013304735.1 Blautia luti
TGGCAGTTGGATATGCTCCACTGGCAGTCGGTCCTCCGCTCCAAATACCACAACAAATTGGGCAGTTACAATACCCACTGGTCACAACCTGTCCCAAAGATTCTCCAACTCTTACAGTTGCTGTCTCTGTCACAGTCTCATTGACTGCTTCTGTTTCTAACCGATACTGCAATGCAAAAAGAGCATCCAGTTCTGGCTTTACCTGTTCAAAGGTAAATTCTTCATACTTTGCTGACAGATAACTGATCAGGATAAACGGATCATGCTCAATAGGTCCGATGTTATATCGGTATTCCTCAT